>JAEUOS010000012.1 GCA_016790695.1 Burkholderiales bacterium
GGCGGCAGCGGCCCTGGCCACCACCGGCGCGGCCGGTCCGGCGCGCGCCCGTGCCCGGCTCGCGCTGGCGCGCGCGCGCATGCGCGCACCGGAACCGGCGCCGGCGCGCGCGCGCCTGACCATGCTCGAGGCCCGCCGCGGGCGCGCCATGCGCGTCTTCCTCGAGGGACTGCGGCGGCGCCTGGCTGGCGCCGACCTGGCGTTGGCGCACCTCGACCCGATGCGCGTCCTGGCGCGCGGTTACGCGGTCGTGCGCGACGCCGCCGGCCGGCCGGTGCGCGACGCATCCGCGCTGGCGGCCGGCGACCCGCTGGAGATCACGTTCGCCAGCGGCGGCGCGCGCGCGCGCGTGGAAAAGCCCTACTGAACCGCGGGTTTGCCGGGCCCGGTCGCGTGGCCTACAATGCGCGGCTCGCGCGGGGACGCCCCCAAAGCGGTACCGCGAACCCTTCCCCGACACCGATCCAATCACGGAGAGATACGATGGAACACAAACTTCCCGAGCTGCCCTATGCGCTCGACGCGCTGGCGCCGCACATTTCCAAGGAGACCCTGGAGTTCCACTACGGAAAGCACCACCAGACCTACATCACCAACCTCAACAACCTGATCAAGGGCACCGAGTTCGAGAACATGAGCCTCGAGGACATCACGCGGAAGTCGTCCGGCGGGGTGTTCAACAACGCGGCCCAGGTCTGGAACCACACCTTCTACTGGATGGGCCTGTCGCCCAAGGGCGGCGGCGAGCCCTCGGGCGCGCTGGCAGACGCGATCAACAAGAAGTGGGGATCGTTCGCCAAGTTCAAGGAGGAGTTCACCAAGACCTGCGTCGGCACCTTCGGTTCCGGATGGGGCTGGCTGGTCAAGAAGCCCGATGGCTCGCTCGACCTGGCGTCGACCTCCAACGCCGCGACGCCGCTGACCGGCGCCGACAAGCCGCTGCTGACCTGCGACGTCTGGGAGCATGCCTACTACATCGACTACCGCAACGCCCGTCCGAAGTACGTCGAGGCGTTCTGGAACCTCGTCAACTGGGATTTCGTCGCGAAGAACTTCGCGTAGGTGCCCTGGCGCGGGTGCCGCGCCCGCCCTGGAAGACCCCGCGCCGCGGGGTCTTCGCGTTTTCGGCCGCCGCGACTGCGACCCGGCACGGATCCATGGGCGCATTCCGGGGCGAATCGCAAGCCGAATTCCGGGGTGATTCCCGGGGAGATTCCCGGGGAGAATCGGCCTACAATGCCGTCGCCGGTACCGCCGATGATTCCCCAGTCCTTCATTGCCGATCTGCTCAACCGCGTCGACGTCGTCGACGTCGTCGGGCGGCATGTGCAACTGAAGAAGGGCGGCGCGAATCTGATGGGGCTCTGCCCCTTCCACAACGAGAAGTCGCCGTCGTTCACGGTCAGCCCGACGAAGCAGTTCTACCACTGCTTCGGCTGCGGCGCGCACGGCTCGGCGATCGGCTTCCTGATGGAATACAGCGGCATGTCCTACGTGGAGGCGATCCGCGACCTCGCGCAGTCGGTCGGGCTGACGGTCCCGGAGGAGCGTGGCGGGGAGTCCGTGCGACGCGACGGGCCCGACAGCGAGGCGATCAGCGACGCGCTCGAGAAGGCCAACCGTTTCTATCGCGACGCGCTCAAGGGCGCGCCCGCCGCCATCGACTACCTGAAGCGGCGCGGCCTGTCGGGGAAGATCGCGGCCCGGTTCGGCCTCGGCTTCGCCCCCGACGCCTGGAACGCGCTGGAGGCGGTGTTCGGCGCAGACTATGGCGGCAAGCTCCTGCTCGACACCGGGCTGGTGATCGACGGCGACAAGGGCCGGCGGTACGACCGCTTTCGCGGGCGCGTGACGTTCCCGATCCGCAACACGCGCGGACGCCTGATCGGGTTCGGCGGCCGCGTGATCGGTGACGGCGAACCGAAGTACCTCAATTCTCCCGAGACGCCGGTCTTCGAGAAGGGACGGGAGCTCTACGGCTTGTTCGAGGCACGCCAGGCGATCCGCGAAGCGGGCCGTGCGGTGGTCGTCGAAGGCTACATGGACGTCGTGGCCCTGGCGCAGCACGGCGTCGGCCACGCGGTGGCGACGCTCGGGACCGCCTGCACTCCGGCGCACGTGCAGAAACTGGTGCGGCAGACCGACCGGGTGACGTTCTGCTTCGACGGCGACGCGGCCGGACGCCGTGCCGCCTGGCGCGCGCTCGAGAACAGCCTCGCGCTGGCGTCGGACGACAAGGTGTTCGCCTTCCTGTTTCTGCCGCCGGAGCACGATCCGGACAGCTATGTCCGGGAATTCGGCAGCGAGGCGTTCGCGGAACTGGAGGCGGGTGCGATGCCGCTGTCGCGCTTCCTGATCGAGACGCTCAAGGCCGATGCCGACCTCGATTCCGCCGAGGGGCGCGCGGGCCTGGTCAGCGCGGCGCGCACGCACCTGCAGCGGATCGCCGCGCCCGGCTTGCGGCTCGGCCTGGTCAAGGCGGTCGCCGAGCTCGCGGGGATGACGCCGGCGGAAGTCGAGCGGCTGTGCGACCTCAAGCCGCAGGCATCGGTGCTGCGCAGCGCGCCGGTGCGCAGCCCGCGCGCGGCGATCACGCCGCTCGACGAACACATGCTGCGCCTTCTCGTGCGCGAATGCGGGCTGGCCCGGCTGCCCGAGGTCGCGCAGGGCCTGCATGCGATTCCGGAAGACTCGCCGGTGCGCGACGTCATCGACGCGATCGCGGCCGCGCCCGAGGTTCCGTCACCAGCGGCACTGGTCGAGTCCTTCGCGGGGACGCCGGCAGAGCAGTTTCTGCGGCGCGCCCAGGTCGAGGCGCTCGAGATCGAGAAGGAACCGGAGGTCGTGCGCGCGGAATTCCTGCATGCGCTGCGTTCGCTGGTCGCGCAGTGGCGCGCGCGGCGGCGCGAGGAACTCGTCGGCCGCGTCGCCGACGACCCTGCGGCGCGCCAGGAGTTCGCCGCGCTGCTGGCGGCGGACGCTGCGCCGCGCTAACGCGACACCGGCACAGGGGGCGATGGGTCGGCATGAAAGTGCTATAATTCAAAGCTTTACTCGATTTTTTGCGCGAGCCGCCACGGCGGCGCGCGCGTCGGTCCGAGCGTTCGCGTCCCGCGCTGCGGATGCCAACCGTCATTTCGCGAGGCAAACATGGCCGCCAAGCCTGCATCGAAGACAGCATCCAAGAAATCCAGGGCGCCCGCCAAGCCGCTGAGCAAGTCCGCCAAGCCGAAGAAGCCCGCGGTTCCCGCGGGCAGGAAAGCCCTCGCCAAGGCGAAACCGAAGGCGGGAAGCGTGCCCGCGAAGAAGCCGGCGAAGCCGGCTGGCGCGACGGCGAAAGCCGCCCGGCCGGCGGGGCCGGCGCGTCCCGCGAAGCCCGCCAAGCCCGCGCCTGCGCGGCCCGCCGCCAAGAGCGTCGCGCCGGCGAAGTCGGCCAAGCCGGCAAGCCCGGCCGCCGCAGCGAAGCAGCGGCCTTCCGCGCGCGGCAACGACAGCGCCAAGGCCGCCGCCGTCAAGCCCGGCAAGGAAGCGAAGGCCGCCGTCGTCGCAGCGCCGCCGGCGCCGCCGCCGGCGCCGGGCAAGCCGGGCAAGAAGGGGTCGCGTTCCGAGCGCCGCAACCGCGAGCGCATCGAGATGCTGTTGCTGCAGCAGGCGCCGACGGCGGAGGACGTCGAGGCGCGGCGCAACAAGCTCAAGGCGCTGATCAAGCTCGGCAAGGAGCGCTCGTTCCTCACCTATTCCGAGATCAACGACCATCTGCCGGACGACATCGTCGATGCGGAGCAGATCGAGGCGATCATCTCGACCTTCTCGGACATGGGGATCGCGGTCTACGACCAGGCGCCCGATGCGGAGACGCTGCTGCTCAACGAGAACGCGCCGGCGGCAACCACCGACGACGACGTCGAGGAGCAGGCGGAGGCGGCCGCCTCCTCGCTCGACTCGGAGTTCGGGCGCACCACCGATCCCGTGCGCATGTACATGCGCGAGATGGGCTCGGTCGAGCTGCTCACGCGCGAAGGCGAGATCGAGATCGCCAAGCGGATCGAGGACGGGCTCAAGCACATGATCCAGGCGATCGCCGCGTGCCCGACGACGATCGACGAGATCCTGGCGATGGCCGGCCGCATCTCGCGCGACGAGATGCGCATCGACGAGCTGGTCGACGGACTGGTCGATCCCAATGCGACCGAGGAGGAGATGGCGGCCATGGCGGCCGTCGAGGTCGACGACGGCGAGGACGGCGAGGTCGTCGAGGAGGACGAGGATGACGACGGCGAGGCCGCGAGCGCGGCGAACGCCGCGCAGATGGCCGAGCTCAAGCAGAAGTCCCTGGAGATCTTTTCGCGCATCTTCCACCTGCACGAGAAGCTCAAGGGGATCGTGGCGCGCAAGGGCTACAAGACCAAGCCGTACATCGACACGCAGAACGCGATCTCCGAGGAATTGCTGCTGGTGCGCTTCACCGCGCGCATCGTCGAGAAGCTGTGCGACCTCCTGCGCGGGCAGGTGGACCGGGTGCGCCAGCACGAGCGTGCCATCCAGGAACTGTGCGTCATCAAGGCCGGCATGCCGCGGCAGCACTTCATCAAGGAATTCCCCGGGCACGAGACCAACCTGCGCTGGGTGCAGCGCGAGGTCGATGCCGACCGTCCCTACAGCGCGACGCTCGCGCGGTTCGTGCCCGCGGTGCTCGAGCAGCAGCAGAAGCTGATCGACCTGCAGAACACGGTCGGCATCCCGCTCAAGGACCTGAAGGACATCAACAAGCAGATGTCGACCGGCGAGGCCAAGGCCCGCCGCGCCAAGCGCGAGATGACCGAGGCCAACCTGCGCCTGGTGATCTCGATCGCCAAGAAGTACACCAATCGCGGCCTGCAGTTCCTCGACCTCATCCAGGAGGGCAACATCGGCCTGATGAAGGCGGTCGACAAGTTCGAATACCGGCGCGGCTACAAGTTCTCGACCTACGCCACCTGGTGGATCCGGCAGGCGATCACGCGCTCGATCGCCGACCAGGCCCGCACCATCCGCATCCCGGTGCACATGATCGAGACCATCAACAAGATGAACCGCATATCGCGGCAGATCCTGCAGGAGACCGGCATCGAGCCGGACCCGGCGACCCTCGCGGTCAAGATGGAGATGCCGGAGGACAAGATCCGCAAGATCCTCAAGATCAGCAAGGAGCCGATCTCGATGGAGACGCCGATCGGCGACGACGACGATTCGCATCTCGGCGACTTCATCGAGGACACCAACACCCTGGCGCCGGCCGAGGCGGCGATGTACGAATCGCTGCGCGATGTCACCAAGGACATCCTCGACACGCTCACGCCGCGCGAGGCGAAGGTCCTGCGCATGCGCTTCGGCATCGAGATGTCGACCGACCACACGCTCGAGGAGGTCGGTAAGCAGTTCGATGTGACCCGCGAGCGGATCCGGCAGATCGAGGCCAAGGCGCTGCGGAAGCTCCGCCATCCGTCGCGTTCCGAGCGGCTGAAGAGCTTTCTCGAAGACAACAGTTGATGCCGGCGCGCGCGGCGGTGCCTGGCGGCCGGCCCGGTCGCGCGCGACCGCGCTGAACCCGGATGCGCGCGGGAGGCGAGTTCGGCGTCGGGCTCGCTGCGGCCCTGACCGCGGTGCTGGTGTGGGGCGCGCTGATGCCGGTCGCCAAGGACGCGTACCGGGCGATGGATGCGATCACGCTGACGGCGGTACGCTACGCGATCGCCGCGGCCGTGCTGGCCGCGATCCTGTTCTGGCGCGAGGGCGGCGCGGCGTTCGCCCCGGGGCCGCGCCCGGCCGCCCTGGTGGTCGCCGGGGCGCTCGGCATGGCAGGCTCGCCGCTCCTGGTGTTCTTCGGTCTCGCGTACACGCTGCCGGAGCACGCGGTGATCATCGTCGCGCTGCAACCGTCGATGACGGCGCTGGCGCAGTGGTTCCTGCACGGCAGGCGGCCGCCGCCCTTCACGATCGGCGCGATTCTGGTTGCCTTCGCCGGCGTGGTGACGGTGGTCGTCGGGCACGGCTGGACCCCGGGCGACCCCAAGCTCTACGGCGATCTGCTGGTGCTGTCCGGGGCCCTGTGCTGGATGTCCTACACGCTGATGCTGGACCGCTTTCCCGGCTTCGGTGTCGTCCGCTTCACCACGCTCACGTGCCTGATCGGCCTGTGCTTCATCGTCGCCGCGACGCTCGCGGTGCACGGCCTCGGCCTGGGCCGCCTGCCCGCGCGCGCCGACCTGCTGGGCGTGACGCCGCACATCCTGTTCCTGGCGGTTCCCGGCGTGGTCCTGGCGATGCTGGTCTGGAACTACGGCAATGCGCGCATCGGTCCGCTCAATTCCCTGCTGCTCATCAATCTGATGCCGGTCGAGACCTATTTCATCCGCTTCCTGCAGGGGGCGCAGTTCAGCGCCGCAGAATGGGTCGGCGGCGCCCTTGTCGTCGGCGCCCTGGTGGCCAATAATCTGCACCAGCGCGTCGCACTGCGGGCTCCGGGTTGAGGAAGATTGCGGAAACTATGACGTCGGTACGCGTTTGGCAAGATGACTGATGACATCGAGCGCGGCGCGCGCCCGGCGGTGCCTCCCGTCTCGTTCTGGGCACCGTTCGCCTCGACGCCGTTCCTGGTGATCTGGAGTGCCACGCTGCTCGGCAATCTGGCCACGGCGATGCGGGAACTGGGCGCCGCCTGGCTGATGACGACGCTGTCGGTCTCCTCGGCTGCGGTCGGCATGGTCAAGGCTGCCGCCGCCTTTCCGGTGCTCCTGCTCGCGCTGCCGGCCGGGGCCCTGGCGGACACGATCAACCGGCGCAGCCTCAACATCTGGATCAACGCCATCCTCGCCGTCGTGACCGCGGCGATCGGCCAGGCGGCGCTTACCGGCGCGTTGACGCCCGCGCTGCTGATCGCGGCGATCCTCGTCACCGGGGTGGGCTCGGCGCTGCTGCAGCCGACCCAGCAGTCGCTGGTGCCGCTGCTGGTCGAGCGCGAACGCCTCGAGCAGGCGGTGGCGCTCAACGGCATGGGCTTGAACATCTCGCGCGCGATCGGTCCGGCGATCGCCGGCGTCACCGTGGCCGCGCTCGGTGTCGCCGCTGCCTTCTATGCCAATGCGCTCGGGTATCTGGTCGTGATCGCGGCGTTCCTCTGGTGGAAAGGCGCGTCGACACCGGCATCGGGCGGCCTGCGCGAGAGCCTGCCCGGCGCCATGGCGGCCGGTGTGCGCTTCGTGCGGCATGCGCCGGAACTGCGCCGCGTGCTGGCGCGGCTGGGCGGGTTCGTCCTCCTCGCCAGTGCCTATTGGACCCTGCTGCCGGTGCTGGTGCGCCGTGAGCTCGCCGGGACGCCGGGTCTCTACGGTTACCTGCTCGCGGCGATCGGAATCGGCACCGCGGTCACCACGTTCAGCCTGCCGTGGCTGCGGCGCAAGTTTTCCACCGAGACGATCTTTCGGCTCGGCCTGGGCGGGACCGTCCTGGGACTCCTGGGCTTGGCGCTCGTGCGCGACCCGTATTCGGCCGCACTGATCGGTGTCGTACTCGGCATGAGCTGGCTCGCATCGCTCACGATGGCCAACGTCGCCGCGCAGTCCTACCTGCCGGACTGGATGCGCGGCCGTGGCATGGCCATTTATCTGATGGTATTTGCCGGCGCCATGACCCTGGGCAGTCCGGCCTGGGGCACGGTCGCCGACCAGACGTCGGTGCGGCTGGCGTTTCTGGCCGCCGGCACGGCCGGCGTCGCGCTGCTCGTCGCCGTCGGCATGCGGCCCCTGCCGGAGCTGCCTCCGGATCTCAAGGGGGCCTTGCACTGGTGGCCCGAGCCGCATGTGCACCGTCCGGTGCCCGGGGATCGCGGGCCGGTGATGGTATCGATCGAATACCAGGTCGACCCCCGGCGCGCGGGGCCGTTCCTGATCCTGTTGCGAGAAATCTCGCAGGAGCGCCTGCGTGATGGCGCCTACCAGTGGGGCGTCTACGAGGATGTCACCGTGCCCGGGCGCTACGTCGAGTCCTTCCTGTTCGCATCGTGGGCCGAGCATGATCGGCAGTACCATCGCCTGTCGCGCGACGACGCCCGGCGCGAGGCGATGATCGTCGAATTCCATTTGGGGCCGGAGCCGCCTGTGGTGCGGCACCTGGTCGCGCCGCCCGGCGTGTGATGGCGCGGACGCGCGGCTCAGGCCGCGTCGGCCGCTCGATGCGCGGCGCGGCGGCGGCGGCGGTCGCGCCAGAGCGCGACCAGCGGGATTGCCAGAAACGACCCGGGCAGCAGGGCGAAGACCAGATAGGGCCCGAGAACGTAGACGCGACGCAGGTGCGCGAACAACTCACTGCGCTGCACAGGCGTCAGGCCGGACTGCCGCATGCAGGCCAGGATCGGAACCAGGCCGCGCACCAGGGCAATCTCGCCGGTCACGTACTGAAGCTCGCGTTCCATGATGGCGAACCACTCCAGCAGTGCGCGACGCGGCGCGCGCGCGATTCCCTGGATCCATCCCGCAGTCACGTCCGATTCGTCCCTGTTCATGTCGGTCAATGCGCCGCGCGATCCGGCGCCGTTCGCACAGTGTCGCGTGGTCCGGGGCAAGCCACAACAGGCAAACGCAAACCTTTGTGAATCCGGTCACGAGCGATCGCCGCCCGGCAAGGAAGACGTGAAATGCATCACATGCCGCCGCGCGCAGAGGATCTGCGCGCGGCGTCAGGTGCCGGATTGTTAGAATCGCCCGCTCGGTCGCGCAGCCGGGCCGCCGTGGGGCGTTAGCTCAGTCGGTTAGAGCAGGGGACTCATAATCCCTTGGTCGTTGGTTCGAGTCCAACACGCCCTACCACCGTCTCGCCGCTTGATGCACGTCAATCCGTGCATGCGGCGATTCGGGATACTGCAATCGGTTCATTTGGCGGCGAGCACGGGGCGCGTCGGAGGTGCGCGGCATGGAAAAGGACTATTCGCACATTGCCGACCAGGTGGCGGCAGGATTCGCGCTGATGCGCGAGGCCACGCCCGATGCGGCGAAGGCGTTCGGCGCTCTCGGGATGGCGGCGACGGCGTCTCGCGCCCTCGAGACGCGGACCAAGGAACTGATGGCGCTGGCGATCGGCATCGCCACCCACTGTGAAGGCTGTGTCGCGTACCACACGCGGGCGGCGTGGAAGCAGGGCGCCTCCCGCCAGGAGATTGCCGAGACCGTCGCGCTCGCGGTCTACATGGGTGGCGGGCCTGCCGCCGTCTATGGCGGCGATGCGCTGCGCGCATTCGACGCGTTCGCGCGTGATGCCGGCGTGCCTGCCGCGCCCGGCACGGTTGCGTGACGAACGGATGCCGACGGGAAGGATCGACATGTCAAGAGGACGAACCGGATTCACGGCGGTTGCGATGTGGGCGGTGCTGGCAGCGTCGGCGGGACAGGCGCTGGCGGCGGACCGCGTGGACGTCGGCAAGAACGAGTACGAGAACGCGTGCGCCGTCTGCCACGGCGCGCTCGGCAAGGGCGACGGACCGATGCAGACACAGCTGACACGGCGGGTGCCGGATCTCACTGTCCTGGCGCGCGCCAACAACGGCGTGTTTCCGTTCGACCTGGTCTACCAGACCATCGACGGTCGGCGTGAGGTTGGCGCCCACGGGAGCCGGGACATGCCCGTCTGGGGCCGCACGTTTCGCATGCAGTCCTCGGTGTATTTCGAGAACCATCCGGTCTACGACCGGGAATCCGCTGCGCGCAGCCGGATTCTCGCGTTGACCGAGTACGTCTTCAGGCTGCAGGGGAAATAGCCCGGCCGGTGCCGACGCCCGGCGCGCGGTAACAGGCGCCGGTTGCTCGGCTGTCGTCCCCGAGGGCGGGAAGGTTCGGGTCCGGGCATTCCGGCCGGACGCGGCCTGGCAGCTTTCTGGCGCGCGGGTGTGATGCCATCGCCGGCGGCGCGTCGCGTCCGGGGCGGCGCACTGGTCCCCGAACGGCGCGCAAGACTTTGTGAGATCAGGTTGCGCGCGGTTAAAGAAGGTCAATTGCGGCATTTGGTCCGTTTCGCGCGCGACGGCGATTCGGATAATCGGGGCATGTTCACCGCCGGAGGCCCTTGAAGATGTCGTTGACCTGCGCGACCTGCAACGCATCCCGTTTGCGTCCGCCGCGACTGGTGGGTGGTGCGTGGTACGCACTGTGCACGGAATGCCTGTACGAGACCGAAATGGAGATCGTGGGTGGCGGGGCGGGCCCCGATACCGGCTTCCAGGTCAAGGGAATCGCGGGCTTGTCCGCGCAACAAGAGGCCGACCTGGCCCGCCCGCGGCCCACGCCGGTAGCCTGAGCCACGCGGCTGCCGGTCGCCCGGGCGGCGGGCCGGCGGCGCGCGACGGATCGCGATTTCGGAACCCGCAGCCGGTTCGATTGTTTCAAAGGAGGTGCATCATGAACAGCTTGTCCTGCCCGATCTGCTCGGATGGCGCGCTCGGTGCGCCGTTCATGTTCAACGGTCGCTGGCTTGCCGCCTGCGTGCGCTGCCACTCGGAATCGGAGCTTCGGAAGGTGACCGCTGGGAGCGGCGCGATGACATTTCAGCTTACGGCGACCATGAAGCTCGCAACATTGCGCGAGGTCGAACAGTATCGTCGGCGGACGGTCTTCTAGGACGCCGGCCGCGTGCTGCGGCCGACGGTCGCGAATGCCGTCGACGGAGGTGGTCACGGAGGCAGGCACGTGGCCAGCGCCGGTGCCGGCGCTGTTTCGTGACACGGTAAAATTTGTGCAATGTCCGGTTCCACTCGTTCCGACGCCGATGCACCGCCGGCCTCTGGCCCTGCCGCGACTGGGCAGGGCCATCTCATCACGACGGCCGAGGCGGCGGCGATCGCTGTTTTGGACCCGGGAACGTACAACGCCGGTCTGGCGCCGGTGCGCGGCGTCTCGGCCGAGGCGTTGCGCGCGCGCTTTCGCGATCCGCGCCCATGGCAAAGCGAGATGCTCGGTGACCAGCAGTTCGAGGATGGCATGCTCGCCGGACAGCGCAGCTATCGCCGCGCCGCGGTCCTGGTCCCGATCGTCGCGCGGGAGTCGTTGTCGCTGCTGTTGACCCAGCGCACGTCGCACTTGAAGAACCACGCAGGCCAGATCAGCTTTCCTGGCGGGCGTGCGGAAGACGACGATGCGGACGCGGAGGCGACCGCGTTGCGCGAGGCGGCAGAGGAGATCGGACTGCCGCCGGAGCGCGTCGAAGTCGTCGGCCGCCTGCCCGACTACTACACGGTCACCGACTACGAGGTCACGCCGGTGGTCGCGCTGGTGCACCCGCCGTTCGAGCTCGCCACCGATCCGAACGAGGTCGCCGAGGCGTTCGAGGTGCCGCTGGAGTTCGTCCTCGATCCCGCCAATCACGAGAAGCGCAGCCGGCCCTGGCTCGGACGGCAGCGGCACTTCTACGCCATGCCTTATCGCTCGTATTTCATCTGGGGGGCGACGGCCGCGATGTTGCGCAACTTCTACCACTTCATGCGCGCCTGAACGCGTCCCGAGCCCGCCCGGGAATGGGCAGCGCCGTCGACGTTCAGGCGACCGCGGGTCGGCCGGCGAGCGCTTGCGCGC
Organism: Burkholderiales bacterium; assembly: GCA_016790695.1. Lineage (GTDB taxonomy): Bacteria > Pseudomonadota > Gammaproteobacteria > Burkholderiales > JAEUOS01 > JAEUOS01. The sequence goes on from JAEUOS010000012.1 coordinate 11,595, forward strand.
GCTCGAGCAGGCGGGAGAAGTTGCCCAGCGAGAACAAATGGGCGTAGATGCGTGCCGCCATGCCTGCCTGCGCGAGTTCCCGATGCACGTCGGCCGCGAGCCCGGAGAAGCGGCTTTCGTCGATGCAATGCATCCCCTGCATCGTCAGGGCGGTCTCGGCGCCGCTCTTGATCTGCATGGTGAACGGCACGAGCAGGTCGAGTTCCACCAGGCGTGCGCACATCCGGGCGGTAAGGTCGATGTCCCTTTCGTACTCGGCAAGCAGGCGCTCGCGCTCGGTCCATTCCGGGGTCGCGATGCCGGTGTCATCGAACATGGCGATTCCACCCTGGTCGATCCACGAGCGCTCGACGCACACCAGCCGGTCCGGCTGGATGACACCGTCGATGTAGACACGCGAGACGCAGAACGGATAGCGCCGCACGAACGCGGGGACATAATGGCCGGGTTCCCACGCGCCGTCGCGGTCGATGAACAGGTTCTGGCCGTCCGCCAGGCCAAGTACGGCGACGGGGGCAAAGCTCCGGTCCGACGGAACGGTCGAGAACACGATCGGGTAGTCGCGCTGCGCGACAGCGAATTCCGAGAAGCTGATCGCCATGGCATTGACCGATCGCGCATACGCGGGCATCGTCCCGCGATCCACCGCCGGCAGCAGGACCTTGTGGTGGCGTTCCAGCGGAATGACGTCGCTGTAGCCGAACGGGGGGGTGATGTCCATTGCGCCTGCCTCTCCGGCCTTGGCCTGCGCCGCATTGCGCATGCGGGGCATTCTAACGTGGGCCCTGTGCTATCTTCGCGCGCGCCATGACCGTACTTGCCCTGATCGCCGTCCTGCTGATCGAGCAGGTGCGACCGCTCGACGACCGGTCGCGCCTGGCGGCCGTTCCCGACACCCTGCTCGGTGCCCTGGAGCGCTTGCTCGATACCGGCGAGCGCGCGCACGGCAAGGCGGCATGGCTGATCGCCGTGGGCGCCGCGGGCGCCCTGACGCTCGGCATGTACTACGTGTTGCGCGAACTGCACGTCCTCGTCGCCTGGGCGTTCAACGTCGCGGTCCTGTACTTGACGCTGGGCTTCCGCCAGTTCAGCCATCATTTCACCGATGTCCATCGTGCGCTCATCGACGGGGATCTGCCGCGTGCGCGGCGGCTCCTGCGGGCGTGGCGCGGCCGGCCGGCGGACGATCTCAATTCCGTCGAGGTGGCGCGGCTCGCGATCGAGGAGGCGTTTGCGGCATCGCATCGCCACGTGTTTGGCGTCCTGTTCTGGTTCGTGGTCCTTCCGGGCCCGCTGGGTGCCGTGCTCTACCGCCTTTCGATGACCCTGGCGGCGCGCTGGAACGCCCCCGGAAAGGCGGAGGGGTTCGGGGAATTCGCACGGTCTGCTGCTCGCGTGGTCGACTGGGTACCGCTGCGGCTGACCGCGATCGGATTCGCGGTGGTCGGCAATTTCGAGGACGCGGTCTATTGCTGGCGCCATCAGGCGGCGCGGTGGCGCGACCCCGGCATGGGCATCGTTCTGGCGGCTGGTGCCGGGGCGATCGGCGTGAAGCTCGGCAAACCGGTCCGGGAGGGGGTGACGCCGCTCGGCCCGGCGATCGACGAGCGCACCGAGATCGGCACCGGCGAGGAGGCCGACGCCGGGTTTCTTTCCAGCACAGTCGGGCTGGTCTGGCGCGCGCTGGTGCTCTGGCTGATGCTGCTGGTCATGCTGGCGATCGCGCAGTGGGTATCGTAGGCAATGCGTGGCACCAGTGTGCGGCCGGACGCACGTGCGGGCCGATCCGGCTAACGCGACGGTGGCGCGATCTCCCCGCGCAGGCGGCAGAACAATTCGTATCGGCGCGCGGCAATGGCACCCGCGTCGACCGCGGCAACCAGCGCGCACTCCGGCTCGCGATCATGGCGGCAGTCGGCGAATCGGCAGTTGCCAAGGAACGGGGCGAACTCGGCGAATCCGGCGGTGAGGCGCGGCAGGTCGAGATTGGCCACGCCGACCTCCTGCATGCCCGGACAATCGATCAGCAGGGTGGTCGCGTCGACCCGATAGCAGCGCGAGTAGGTCGTCGTGTGCCGGCCTGACCCGAGCGCGCGCGAGATCTCGCCGGTGGCCGCGTCGGCGCCAGGCGCAAGTGCATTGACGAGCGACGACTTGCCCATGCCGGACTGGCCGGCGAGTACCGTGATCCGGCCGGCGAGCCGGGCGCGCAGCGCGTCGATGCCCTGACCGTCAGGCAGTCGCGTTCCCGACGCGTCGCGCGGGCGCGCCGCGAACTCCACGACCGCGCAGCCGGCGCGCTCGAACACCGCCAGGCGCGCGCGCGCGTCTGCCGCGCCCGGCAGGTCGATCTTGTTGAGTCCGATCAGCGGGACCACCGCGGCGTCGTGCGCAAGGACCAGGAGTCGCGTGATGAACTCGTCGGAGAACCAGGGCTCGGTCGCCACCAGGATCAGGATCTGGTCCGCGTTCGCGGCGATCGGCTTGCGCTTGAAGGCGTCGGCACGCTCGAGAAACGTGCGCCGCGGAAGAATCGCCTCGATGACGCCCTGGCCGTCACCGGTGGGCGTGAACTCCACGAGGTCGCCGCAGGCGGCATCGCGCTTGCGCGCTCGTGTGACGCAGGAGACCAGCGTTCCCGCGTCGGCCTCGACCTCGTAGCGGCGCCCGAACGTTGCGACGACCCGACCGCGCAGCGTGCTCAATGCGGCGCGCCCCGCGCCGTCATGCCGAGGCGCCGCCCAGCCGGCCGATGCGCAGCAGCGCCGGCGGGTGGGAGTCGTAGAACGCGGAATGCCACGGGTCGGGGGTGAGAGTCGCGGCATTGTCGTCGTAGATGCGCGTCAGAGCGGCGATGAGGTCGGCCGCGGAAGTCTGACGCGCGGCATAGGCATCGGCCTCGTATTCATGCCGCCGCGACATGCGGCTTGCCAGGGGCGTGAGCAGAAACGTCAGTGGCGGCAGCGCCAGCGCGAGCAGGACAAGATGCATCGCCGGACTCGCCGTCGACACGCCGAGGCCGAGGTGAAACCACGGCCTGTCCATGAGCGCGCCCGCAAGCGCGAAGAACCCGAGGCTGATCAGGAACGAGACGGCGATGCGCTTGACGATGTGGCGATGGTGGAAATGGCCGAGCTCGTGTGCGAGAACGGCCTCGATCTGCGCACGCGACAGCTTCTGGATGAGCGTGTCGAACAGCACGATCCGCTTGGCGGCGCCGAAGCCGGAAAAGAACGCGTTGCTGTGCCGTGAGCGCTTCGAACCGTCCATGACGAACAGGCCGCCGGCGGCGAAGCCGCAGCGACGCAGGAGCGCCTCGATGGCGGTCTTCAGCTCGCCGTCCGGCAGCGGCGTGAATCGGTTGAACATCGGCATGATCACGGTCGGAAACAGGACGAGCAACAGGATCTGGAACGCGCAATAGGCGAGCCAGGCGTACAGCCACCACCAGCCTCCCGCAACCTGCACGAACCAGAGGATGGCCAGCAGGAGCGGCGCCCCCAGGACCACGATCAGCAGGGCCGCCTTGAGCGTGTCGGCGATGAACAGCCGCCGGCTCATCTGGTTGAAGCCGAATCGGGCTTCGATCGCGAAGGTGCGATGCCAGGCGAACGGGAGGCCGACGGCAGCCATCAGGAGGACGACCGACCCCACGAGCGCGAGTTCGCGGCCGAACCCGGCCGGAATCACCGCCACGGCGCGGGCGAGAAATTCGAGGCCCCCGCCAAGCGTCAGGAGCAGCAGCAGCACCGTGTCGACTGCCGCCTCGACCGTTCCGAAACGGGTGCGCGCCACCGTGTAGTCCGCGGCGCGCTGATGCGCGGCCGGGCCGACCGCGTCGGCAAACGCCGGCGGCACCGCGTCACGATGGGCGCGGACATGGGCGATCTGGCGGCGCGCCAGCCAGTAGGCAACCCCCAGCGATGCGAGAGCGGCGACGGCGAACAGGAGGGAGAAGGCCTGCATGAATGGCGTATGCGAGCCGTATGCGACAATGGTCCGGAATGTTTCGATTATCCCCCATCCGATGGCTCAAGACCAAAACAACCTGATCTGGATCGACATGGAAATGACGGGCCTGGCGCCCGACAGCGATCGGATCATCGAGGTGGCGATCGTCATCACCGATGCGGATCTCGCCGTCGTCGCCGAGGCGCCGGTGCTCGTGGTTCATCAGGACGATGCAGTGCTCGATGCCATGGACAACTGGAACCGCGCCACGCACGGCAAGTCGGGCCTGATCGACAAGGTGAAGGCCTCGCCGCTGGACGAGCGCGCAGTGGAAATGCGCATGCTCGACTTCCTGAAGCTGCACGTCCCGAAGGGGGCTTCGCCGATGTGCGGGAATTCCGTCTGCCAGGACCGGCGGTTCATGGCGCGCAGCATGCCGGAACTGGAGGCCTGGTTCCACTATCGGAACCTCGACGTCTCGACGCTGAAGGAACTCGTGAAGCGGTGGCGGCCGGAACTGGCCAAGGGACTCACCAAGCACGGCCGGCACGAGGCGCTGGCCGACATCCACGAGTCGATCGAGGAACTGCGGTACTACCGCGAACACTTCATCCGGGCCGCGCCGCCCGCGGCCTAGCCTCGCGTTCGCGCCTCCACGGCGCGATTCTTCTCGGACAGCATCCTGATCAAGCCGTCGATGCCGTCGGCGTTGATCACGCTGTTGAACTGATTCTTGTAGGTTTCCACCAGACGTGCGCCGAGGACGTTCAGGTCGATCACCTTCCAGGCGCCGTCGACGCGCTCGAGGTAGTAGTCGAACTGTATCGGTTCGCCGCCCTTCGACTTGAGGGTGGACCGGACCACGGCTTCGGTTTCGCCGGCTTCGAGGCGCAGCGGCCGATACTCGATCGTGGTCTCGGGCCGGTAGTTGGACAGCGCGCCGGCATAGGTGTTGATCAGCAGGCGGCTGAACTCGCGCACCAGGGCGCGCTGCTGGTCCGCCGTGGCGCGCGGCCAGTGCCGGCCGGTGGCCGTGCGGGTCATCGCCTGGAAGTTCAGGTGGGGCACGATGCGGGAATCCACCAACGCCGTGATCTTCTGCCGGTTGCCGGCGCGGATCTCCCGATCGCTGTCGATCACGGAAGTGACTTCGGATACCACGCGCTTGATCAGCGCGTCCGGCGCTTCCTGGGCGGATGCCGGCCGGGCAAACGCCAGCCCCGCCAGGATCACGCCGGCGGCGAGGAGGTGCCGGCGACGGCGCATCGAGTTAGCGTGAAGCACTTCAGTTCTCCTGGAATGGCGGAACGCCGCAGGCGTTCGCCGACAAAACGGCCGTGACGGGAATACGCTGACAGGGTTTACCCGACCGCCTGCCGTGACGTCGCAGGTGTCAGCGAAGGAAGTATAATGTCACCCATCCATCCCACCTGGTAATCGAATCCATCATGGCCGAACGCAAACGTACCCGTCGCAACACGCTGGAGCGACGCTGTCTTTCCAAGGTGTTCAAGCGCATGTTCGCAGGCGCGCCGAAGGCGACATTCAAGATGCTGGAAAAGGTCAAGCGGGCCTGATCGTCCCGTCCGAGCCCTACGCGAAGGCCGCACGTCGTGCGGCCTTCGTTTTTTTGCGTCCGTTGCGTTCGCAGTCTCTGCATCGGTGGCGCACGGGGACTAGGCGCAGCCGATGTCATGCGCGTCGCCGCGCGATGGCACGATCACGTCGGTCCAGCGCAGCTTGGTACGAATCGCATCGGCGAACTCGATCGAGTTCTGACGTTCTCCGTGGACGACGAAGGTGCGACGCGGCGCCTTGCGAAAGCCCGTCAGCCACGCAAGCAGGCCGGCCTGGTCCGCATGCGCCGACAGGCCGCCGATGGTATGCAGCCTGGCCTTGACCGGCACGCGTTCGCCGAACAGGTTCACCTCGCGGGCGCCGTCGACCAGCCGCCTGCCCAGCGTGCCCTGCGCCTGGAAGCCGGTGATCACCACCGATGACTGGCGCCGCGGCAGGTTCTGCGACAAATGGTGCAGGATGCGCCCGGCGTTGCACATGCCGGAGGCGGCGATGATCACCGCACCGCCGGTCACCTGATTGATCGCCATCGAGTCGCGTACCGTCGCAGTGAAGCGCAGGTTGAATCGCCGTCGATTGTGCACCATCCACTCGGCGATGCTGCGTGCCTCGTCATCGAGAAGTCGCGCGAAACGCAGCGTGGTCGCGGAGGCGGCGGTGGCCATCGGCGAGTCGACAAACACCGTGAGGTCGGGCAGGCGTCCGCCGCGGACCAGCTTGGCCAGAACATGCACGACCTCCTGCGTGCGGCCGACCGCGAAGGCCGGGATCACGACGTTGCCGCCGCGCGCAAAGGTCTCGCTGATCGCACCGACCAGCTCGGCTTCGGTTTCCTCGAGCGTCTTGTGCAGACGGTTGCCGTACGTGGACTCGATCAGCAGGACGTCCGCATGCGCGATCCGGGCAGGGTCGCGCATCAATGGGCGGTCGGGCTGCCCCAGATCCCCCGAGACCACCAGCCGATGGCGGTCCGGCGCGGCGCCGATCGTGCATTCGACGATCGCGGAGCCGAGAATGTGGCCGGCATCACGGAATACGAACTCGAGACCGGGCTGCGGGCTGAACGGCCGGTCGTAGTCGACCGGTTCGAGATGGTCGAGCGAAAGCAGGGCCTGGTTGACCGTGTAGAGCGGGGCGGCGTCGGCCCTCGCGAACTTGCCCGACACGTGGCGCCGGCGATTCTGCCAGGCGGCTTCGGCTTCCTGGACGTGGGCGCTGTCCGGCAGCATGATCTGCAGGAGCGCCGCGGTGGCGGGCGTGCAATAGACGCGGCCGCGGAAGCCGAGTGCGACCAGCCGCGGAATCAGTCCGCTGTGGTCGATATGGGCGTGGCTGAGGACGACGAATGCGATCTGCCGCGGATCCAGGCGCACCGCGCCGAGATTCTTGGCGTGCGCGTCGCGCCCCCCCTGAAACATGCCGCAGTCGATCAGGAACTTCGTTCCCCGACTCTCGATCAGGTAGCAGGAGCCCGTCACCTCTCCTGCGGCACCGAGGAATTCAATGCGCATGGCGGCGGGTCGGCGCAACGGCGGCGCAGCGGCCGCGGGTTGCGCTAACGCGGATACGAGTCCTTGAGTGCCACGATGCGGTTGAACACCGCGCGATCAGGCCGGTGATCGCGGCGGTCCGCGACGAAATAGCCGTGGCGCTCGAACTGGAACTTCTCGTCCGGCGCGCAGCCGTCGAGCGTCGGCTCGATCCAGGCGGCGATCGTGCGCAGACTCGCGGGATTCAGGCTCGCCTTGAAGTCGCGCCCGCCGGCATCCGGCTGGGGATCGGTGAACAGCCGGTCGTACAGCCGCACTTCGGCGGCGAGCGCATCGGCGGCCGCCAGCCAGGTGATCACGCCCTTGGTCTTGTAGCCCGCGCTGCCCGGCGTGCCCGACTTCGAATCCGGCATGTATTCAGCGAAGACGGCCGTCACGCGCCCGTTCGCGTCGGTATCGCAGCCGGTGCATCGCACCACATAGCCGTAACGCAGGCGCACCAGGTTGCCCGGGAAGAGCCGGTGGTAGCCCTTGGGCGGCTGCGCGGAGAAGTCGTCGCGCTCGATCCAGAGTTCACGCGCAAATCGGAACCGGCGTTCTCCCAGCTCGGGCCGATGCGGGTGGCGCGGTGCCGTGCACTGCTCGCTCGCGTTCTCCGGATAGTTGGAAATGATCAGCCTGACCGGATCGAGCACCGCCATCGCGCGCGGCACCTTGGGGTCGAGATCGTCGCGCAGCGCGATCTCGAGGGTCGCGTAGTCGATCCAGGAATCCGCCTTGGCGACGCCGATGCGATCGCAGAAGAGGCGGATGGCGTCGGGCGTGTAGCCCCGGCGCCGCAGGCCGACGAGGGTCGGCATGCGCGGATCGTCCCAGCCCGAGACGATTCCTTCGTCGACGAGCTGCTTGAGGCGGCGCTTGCTCGTGATCACATAGGTCAGATTGAGCCGGGCAAACTCGTGCTGGTGCGGCAGCGGGCGCGCCAGCAGCCCGCCGTCGGCGAGCCGTTCCAGCACCCAGTCGTAGAAGGGGCGCTGGTCCTCGAACTCCAGCGTGCAGATCGAGTGGGTGATGCGCTCCAGCGCGTCCTCGATCGGATGGGCGTACGCGTACATCGGGTAGACGCACCACTTGTCGCCGGTGCGGTGGTGCGCGGCCCTGCGGATCCGGTAGATGGCCGGATCGCGCAGGTTGATGTTCGGTGAAGCCATGTCGATCCTGGCGCGCAGGACCATGCTGCCTTCGGCGTGGCGGCCATCGCGCATCTCCCGGAATCGCTCCAGCGATTCCGCGGCCGGCCGGTCGCGATACGGGCTGTCGCGCCCCGCTTCGGTCAGCGTGCCGCGGTTCGCGCGCATCTCCTCCGCGCTCTGTTCGTCCACATAGGCATGACCCGCGCCGATCAGGTGCTCGGCGGCGGCGTACATGAAGTCGAAGTAGTCGCTGGCGAAATAGAGGTGGGTCGAACCCAGCGCGTCCCAGGAGAATCCGAGCCAGCGCACCGCGTCCAGAATGCCGTCGACGTACTCCTGCTCCTCCTTCTCCGGATTGGTGTCGTCGAAACGCATGTGGCACACGCCGCCGAAATCGCGCGCCAGCCCGAAATTGAGGCAGACGCTCTTGGCGTGCCCGACATGCAGATATCCGTTGGGCTCGGGAGGAAAGCGGGTCCGGATGCGCGCGGCATCGACCGGCGCGCCGGCATGGTCGGCGGCGCTGCCGGGCCGCCCGCGCCAGGCGCGGCCGGCATACGTCCCGCGTGCCAGATCGTTCTCGATGATGCTGCGGAGAAAGTTGCCGGCCGGTGCGTCGGGAGGAGGCGCTGCGGACATGTCGGATGCGATTCGTGGGGCAGGCGCGATTCTACCGTTGCCTCATGGCGCGGGTCGCCGGCGGCAGTGGTACAGGCGCCCGTGCAACGGCACGCCGGCTTCCATGCGCAGCACCACCTGCTGCGACGACACCGTGTCGAACCATGGTGCCGCGCAGCGGTCGACGTAGCGAGGCGATTGCGCATAGCGGCCGCTCGGGCGCAGTTCGTACCCGTCGGCGCATTCCTCGATGGAGAACGCGAAGCGTCCCGCGGGCCGCAGCGTGCGCGCGATGCCCGCGAATGCGCTCTCCAGTGCGCCGATGTAGATGAACAGGTCGGCGGCGATCGCCACGTCGAACGCCGCGGCCGGGGCGGTCGCGAGCCAGGCGTGGATATCGTCGCAGATCAGTGCCGCATAGGCGTCGCGCGCGGCGGCACGCGCCAGCATCTTCGCCGACAGGTCGATGCCGGTGATGCGGTGGCCGCGCCCGGCAAGCGCGTTGCCGACCAGCCCCGTGCCACAGCCGAGGTCAAGGATGTCGAGCGCGCCGCCCGCCGCGTCGCTGACCAGGGCGGCGAGTCGTTGCGGCGCGTCGTACCCGAGGGCCGCAAGCTGTCGGTCGAACCCGGGGGCGAAATTGTCGAAGGTCGCACGCACCCACGCGGGGTCGGCACGCGACGTCAGCTGTCCGCCGACCGCGGCGAGGTGATGCGCGAACAAGCCCGCATCGAGGCCGGCCGCGATCGCGCGACGGTACAGATCGGACGCGGCGGCGGGATCGCGCGCCTCGAGCAGGTGACCGAGATTCAGGTACGGGGCGGCCAGGCCGGGGTCGAGTTCGAGGGCCCGGCGAAACGCTGCCTCGGCTTCGGCATCGCGCCCCAGCAGTTGCAGACAGGAGCCCCGATTGTTGTGGGCGCGCGCGTTGCCGGGTTCGATGGCGAGGCAGGCGTCGTAGTTCGCCATTGCCTCGCGCGTGCGACCGGCATCGCCGTGCACAAGGCCCAGGCGATACCGGATCAGCGCATCCTGCGGCGCGAGGTCCAGCGCTGCCGCGAGCTTCTGCAGGGCCGCCTCGGGTTGACCGGCCTCGAGCAGCGCATACCCTTCGTCGCAGAGGCGCCGCGCGGCGTCCATGCTCAATCGGCGCGGATGTTCGCTTCCCTGACGACCTTGCTCCAGGTGGCCACCTGGTCACGGACATGGCGCTCGAACGTGTCGGGCGCGCCCCCGACGATCTCGATGCCGGCCTGCGCGAATCGCTCGCGGACATCCGGCAGCGCGATGACGCGGTTGATCTCTGCGTTCAGGCGCGTCACGGCCTCTCGTGGCGTGCCGGCGGGCGCGACGACGCCGAACCAGACGCCGACCTGGTACCCCGGCACGCCCGCCTCGTCGACGGTGGGGATTTCGGGCAGGGAGGCGGCGCGCTTCGGCGAAGTGATCGCCAGCGCGCGCAGCCGGCCGCCCTTGACGTGCTGGATGACGTTCGGCATGTTGTCGAACATCGCCTGCACCTGTCCGCCGATCAGATCGGTGACCGCGGGCGCGCTGCCCTTGTACGGCACGTGCGTGAGATCGACGCCCGCCATCACCTTGAAGAGCTCCATCGACAGGTGGTTCGACGACCCGTTGCCGGTCGAGGCATACGGGATCCGGCCCGGTGCCGCCTTGGCGGCGGCGATCAGATCGCGCACCGACCGATGCGGGGACGCGGGATTCACGACCAGCAGGTTGGGCGTCGTCCCCACCCAGGCGAGCGCGCTGAAGTCGCGGGTGACATCGATCTTCGCCTGCGCATGCAGGCTGTTGATCAGAGCGAACGGAAACGCCACCACCAGCAGCGTATGCCCGTCCGGCGCCGACTTGGCGACGAAGTCCGTGCCGATCACCGAGCCGCCGCCGGGCTTGTTCTCGACATGGGAGCCGGGGGCGAAGCCCTTCGCAAATTCGCCGGCCAGGGTGCGCCCCAGCGTGTCGTTGAAGGCGCCCGGGGGAAACGGCACCACGACCTTGATCGGCTTGGACGGAAACGACTGTGCGCTGGCCGCCGCCGGTACGACGGCAAGGCAGGCGAGCGTGCAAAGCAGTCGCAGCATGGGCATGGCGGATCCTCCTGGCTGTCTAGACGTAACTGGGGCCTTCGATGACCGGGTGCGCGACCAGGAACTCCTCGTCGACGTCCAGGCCGAGACCGGGGCCATCGAGCGGGCGCACCATGCCGGCCGCGTCGACGCGATACGGCGAGGGACTCACCATCGTGTCGCGGAACAGGTTGTTCGCCGACACATCGCCTTCGAAGTAGCCGGCGTCGTCGACCGCGGCCAGGAGATGTATCGATGCCGCCATGTTGAGCCCGGTCATCGAGGTGTGCGGATGAATCGGCAGCTTGTGCGCGGACGCCATGGCGGCGATCTTCATGACCTCGGTGATCCCGCCGGTCTTCGACAGATCCGGCTGGAGAATGGTGACCACGCCTTCGTCGATCAGCCGCGAGAACTCGAAGCGCGTGTAGTGGTTCTCGCCGGCGGCGAGGGGTACCCGGCCGAAATGCTTGGCCTCGCGATAGCTGCGGTAGTCGTGTGCCGGGAACGGTTCCTCCAGCCAGGCGACGCCGTGCGCGTCGAGCGCGGGCATGACCGCGCGCGCATCGGCGAGGCCATAGCCGATGTTGGCGTCGGTGAGGATCGTCAGTTCGTCCCCGAAGGCCTTGCGCACCGCGGCCACCCGCGCGATATCGTTGCGCGGGCTGTCGCCCAGGCGCAGCTTGAGCGCCTTGTAGCCTGCGGCCAGGTGCTTTTGCGCCTCCGCGACCAGTTCGCCCTCCGGCTGAAAGCCCAGCGAAATGCCGCCCGCATAGGCCGGCACGGCGCGACTGGCGCCGCCCAGCAGGCGGTAGAGCGGCCACCCCGTGGCCTTGCCGCGGATGTCCCAGAGCGCCATGTCGATGCCGCTCATCGCCATCGCCGTGCCGGCGCCCAGTCCGTGGCTCGCCAGCTGCTTGCCGTAGATCTTGCGCCAGACGCCCTGGACGTCGCCGGCATCCTCGCCCAGGACCAGCATGCGCAGCGTGGTGTCGACCAGCTTGGCTATGGTCGACGGCGCGCGCGCATGATGGGATTCACCCCAGCCGACGAGCCCGCCTGCGGTCGTCACCTTGACGACCACCGCATCCTTCTTGACGGCGCGACCGATGCCGAGCCGGACGTTGCCGTCCTTCGGCAGCGGGAACGAGGTCGCGAATGCCTTGACGTCGGTGATGGTCAGGTCGCCGGCCATGGTCGTCCTACTTGCGCGGCAGGCGCTTGATCAGGCTCGAGGTGTCGAAACGGCGGCCGCCCATCTGCTGCACGTCGCCATAGAACTGATCGACCAGCGCGGTGACCGGTAGCGGCGCGCCGTTGCGCCGCGCCTCCTCGATGCACAGGCCGAGATCCTTGCGCATCCAGTCGACCGCGAAGCCGAAATCGAACTTTCCGTCGACCATGGTCTTGCCGCGGTTCTCCATCTGCCACGACCCGGCGGCACCTTTGGAGATCACCTCCAGGACCTGCTTCATGTCGAGTCCGGCCGCCATGCCGAAGTTGATGCCCTCCGCGAGTCCCTGCACCAGCCCGGCGATGCAGATCTGGTTGACCATCTTGGCCAGCTGTCCGGAGCCGGCCGGCCCCAGGCATTGCGCCATCCGGCCATAAGCCATGATCACCGGCCTGATCTCCTCGAACGTGGCCGAATCGCCGCCGCACATGATGGTGAGGACGCCGTTCTCGGCGCCGGCCTGGCCGCCGGAAACCGGGGCATCGATGAAGCGCAGGCCGCGCCGGGCCGCCTCGGCCGCCAGTTCGCGGGCGACGTTGGCCGAGGCCGTGGTGTGGTCGACGAACACCGCGCCCGGCTTCATGCCGGCGAATGCGCCGTCCGCGCCGAGGACCACCGAGCGCAGGTCGTCGTCGTTGCCCACGCAGCAGGCGACGACGTCGCAATCGACCGCGGCTTCGCGCGGCGTCGGCGCGCTGGCGCCGCCGAACTCGGCGGCCCAGGCAGCGCCCTTCGCCGCCGTGCGGTTGTAGACGGTGACGGCGTGACCGGCGCGCTTGAGGTGGCCTGCCATGGGATAGCCCATGACGCCGAGGCCCAGGAAGGCGGTCTTGCGCGGGGGAACAGGATCGTATTGCTTGGTCATGAGCGCACGGTTTCTCGAGACGAAGGGGACCGGCGGGGCGTGAGCCCGTGCCGGCTGCGAGCCGGCGAGTTTACAGCGAAGTCACGCGCATTCGCGCGACCAATGCGGCTCGCCGACCGGGCGCCACTGGCCGTCAACCAATCCCTCGATCGGCGCGAAGTTCGCCTTGTAGGCCATCTTCCGGCTGTCGCGGATCCAGTACCCGAGGTACAGGTACTGCAGGCCGAGGCGCACGCATTGCTCGATCTGCCAGAGAATGCTGAACGTGCCGTAGCTCGCCTTCCGTTCGTCCGGCTCGAAGAAGGTGTAGACGGACGACAAGCCGTCGTTGAGCACGTCGACGATCGACACCAGCTTCAGGGCGCCCGCCTCTCCCGTCGGGCCGGCCGGTTCACGGAAGCCGATCAGGCGGCTGTTGATCCGGCTTTGCAGCAGAAAGTGGGCATACTGGTCGCGGCTGTCCTGATCCATGCCGCCGCCCGCGTGGCGACTGGCCTGATAGCGCAGATACAGCGCATAGTGTTCCGCCGAGTAGCCGAGTCCGGTCACGGTGGGCACCAGCGCCTGATGGCGGCGCCAGGCGCGCAGTTGCGACCGGTTCGGCAGGAACTGTCGCACCGGGACGCGGACCGGCACGCACTCGCGGCAGCCGTCGCAATGCGGCCGGTAGGTGAAGATGCCGCTGCGCCGGAACCCCGCCCGCACCAGCTCGGAATAGGCATCGGCATTGATCAGGTGCGACGGCGTCGCCACCTGCGAGCGCGCGAGGCGTCCCGGCAGGTAGCTGCACGGGTACGGCGCGGTGGCGTAGAACTGCAGAACCGAGAACGGGAGTTCGTTGAGTCGGGTCACTGCGGCTTTTCCCGCGACCAGCGTCGCGCAAGGGTTGACCATCCGCGCATCGCGGGCATGGAAGTCAGGCGGTCCAGGAGGGCGGCGAATGCGCTGCGCGGGATCTCGCGCGCTCCGAGGGATTGAAGGTGGCTGGTCCGCATCTGGCAATCAATGATGCCACAAGCCTGTTCGCGCAAGAAATCGGCGAGGTGCGCGAAGGCGATCTTCGAGGCGTCGGTCGCGTGCGAGAACATGGACTCGCCGTAGAAGGCGCGACCGATGGCGACGCCGTACAGGCCGCCGGCCAGGCGCCCGTCGATCCATGTCTCGATGCAATGGGCGTAGCCGGCGCGATGCAGGGCGCAGTAGCCCTGGACGATCTCTTCGCCGATCCAGGTGCCGTCCTGTCCGGGGCGTGGCGTGGCCGCGCATGCGCGCACCACCGTTTCGAAGGCGCTGTCGCAACGGATTTCGTAATCGCGGTTGCGCAGCACCTTCGCCAGCGACCGCCTGGGGATGAACTCGTCCGGAAACAGCACCAGCCGCGGGTCCGGGCTCCACCACAAGATCGGCTGGCCGCTCGAGTACCACGGAAAGATGCCGCGCCGGTACGCCTCGAGCAGGCGCGCGGGAGCGAGATCGCCGCCCGCGGCCAGCAGGCCATTGGGATCGTCAAGAGCGGCTCCGAGCGGCGGAAACCCGATGCTGTCCGCGAGCCAGGGAATCATGGGGCGCGCGAGCGGGCGGAAATGCGACCTAGCATCGGACCTGCTGTCGACAATAGTTCTCGAGCTCGGTCACACGGCAGTTGTCGCTGTTGTCGCGCCTGGCGGCGCCGCCGTGTTCCATCGTGAGGCGGAATTCGTACTTGCGGAAGAATTCCTCGAACAGATCCTGGCCGAGGGTGGCGGTGGCGTACAGGCCGTCTGTTGCCGGCTCGTGCTCGAGCACGACCGCGGCCAATGGCCTGGGCGCCGGGCCGGCGACGACGCGCGCACCCTGCGCCGGGTCGTACTGCGAGTGTTCCGAACAGCAATGAATGACGTCGCCATGGCGATTCGCGCCCTGCTTCCCGGCGCGAAAACTGATGAAGCTGATCTCGCGGGTCGGGTAGGTGAGCTGGTGCGAGCAGATGGCCGAGTAGGCAACCAGCGAGCGATTGGTGCCGACGCCGCCGGGCCATGCGTACGCGTCGCTGCTCGCCGACACGTGTGCTGGCTGTAGCGGGCGCCCGAGATTGAGCAGGAAGCACGGCGTCCCGCGATACGGGTAGAAGAACACGTAGTTCCGCTGTGCAGCGATGGTCGCGGCGCGCAGCGGCTTGCCGGAATCATCGAGCAGCCGGGCGCGCCGATACGGGCGCAGCGTTGTCGGCGCTGCCAGCACCCGGTCGGGCACTGTGCCGGCCATGCCCGCGCCGGCTGTGCAGATGCGAATGAAATCCCTGCGGTCCATGGCGATGATCCTGACGACGTTACTCTACCAGCTAGCCTTGCCCTGCGGCTTTCCGCTAGACATGACCGCACGACGGTGCCCGGTGTGCACGAATCGCATGGTTTTGGTGCGAATGCACCAAAACCATGCGTCTTTTTCGATCTGATGAATTTGCGGTGGCGGCTTCGCACCAAGTGATGCGCCTCTCTCTGCGTGATGCCTCTGATTGGTGCGGATATTGCTTTCACTGCCGGAACAACACTGGCAGGGAGGCCGCATGGAGCAGTTCAAATCAGGTGCCGACGCGCTGTTCATTCTGCTGGGGGCGATCATGGTGCTGGCCATGCACTCCGGATTTGCCTTCCTCGAGGTGGGAACGGTGCGCCACAAGAACCAGGTCAACGCGCTGGTCAAGATCATGGTCGATTTCGCGATCTCCACCGTGGCCTATTTCTTTGTCGGCTACAGCGTCGCCTACGGTGTGGGCTTCCTGACCGGTGCCGAGACCCTGGCCCAGAAGAACGGCTTCGAGTTGGTCAAGTTCTTCTTCCTGCTGACCTTCGCAGCGGCGATTCCGGCCATCGTCTCCGGCGGCATCGCCGAGCGCGCCCGCTTCGGTCCGCAACTTCTCGCGACCGCGATCCTGGTCGGGCTTGTCTACCCGTTCTTCGAGGGCATCGCCTGGAACCAGCGTTTCGGCGTGCAGGCCTGGATCAAGGCGGCTTTCGGCGAGGAGTTTCATGATTTCGCGGGATCCGTCGTGGTCCATGCGGTCGGCGGATGGATCGGGCTCATGGCCGTCATGCAGATGGGGCCGCGCCGCGGACGCTACAGCCGCGAAGGCGGAATCGCCGCCCATCCGCCGTCCAGCATCCCGTTTCTCGCGCTCGGCGCATGGGTGCTGTCGGTAGGCTGGTTCGGCTTCAACGTCATGAGTGCGCAGACGCTCGACAAGATCAGCGGCCTGGTCGCCATCAATTCCCTGATGGCGATGGCTGGGGGGACGATCGCGGCCACGCTGGCCGGGCGCAACGACCCGGGTTTCGTGCACAACGGGCCGCTCGCGGGACTGGTGGCCGTGTGCGCGGGCTCCGACGTCATGCACCCGATCGGCGCGCTGGTTGTCGGAACGGTCGCCGGCTTCCTGTTCGTGCAAATGTTCACCCTGACGCAGAACCGGTGGAAGCTCGATGACGTGCTGGGCGTGTGGCCACTGCATGGGCTGTGCGGCGCCTGGGGCGGGATTGCAGCCGGCGTGTTCGGCCAGAAGGCATTCGGCGGGCTGGGCGGCGTGACGCTGATGGCGCAGGTCGCGGGCACCGCCCTGGGCATCGGCGTGGCCGTGATCGGCGGCTACGTCGTATTCGCCGGCATCCGCGCAGTCGTGGGGCTGCGCCTCGACCCGGAAGACGAGTTCAACGGCGCCGACCTGTCGATTCACCGCATCCGCGCCAACCCCGAAAGGGAGGCGGGCTGGTGACACGTGCCGGTCGCGCCGGCCGCCGCAGCGGCCGGCGACGACCGGACGCGGATGTCCGGATGTCTCAGCTGCGGCGCGATGGCCTGCCGAGGAACAGCGATACCACCGCTCCCACCGCGAGCAGGCCGAGCCCGAACATCGCCCCGGTCTTCACGTAGGCGAGACTCGAGTACAGGAGCCAGGCGCAGGCGCAGCAGAACAGGGCCGGGAGTACCGGATACAGGGGCACGCGGAACGGCCGCTCCGCGTCGGGATACCTGGCGCGCAGCACGAACACCGACAGTCCGGCAAGCAGGAAGAAGAACCAGAACACCGGCGCCGTGTAGTCGACCATGGTCTCGAAGCCTTTGCGGGTCATCGTGCCGAGGATGATCAGGGCGATCGCGATGGTCATCTGCACCAGCAGGGCGTGGCGCGGCGTGCTGCCCTGCGCGCTCCACGAGCCGAGAAAGCGCAGCGCCGGCCAGTCACGTCCGGCGGCATAGCTCGACCGCGCGCCGACGATCAGCGTCGAGTTGATCGACGTCAGGGTGGCAATCGCGACGATGACGCTGATCGCGCGCGCGCCCCAGTCGCCGAATGCCGCCTTGAGGACATCCGCGGCGACGGCGTTGGACTTGGCCATGCCGGCCTGCCCGAGCGCGTTCAGATACGCCAGGTTGACCAGCAGGTAGATGGCGGTGACGACCAGGATGCTGATGATCAGCGCGCGCGCGATGCCGCGCTTGTCGGAGGACATCTCGGCCGACACGTAGGCCACTTCGTTCCAGCCGCCGAACGTCAGGAGCACCATCACCATGGCGAATCCGAAGGCAGCGTTGCCGGACACCGCGGGCGCCGGCGCGGCGGCCGACGGCGTGGCGACGAAGCCGGCGATCGCGACCAGAACCAGGCCGCCGACCTCCAGGACGGTCAGCCAGTTCTGCGTCGTGCTCGAAGCCCGCGTGCTGATCCAGTGGATCGCGGACAGGACGATCACCACCAGGCAGGCATAGAACGGCGACGAGTACGGACCGATCGGAAACAGCTGCGCGCAATAGTCGCCGAAGACGAAGGCCAGCAATGCGATCGAGCCGGTGGTGATCACCGTCGCGCGTGCCCAGGCGAACAGGAAGGCGAAGCGGCGCCCGTACGCTAGGTTGAGGAAGTGATAGTCGCCTCCCGCACTGGGAAAGGTCGACGCCAGTTCTGCGTAGGTCAGGGCGCCGATCATGGTGATGGCACCGCCCAGGATCCAGGCGAAGATCAGCATCGCCTCGCTGCTGGTGGCACCCGCGACCAGCGAGGGCGCCTTGAAGATGCCGGCGCCGACAACCACGCCGACGGCCAGCATGACCACGTCCTTGACCGAAAGCACGCGCGCGGGCGTGCCGGCTGCGCCGGTGTGCTCGCTCATGCGGACCTCAGTCGCCGGTGCGGCGTGCGCTGAACAGCACCGGGGCAGTGCCGGCGGTGCGCATCTCGCCACTGATCGTGTTGCCGCTCACCGTGCCGGCCACCTCGCGCAGCCGACCCTGGCCATCGATGAAGGAAAAGCGGATCCGTTCGCCCCACAGCGCCGCCTCGCGCAGACCGTAGGTGATCTCGCCCGGCCCCGCGGACCCGGAAATGCGCTGGTACTCCTGCTTGAACGCGAACGTGAACGCCGGCGTGCCGGCGACGGGATCCATCGCCCAGCGGCCTTCGACCCGCGCCGGCACGATCCACATGTACGCCATGCGACCGGACAGGTCGGACGTGTCGTCGGGCGACCAGTCACCCATGTTGAACTGGTGCGACACCACGCGTGTGCCGGGCTTCATCTTGAGGATGATCGGCCGCATGTCCAGGTTGATGTTCGGGAGCAGGTACATCGTGAGCACGTTCGCATTGGAGAAGTCGCTCTTGTAGATGTCCGCCTGGACAAACGTTGCGCGCTGCCCGACGCCGGCCTTTTCGGCCTCGCGGCGCGACAGGGCGACCATGTCCGGATTGAATTCGAGGCCGTAGCTGCGGGCCTTGAAGTCGCGCGCCGCCGCGATTGCGATGCGGCCGTCGCCCGATCCGAGGTCGATCACGGTATCCTGCGGCGTCACCTGCGCCATGCGCAGCATGCGCTCGACCAGCATCGGCGGAGTGGGCACCCAGATCACGTCCTTGCCTGCCTGGCCGACCACCGGCTCGAACGTGCTTGCGCCGGCCGTCTGCGCGTGAACCGGGACGAATGCGCACGCGGCCGCCACCAGGCAGGCGGCGGGAATGCCGGAAACGAGCTTGGAAAGTCGAGGGCTGCGCATGTGCCGAGGGTCCTTTCAGGGGATTTTCCAGAGATGGAGGCTGACGCCGTGCGCCTCGACCGTGCGGTCGGCGGGCACGCCGCGGATGATAAACCGGTGTGAAACCACGCGCGTGCCGGGCCGCAGCTCGCGGCGCAGCTTCGGCCACAGTCGCGTGTTGAGGTCCTCGCCGAGGTAGAGCATCACCACGGTTGCTTCGCGGACGTCAAGGTCGAACAGGTCGCCGCGGGTGATCCGCACGCGGTCGGCCACCCCGGCCTGCCGTGCCGCCACGCGTGCGCGGTCGACCAGGTCGATGTCGATCTCGACGCCAACGCCGCGCGCACCGCGATCGCGGGCCGCGGAAATGACAATGCGGCCATCGCCGCAGCCAAGGTCGTACACCACGTCCCTGGGCCCCACGCCGGCAAGGTCGAGCATGGCCAGTACCACGGGGTCCGGCGTGGTGATGAACGGTGCTTCCATCGCGCCGGCCGGCCGACCTTCACTGTCGACGAGATTGGTTTGCGCGCGCGAACCGGCCTGGGGCAGCATGGCGATGCCACCCCAGACGAGGAGGTTGCGTCGATTGCGAGCGAAGCGGAAAGTCAAGGCGGCCTGCGTTCGGTTGCTGGGTGTCGGTTGTGCCACAAGCGAGACCGCGATGCGATCGGGCGAAAGCGCGAAGGATACGACAAAAAAAAGCGCGGCCCCTTGGGGCCGCGCCGTGTCGGTTCGATTGCCTGACGGAATCAGCGTTGGTGCTCGGCGCCGGTTCCCCGAAACTGTACCGCCTGTCTGGCCAGCCATGCGGCGCACAACCAGACGGCGCTCAGGACGAGGGCGCCGCCGACATAGATCAATTGAGGGATCATCTGGGCATCTCCAATGGGTTCGAACGGTGACGCGGTGCGACTCAGCGCGGCGTGGCACCCTCGATCGCGAGGGCCAGGAAGATGACCACCGCGCTTGCGGCGATCAGGCTTTGCAGTGCGGAAACGAGGTCCATGAACAACTCCCGGATCGGTGGGGCGCGTCGCGCCATGATGCGGTGCAATATATCAATCAACTACTTTGGAATAAATGGATGTATATTGAATAGATAATTTAAGAATAGTGAATAAATGGACAAGCTGCGGGCGATGGAGATCTTTGCCAAGGTGGCGGAGCAGGGCAGCTTCGTCCGAGCGGCAGACCGCCTCGGTCTATCCCCGGCGGCCGTCACGGCCGCGGTCAAGAATCTCGAGGCGCATCTGGGGGTGCAATTGTTCACCCGTACCACCCGCAAGGTCAGCCTCACCGTCGACGGCGGCGCGTACCTCGAGCATTGCACCGCCATCCTGTCGAACATCGACGACATCGAGGGGGCGCTCCGGCGCACGCGCAGCGAGCCGGAAGGGCGTTTGCGGGTTGCGTTGCCTACCGGCCTCGGTCATCTGTACGTGTCGCCCGGGCTGCCTGCCTTCTGTGCCCGCTTTCCCAAGGTGACTGTGATCATGACGCTGGGCGACCGCTTCGGCGATTTCATCGAGGAGGACGTCGACGTGATCCTCCGCGTCGGCGAGCCGCAGGAACCCTCCATGGTGGCACGACACCTCTACGACGCACGCTTCGTCACCTGCGCCTCACCGGCGTACCTGGCGCGACACGGCGTGCCGGACTCGCCCGATGCGCTGGCAGGCCACAACTGCCTCGGTTACTTTTCGCCGGTGCTCGCCCGCGCGGCGCCGTGGCGGTTTTCCCGCGACGGCGTGGACCGGACGCACGAGCCCGAAGGACGGCTCCACCTCAACAATCCGGAGGTGCTGGTCGACATGGCGATCGCCGGCGTGGGAATCATTCAGCTGCTCGAAACCGGCGTCGCGCATGCGCTCCGCGACGGGCGACTGGTGCCGCTCCTTCCGGAATGGCAGGCGGCGTCGCTGCCCGTTTCAGTGATGTACTGGCCGAGCCGCCATCTATCGGCGCGCGTGCGGGTGTTCGTCGACTTCCTGGCCGAGTTGTTCGCGCGTCAGTTGCCTCACCTGCAGGCCGTGCGGCCGTCCTACGGGCGCGGCGGATAGTCCAGGGTCCGGTGGTGAAATCCGATGGCTCCACGGGCCCGGTCCGCGAAGAACGCCCGCAGGGTTTCGATCACGGTGCGGAAGGACAACTGGTCCCAGGGGATCTCCGGCTCGGCGAACAGCCTCGTTTCGAGGGACTCGTCGCCCTCCGCGAACTCCAGGTCGACCAGGTCGGCGACGAAATACATGTGGACCTGGTGGACATACGGAACGTCGAGTATCGAGAACGGGCGCAGATTGGTGACACGCGCCCCGGCTTCCTCGAGCGTTTCCCGGGCCGCGCCGGCGGCAGTGGATTCGCCGTTTTCCATGAATCCTGCCGGCAGGGTCCAGCAACCGTAGCGCGGCTCGATCGCGCGCCGGCACAGGAGAACGCGGTCCTGCCAGACCGGAATGCAGCCGACGACCAGTTTGGGGTTGTCATATTCGATGTGCCCGCATGTCGAACAGACCGCGCGCTCGCGGCTGTCGCCGGGCGGGACAATCGACTGCGTGCGGGCGCCGCACTGCGCGCAGTGTCGCGGGTGCATCCGCCGGGCAGCGAACGGGGAGGTGCGGCTCAAAGCGGGGCGAGGGCGCGGCTTTGCCGGCGCGCCTGGATCAGCGGTGGACGATACGGCGTGCGGCCGTACGATTTACGGTTGCGGAGCGATTCCAAGCTTTCCATCCCGGCATCTTCCCGATCCCGGCGAAATCCCGGCCCATTCCGACGCGTCTAGTGTAGTGGAATTTTGCGCCAGATCAATTGTCTTGCGCCGTTGTTCGCCAGTTCGGTGGATGGCCGATGCTGCCATTTCGCTAGAATGCTCAGGCTGCAGGAAAGACGGACAGCGCTTCATCCAAGAAAAATGTGGGGGCATCGGCGCAGCCGGCGTGCAGCCTCCGTTCAGCGTGGCTGGGCAACCGAGGTGTGTCATGACCAAATCCAATGCAAGAACGGCAGTTGCGGCCGGCCTGTTGGCGGCGCTCCTGGTAAGCAGCGGGTGCGGCAAGCAGGATCCGGGCAAGCTGGTCGAGTCGGCAAAGGCATACGTGGCGCGCGGTGATACCGCCGCCGCAATCATCGAGCTCAAGACGGCTCTGCAGGCCAAGCCGGATCTGCCCGAGGCGCGTTTCCTGCTCGGACGCGCGCTGCTCGACGTCGGTGACGCGGAGGCGGCGGAACTGGAACTCCGCAAGGCGCTTGATATGCGTCATTCCGCCAATGACGTGCTGCCGGTGCTGGCGCGCGCGCTGCTGGCACTCGGGCGCTACGACAAGGTGATCGAAGAAGGGCGGCGCGACACGCTGCTCTCCCCCGAGGGGCGCGCCGATGTGCAGAACAGCGTGGCGGTCGCCTACGTATTCAAGGGGGACCTCCCGGCGGCGAACAAGGCGAATCAGGCGGCGCTGACCGCGAGCGGCGACTATGCGCCGGCGCGGCTGACCCAGGCCAGGCTGCGCGCCGTCGCGGGCGATTTCAACGCGGCGATTTCCCATGTCGATGAGCTGCTGCGCAAGTCTCCGCAGTACACCGAAGCATGGAAGCTGAAGGGCGATGTGCTGGCCGCGCGCGAGCAACTGCCCGGTGCCATTGAGGCCTATCGCAAGGCCGTGGAGCTTCGACCCGGCTACATGCTGGCGCATTCGGCCCTGATGACCGCGCTCATGAAGTCCGGCCGGAAGGAAGACGCCGCCGCGCAGCTCGAAGCGATGCGAAAGGCTGCGCCGGGATCGCCGCATACGTTGTACTTTGTCGCCCAGCTGGCCGCCGCCCGGAGCGACTTCAAGGCCGCGCGCGAAGCGTCGCAGCAACTGCTGCGGGTCGTGCGGGACAATGTTCCCGCGCTCGAGCAGGCCGGATCGATCGAGTATGGAATGCGTTCCTTCGTTCAGGCAGAAACGCATGCCGCCAAGGCGGTGCAGCTGGCACCGGATCGCATGAGTGCGCGTCGCCTCCTGGTGCTCACCCATCTGGCGCAGGGCGACCCGCGCAAGGCCGTCGCGGCATTGAGTCCGGTCCTGGGCAAGATCGACGGCGATGCCGCGATGCTTGCGCTTGCGGGCGAAGCCTACATGGGCATCGGCGACCTGAAGCGGGGCGAGGAGTTCTACAGTCGTTCGATCAAGCTCGATCCGAAGGACCCGGCGAAGCGGACAGCCCTGGCGCTCGCGCGTTTCGCACGCGGCGACGCCGACTCGGCCTTCTCGGAGCTCGAACAGGTTTCGGCGTCGACCACCGACATCACGGCCGACCTGGCGATCGTCGCCTCTCACCTGCGTCGCGGCACCCATGATCGCGCGCTCAAGGCGATCGACGTTCTGGAGAAAAAGCGGCCGAACGCCGCGTTCGTACACAACCTGCGCGGGCGCGTATTGCTGGCCAAGGGCGATGTCGCAGCTGCGCGCAGGAGCCTGGAACGGGCCCTCGCAGCCAGCGCTGCCTTCGTACCCGCGGCAGCCACGCTTGCTGAACTCGACATGAACGACCGCAAGCCGGAGCAGGCGGCGAAGCGCTTCGAGGGCGTGCTGGCCGCCGAACCGCGCAACGCGACCGCACTCGTCGGTCTGGCCGAAGTCAAGTGGAAGTCCGGGGGCAAGAGCGAAGAGGTGCTCGAGTTCATGTCCAAGGCCATTGCGGCAGCGCCGGGCGAGGCTTCGATCCGCATTGCGCTCGTCAGCTATCTGCTCGCCATCAACGAGCCCAGGAAGGCGATCAGCGCGGCGCAGGAAGGACTGGCGACATTGGCCGATAGCGTCGAACTGCATGACGCGCTTGGACGCGCCCAGCAGGCTGCTGCCGAATACAACCAGGCGCTTGCCACGTATGCGAAGCTGGCGGCGCTGCAGCCGCGCTCGGCGCAACCGCACCTGCGCTCGGCCGAGATCCATGTCGCGGCGAAGAATCTCGATGCCGCGACGGCGAGCCTGCGCAAGGCGCTCGCCCTGCAGCCTGACCTCACTGAAGCGCAGCGCGGCCTCGTGCTGCTCGACCTGGGTTCCAGCCGCCCGCAGGATGCGATCGCGGTCGCGCGCGAAGTGCAGAAGCAGCGCCCGCGCGAGGCGGTCGGCTTTCTGCTCGAGGGCGACATCCATGCGACCCAGAAGCGCTGGCCCGAGGCCATTGCGTCCTATCGTGCCGCATTGAAGGCGGCGCCCGCGTCGGAAACCGCGGTCAAGCTCATGTCGATGCTCTATGCGGCAGAGCGCGCCGACGAGGCGGAGAAGTTCGCCGAGGCATGGGTCAAGGACCATACCCAGGATCTATCGTTTCGTGCCTATCGGGCGGAAGCGGCGCTGGTTCGCCGTGACTACGCCGCTGCCGAGCGGCTCTACAAGGGCCTCACCGAGTTGATGCCCGGCAATCCCTTGTTTTGGAACAATCTCGCGTGGGTCTCGGCCAAACAGAAGCGGCCGGCCGCCCTCGAGTACGCCGAAAAGGCCAATCAGCTCGCGCCGAACCAGCCGTCCTTCATGGATACGCTGGCTGATCTCCTGGCCGATCGCGGCGATACCGCGCGTGCGAACGACTTGTTGGCCAAGGCGGTCGAGCTGGCCCCGCAGAACCCGGATATCCGCCTGAACTATGCGCGTGTCCTGATTCAGGCGGGGAAGAAGCCGGCGGCGAAGGCGCAGTTGGACGAGCTTGCGAAGCTGGGCAACAAGTACCCCGGTCAAGCTGCCGTCGCCGAACTGATGAAACAGATATGACAGCGGGTTGCGGCGACGCGTCAATTTTGTCGGTGTTTTTTACACCGACCGGTTTCATCGCGAAAAATGGACTGGGCGCCGTGCGGGCGATGTCCGTAAGTATATGAAAAAAAAGAACAAAAACATCCAACTCGAGTTGCGGCACGACAGTTGCTTATTTTGACGCGTCGGCAGGGATTTCCGGAACGGGCGTGATCCGGATTTGCCAATCTTAACTTTTTGCCGATGTTGGTCGGAAATACAATGGGGTGGTCTTCCCCCGCGCATGGTTTTTCTGGGAGCATGAACGTGACAATGGGCCAGAACAAGGTGGATGCCGTCAAGGCAGGTGCGGATTCCGCCTCGGTGGCTGTCGAGCCGGAGGCGCGCCTCCGTCGTCGGGAATTGCTCAAGGGCGTGGCCGGCGGGTCGGCCCTTCTGGCCGCCGTGCAGCCGATCGAAACGCTGGCGCAGACCCAGACCGTGATCCTCAAGGCGAACGGCCAGCGCTGCAGCATCTCGGGAATGCAGTCGGCAGGTGCGTCGGTCAAGCCCGCGCACGTGATCTGCGGTGGGTACAGCCCGGGCTACTACCAGTTTCCCCAGCGTTGGCGACTGTTCGACGCCGGGCCCCGGTACTACGTCCTAGTCAATGGCATCAAGTACTACACCAATACGCCCGCCAAGACGCTGTTCACAAAGTTTGCCGGTGCGTCCACGACGACGTTGATTCAAATTCTGCCGCCCGGCGTGTCGAGCGCGGACGAAGTGCACTGGCTGACGGCGCTCCTGAACGCGCAGAACTCCGTTGCGCTGGGACTCAATTATCCGTATACGACGACGCAGATCATGCAGTTCTACAATTCCACCGGCACGACGTATACGGACGCGCTCGCGTTCTTCAAGACGCTCGAGAATCTGTAGTCCGATTTGTAGCCCGATCGGCGGCAAGCCGTTGGCGGCGCAGTGCCTGGAAAGGATGGCGTCCTGTCAAGCGTTCGGCTGACCTCGCAGCTCCACTGGCGGCGGTGGGGTGACGAGTGGGTGGTCTATTCAACTGCCTCGGGACAGACCCACAAGCTGGATGCACTGACCGCCGCGGTCCTGCTTTGCGTCGGAGACGGCGTGGCGGACGTCTCAGCGGTGCAGGCGGAGGTTCTTCGCGAATTGGGCTTGGAATCCGGCCAGATTCTGACTGACCGGATCGGCGCGATCATGGAACAATGCAAGACCTTGGGTCTCATTGATTCCGTGCCCTGATGCAGCTTTCGGAACTCGCAACAGCGGAGATCGTTGAGCGTATTCGCGGCCCGGGGTTGGCCATTCGCACCGGCCCATTCTGCTTCCGGGTCGTCTCGCGGTTCGAGTCGGTCGCGCGAGCGGTGCAGGAGATGTATGCCGAATATCCGCTCGCGGCAGACGGCGATTTCGCCGATTTCACGGTGGAATTGCAGC
This sequence comes from Burkholderiales bacterium, assembly GCA_016790695.1. GTDB lineage: Bacteria > Pseudomonadota > Gammaproteobacteria > Burkholderiales > JAEUOS01 > JAEUOS01. Next base: position 37,801 of record JAEUOS010000012.1, read on the forward strand.
CCGGGGCCGGGATCCGGCGCTGGTTTCGGCGCCAGGTCCGCTTTCGCTGGGAGGGCATGTATCCGTTCGAGCCCCTGCCTGCCGAGCAGGCCTACCCATTGCTCGAGTGGGCGCTCAACTGGTGCATCGCGGGGTATGGGCACCAATTCCTGATGCTTCATGCCGCGGTGATCGAGCGCGCGGGCAAGGCCTTGATCATGCCGGCCCCACCGGGATCGGGGAAGAGTACGCTGTGCGCCGCACTGATCCATCGCGGCTGGCGGCTCCTCTCCGACGAATTGGCCCTGATATCGCCGGAGGACCGCCTGATATCGCCCCTGGGCCGGCCCGTCAGCCTGAAGAACCGCTCGCTGGAGGTGATCCGGCAATTCGTTCCGGGTGTCGTGCTGACGGCGGCCACGCGGGACACCGCCAAGGGCACGGTAGCGCACATGCGCGTGCCCACCGACCAGGTACGTGCGCTCGGGGTGCGCGCACCCGCCGCGTGGGTGGTGTTTCCGAGGTATCAGGCCGGGATGCCCGCCACGCTGGTGCCGCGATCGAAGGCGGACAGCATGTTCGAACTCGGGCGCAATGCGTTCAACTACACGCTGATGGGATTGACCGGATTCGAGGTCCTTGCCGACGTTGTGTCGGCATGTGACTGCTACGATTTTTCCTATGGCGATCTCGACGAGGCGGTCGACGTCTTCGCGCGACTGGCCGACGGTGCAAGCGCATGAGTGCCGATCTGCTGCCGGCGATCTTCGCTGCGCCCGAGCGCTGTCTCGGCCTGTCGATGGCGGAGTGGGAACTCGCACTCGGGCAGGCGCGGCGCGGCATGCTGCTCGGGCGGCTGGCTGCGGCCTGCAGCGAATCGCCCTGGTTCGAGCGCCTGCCGGCGCAGCCGCGCATGCATCTGGTCGGCGCGTTGCGGGCGGTGGCGCGTCAGCGACTGGAAGTGCGCTGGGAGATCCGCAACATCGCCGCAGCGTTGCGCGATCCGGCGACGCCGGTCGTGTTCCTCAAGGGGGCGGCCTATGAACTGGCCGACCTTCCGCCCGCGCGCGGACGCTTGTATGCCGACGTCGACATCCTGGTCCCGCGCGAGCGCCTCGATGAAGTCGAGGGGGCCTTGTTCCGTGCGGGCTGGATCTCGCGCGAGCGCGATGCCTACAACCAGCGCTACTACCGGCAATGGATGCACGAGCTGCCGCCGCTGGTGCATGTGCGTCGCGAGACCTATCTGGACGTGCACCATACGATCACGCCGCCGACGTCGCGGTTTCGCGTGGACGCGGGCGCGCTTTTCGAGCGCATCGAGCCCGTCGCCGGGATGCCGGGCCTGCATGTGCTGTCCCTCGCCGACATGATTCTGCACAGCGCGGTCCACCTGTTCCAGGAGGGCGAGTTCGCGAATGGACTGCGGGACCTGCTTGATCTTGCAGATCTGATCGGTCATGCGCATGCGCGCAGCGGATTCCAGGAGCAACTGGTCAGCCGCGCCGTGCAGCTCGGGTTGGCGCGGCCGCTTTTCTACGCAGTCTCGTGCGCCGATTTTCTTCTGCCCGGACGGATGGACGCGGGCCTGGTGTCTGCGGTCGAGCCCTTTCGTCCGCGCGGGATCGGCGGAACAGCGATGCTCGGAATCCTGCGCCGTGCCTTGCGTCCGGACCACCCGAGCTGCGACGACGCCGTGACGCGGGTTGCGCGCAACTTCCTGTACGTGCGGGCGCACCATCTGCGGATGCCGGCGCACCTCCTGCTGCCGCATCTGCTGAGGAAGGCCTACATGCGCCGGTTTCCGCCGGCCGACGCGCCGACGGCGAACGCGTGATCTGCGCCGGCGCGGCGCAGCGCCGGCATCAGCGGCTGATCAGCAGCAGTTCCGCGAGGAAGTTTGCCGGGATCGCGTAAGTGAATCCCGATGGCTGGCTCAGTGCCGCCTCGCGGGTGCGGCGCACAAGCACCATGTTCACCACGCCGATCACTTCGCCCGACGCAGCATCGAAGACCGGACTGCCGCTGTTGCCCGGGTAGGCTGTCGCGTCGAGCTGAAAGATGTCGAACGTTCCTGCGCGAAGGCGCCGGACCTGGCGCTCATCGAGCTGGCGCGCCGAGTTTCCCGGAAGGACGATGGGCGTGATCGACGAGACGATGCCGCGATGGGTCACTGGTGCGAAGCCGAGCAGATTGCCGATCGGGTACCCCGTGAACGCGACGGCCGCGCCCTCCCGAACGGTCGACGAATCGCGCAGCGGCAAGGGCGGCAGCGGGGCATCGTCGATGCGCAGCAATGCCAGGTCATGTTCCGGCGCGCTTGCCTGCAGGCGCGCGACGCGCACCCGTGGCTGCGCGCCGGACCGGATCTGAATGGCCAGGACGGCACCGGGATCATGGTCCGGGGCCGGGGCAACCACGTGCGCGTTGGTGGCGATGGTCAGGCCATCGCCGACTGCGAAGCCGGTGCCGCGAAGCGTGAACGACGGGTTGTTGGTGGCCTTGTACAGGCCCACCGCGACAACCGATGCCTTGACCCGGGCGACGACATCGGGCAGGTCGGCTGAACCGGCCGCACCCGCTGCGAACAGCGTGATCGCCGCCAGGGCCGCAGCGCCGGGGCCAGGTGCGAACCGCATGCGCCTACATCAGGCTGCCGAGGCGGATGCGAGGCAGTTCGGGCGATGGCGCGGTCACCCGTTCGTCGTAGGGGTGGTCCTCGCGCTTGAATATCTCGACGATGCGCCTGACGTAGCCCTGCGTTTCGGCGAACGGCGGAATGCCTCGAAACTTGTTGACGTTGCCCTCGCCGGCGTTGTACGCGGCCGCCACGAGAGGGACCTTGCCCTTGAAGTAGGCAAGCAACCAGCGCAGGTAGGCCAGTCCGCCACGGACATTCTGTTCCGGGTCGAAGGGCTTGGCGACGTTGAAGCGGGCCGAGGTTTCGGGAATGAGCTGCATCAATCCCTGCGCGTTCTTGGGGGACACCGCGCCCGGATCGAAATTCGACTCGGCACGGATGACCGCGAACGCCAGTCGCGGGTGAACACCATACTCGGGGGCCAGACGCGAGAGCAACTCAACGACCTTGCGTTGCGCTGGCGTCGCGGGCACGGGCAACTCGTCATCGGACTGCGGCGGCGGCTCCGCCGCGACTTCGGCAAGTTGGCGCGGGGGGGCCATGCATTCCGGAGCCGCAGCCGCTGCTTCGTCAACGAAGCGCAGCATGCGCTGGGCATGGACATGTCCCTGCCGTGCGGCCAGGCCGAAGAAATGGGCCGCCGTCGCGTCATCCCGGGGAACGCCACGGGCATTCGCGTACATCCAACCCAGGCTGAACTGCGCCTCGGCATCCCCGGCTCGCGCAGCTTCACAGTAGAGGCGGGCGGCCCGCGGGCCGTCCTTGGGCACACCCTCGCCGTGCTCGTATGACCGGGCTTCGAGGACAAGCAGGCGCACATCCGCGGGCGACGCGCCGTTGACCTGGGCGTGCCCTACGGAAGCGGGGAGGAATGCCGTCAACAAGGCCGTCAGGGTCAAGACCCCGAGGGCGCTTGCGCAAGAAAAGCGATTTGAAATCATAAGCTTGGACATCAGCCTTCAACTGCCGCCCGCACGCGTCCGAAACGGTCGCCTGAGATCGCGGCCGGGAGCCCGGAGTCTGCCCAAATGCGGATGACCGCAATCGAGCAAACAGCAAAAGATTACACCCCCTGGACTGCGGCGTGCCGTTTGGTCCGTGTGAAATAATGTCACCTTCTTGCCACTGTCATGTGGCGAACGCCGCTTTCTGGGATAATATTGCGTTAGTCTGGTAAATTAGGCTTTCTAATTAACAAGTTACGCGATATTCTCAAGTTGTTTGTGAGGTGGGGTACGCGTCGGATTGCAAGGGGGGATCGATGATGGCCAATCAGAGAGAAAACCGGTTGTCGGCACGCATCGTCAGTGCCGTGGTATTCGTCGCGGCTTTGCTGGCAGGATGCGCCGGGGACCGGCCGCCGCCTGCACCGGTGTCTTCCGCGTCGCCTGACTATCGCTACCTGATCGGGCCCGGCGACAGTGTCAACATCGTCGTCTGGCGGAATCCGGAACTCTCCAACGTCGTGACCGTGCGTCCGGACGGGCGCCTGACGACCGCTCTGGTCGAGGACCTGCAGGCAATGGGCAAGGATCCCACGACGCTGGCACGTGACATCGAGAAGGAACTGGCCAAGTTCATCCGCGACCCGGTGGTGACGGTGATCGTGGCCGGAGGCGTCGGGCCGTATAGCGAGCAAATCCGCGTGGTGGGTGAGGCGGCAAAGCCGCAGGCGTTGTCGTATCGGCAGAAGATGACCCTGCTCGACGTCATGATCGCTGTCGGCGGGATCACGGACTTTGCCGACGGCAATCGCGCGACGATCCTGCGGGTCGCGGAAGGCAACAAGCAGTACAGCGTTCGCATCCGCGACCTCATCAAGCGAGGCGACGTGTCGGCGAATGTCGACATGAAGCCGGGCGACGTCCTGATCATTCCGCAGAGCTGGTTCTAGGGAACCGCCGGAACGCACCGACCGATTGGCTGGGTAAAGACTAAGGATCCGACCAGAT
>JAEUOS010000059.1 GCA_016790695.1 Burkholderiales bacterium
CGCAAGAATCCTTGCATCCGCGGCGGCGCTGGCAGTCGCCGCATGCGCGCAACAGCCGGCGCAGCAGTCGGCGAGCCCGCCGCCGGCAGCGAAGCCGGCACCGGTGGCAGCGGCACCCGCCGCGCCTGCGCCCGCCGCCAAGCCCGCGGCGCCGCCGCCGATCTGGAAACAGGGCCAGGCGCCCGACCAGGCGTCGTCGACGCTCGCGCCCCTGGCGGGCCGCATGACGGCGACGCCGCCCGCGGAGATCCCGGTCGACAGGCTCAAGGTGCCGCCGGGATTCAAGGTCGAGCTGTGGGCCCACGGCATGCCCGGCGCCCGCGCCATGGTGCGCGGCGACCAGGGCAAGATCTACGTCGGCACCCGCATCATCGGCCGCGTCTACGAGATCACCGACAACGGCAAGGAGCGCACCAGCCGCGTCGTCGTCGACAAGCTGGTGCAGCCCGCCGGCGTCGAGTTCCGCAAGGGCTCGCTCTACGTGATGGCGATCGACAAGGTGCTGCGCTTCGACGGCATCGAGTCCAACCCGGGCGCGCAGCCGGTCGACATGACCGCGGCGTTCAAGCTGCCCAAGGAGCAGCACCACAACTGGAAGTACATCCGCTTCGGCCCCGACGGCAAGCTCTACGTGCCGTTCGGCGCGCCGTGCAACATCTGCGTGCCACCGACCGACGAGTACGCGCAGATCCGCCGCTACAACCCCGACGGCTCCGGGATGGAGGTGATCGCCCGCGGCGTGCGCAACTCGGTCGGCTTCGACTGGCACCCGCGCACCGGCCAGCTCTGGTTCACCGACCACGGGCGCGACTGGATGGGCGACGACGGTCCCGAGGACGAGCTGAACCGCCTCGCCAAGCCCGGCCAGGACTTCGGCTTTCCCTACTGCCATGCCAAGGGCGTGGTCGACCGCGACGTCAAGCGCGCCGACCCCTGCGGCGGGGTGACCCTGCCGGTCACCACCCTCGGGCCGCACGCCGCGGCGATGGGGGTGAAGTTCTACACGGGCAGGATGTTCCCGGCGCAGTACCGCAACGTCATGTTCGTCGCGCGCAAGGGCTCGTGGAACCGGACCGTGAAGTACGGCTACGACGTCGTCACCGTCACCGCGTCGCGCGACGGCCGCAACCCGAAGGTCACGCCGTTCCTGACCGGCTTCATGGACGAGAAGACCCAGGCCTTCTGGGGGCGTCCGGCCTACCTGATGCAGATGCGCGACGGCTCGATGCTGGTCTCCGACGAGCAGCTCGGCGCCATCTATCGCATCTCGTATGCCCGCAGGTAGCGTGGTCGCGGGGCTGTGCGGCCTGCTGCTGGCCGCCGGCGCCGCGATCGCCCAGGCGCCGCCGCGGGCGGCGACCTGCGCCGCCTGCCACGGCGCGGACGGCAACTCCGCGGCGCCGGCGAGCCCCTCGCTCGCCGGCCAGCCGTTCGTCTTCCTCGAGACCCAGCTGGTGATGATCCGCGAGGGGCTGCGCGAGATCGCGCCGATGCGCGGCTTCCTCGACCGCGTCAGCGACGCCGAGCTGTCGGCGCTGGCGCGGTTCTACGCGGCGCAGCCGCTGCGCCCGGCGCCGGCCGCGCGCCGGGGCGCCGAGTTCGCGCGCGGCGAGGCCCTCGCCCGCGACCTGCTGTGCGGCACCTGTCACCTCGGCACCTTCCGCGGCCGCGAGCAGATGCCGCGCCTGGCCGGCCAGCGCGAGGACTACCTGCTGCACACGATGACCCAGTTCCGCGACGGCAGCGCGACCGGCCGCGACACCATCATGGCCGCCACCATGCGCGGCCTCGGCGACGAGGACCTGCGCGCGCTCGCGCACTACTTCGCGCAGCTGCCGTAGGGCGCGGCGGGCGCGCTAGCGTCCGTTGAACACCGGCTCGCGCTTGTCGACGAACGCGCGCGTCGCCTCGCGGTGGTCCTCGGTCTGGCCGCAATGCACGTGGTGGGTGGCCTCGAGGTCGAGGCAGTCCTCGACGTTGCCGGCAACGGCGCGGTTGAGGTTCTCCTTCATGTAGCGGTAGGCGACCGTCGGCCCGGCCGCGAGGCGCCGCGCGATCTCGCGCGTGCGCTCGGCCAGCGCGTCGGGCGCGCAGACCCAGTTGACCAGGCCCAGGCGCAGCGCCTCGGCGGCGCCGACGCGCTCGGACAGGAAGTACAGCTCGCGCGCCTTGGCCGCGCCCACCAGCCGCGTCATGAAATAGCTGCCGCCGTAGTCCCCCGAGAAGCCGACCCGCGCGAACGCGGTGGTGAGGATCGCATCCTCGGCCATCACGCGCAGGTCGCAGGCCAGCGCCAGCGCGAGCCCGGCGCCGGCGGCCGCGCCCGGCAGCGCGGCGAGGGTCGGCTTGGGCATGCGGTAGAGCCGGCCGGCCGTCGCGCGCTGGTTCAGGCGCTGGCGGTGGATCGCCTGGTCGATGGTGAGCTCGCCGACGGTGCCGTCGCCGCGCGCGGCCATGCCCTTGACGTCGCCGCCGGCGCAGAAGCCGCGGCCGGCGCCGGTGAGCACGATCGCGCGCACCGCGGCATCGGTCTCGGCGGCCGCCAGCTGGGCGGCGAGCGCCTCGATCATCGCGCGCGACATCGCGTTGCGCGCCTCGGGCCGGTTCATGGTCAGGGTGAGCACGCCGTCGTCGAGCGAGGCGAGGAGGTCGTGCGTGCCGGTGTCGAGGGCGCTGGCGGCCATGGAAGTCTCCTTTGCGGATGCGGGGCGAGCGCGCGATTGTAGGGGAGCCGCGCCGGACCGGGCCGCCGCGCGCCGCCAACGATGGTAGTCTCGCGGCCTTTGCAACCGGCACCGCGCACCATGGAGCACGCCTCGTCGTTTCTGACCCTGCAGGAGATCGTCGCCGCCGCGCGGCGCAACCTCGCCCCCGGCCCCTGGGCCTACGTGATCGGCGGCACCGAGACCGAGACCACGGTGCGGCGCAACCGCCAGGCGCTCGACGCGATCGCGTTCCGGCCGCGCGTGCTCAACGACGTCTCGAGCGTCGATGCGCGCGCGCGCTTCCTCGGCGTGCCGGTGCGCCTGCCGGTGATGCTGGCGCCGGTGGGCGGCATGGAGTCCTTCGCCCCCGACGGCGCCGCGGCGGCGGCGCGCGCCGCCGCGCGCTTCGGCGTGCCGCAGATGCTGTCGTCGGTGTGCCAGCCCGGGCTGGAAGCGACGGCGGCCGCGGCCGACACCGTGCGCGCGTTCCAGCTCTACGTGCGCGGCGACGACGCCTGGGTCGACGACTGGGTCGCGCGCGCCCGCGCGCACGGCTACCGCGCGTTCTGCCTGACCGTCGACAGCGCGTTCTACAGCCGCCGCGAGCGCGACATCGCCGGGCGCTTCGCCAAGCCGTGGCGCCCGACCGACAACACCGGGGTGGCCTACCAGGCGGCGCTGTCGTGGCGCACGGTGGCGCGCCTGAAGCGCAGCTGCGACCTGCCGCTGGTGTTGAAGGGCATCGCCACCGCCGAGGATGCGGCCCTCGCGGTCGAGCACGGCGTCGACGTGATCTACGTCTCCAACCACGGCGGGCGCCAGCTCGACCACGGCCTCGGCAGCGCCGCGGTGCTGCCCGAGGTGCTCGACGCGGTGCGCGGGCGCGCCGAAGTCTGGGTCGACGGCGGCTTCATGCGCGGCGCCGACGTGGTCAAGGCGATCGCGCTGGGCGCGACGACGGTCGGCATCGGCCGGCTCGCGTGCCTCGGGCTGGCCGCCGCCGGCGTCGACGGCCTGGTGCGCGTGCTCGAACTGCTCGAGGAGGAGATCCGCATCTGCCTCGGGCTGCTCGGCGTCACCTCGCTCACCGCGCTCACGCCGCGCCACGTGACCGCGGCGCCGCCGGTGTCCGAGCCGGGCGCGCTCTCCGCCTTTCCGCTGCTCGACCTCTACGACACCGCGCCGCCGCGCGGCTGAGGCCCGGCGCCATCGGCGGGCGGCACGGTGCCGGCGCCGTACGTCGACGGCACCACGCCCGGCACGGTGGCCGCGCGGCGCTCGAGCCAGTAGCGATAGGGCGGCGGCGCCAGCGCGAAGCCGGGGTCGGCGCCGAGCTTCTGCGCCGCGTCCATCGCCCAGTTCGGGTTGTAGAGCATCTCGCGCGCGAGCGCGACGAGGTCGGCGCGGCCCGCGGCGAGAATGCGCTCGGCCTGCATCGCATGCACGATCAGGCCCACGGCCATGGTCATGACGCCGCCCTCGCGGCGGACCCGCTCCGCGTACGGCACCTGGTAGTCGTAGGCGGGCCGCGCCGCGCCGGCGGGCGGCTTGCCGAGGATGCCGCCCGAGCTGCAGTCGATCACGTCCACGCCCAGCGGACCGACGCGGCGCGCGAGCGCCACGCTCTGGTCCGGCCCGAAGCCGGCGTCGTCCTCGGCGGAGATGCGCAGGAACAGGGGCTTGCCCGCCGGCCAGTGCGCGCGCACGCTCTCGACCACCTCGCAGGCGAAGCGCATGCGATTGGCCTCCGAGCCACCGTACGCGTCGTCGCGGCGATTCGCCAGCGGCGAGAGGAACTCGTGGATCAGGAAGCCGTGCGCGCCGTGGATCTCGACCAGGTCGAAGCCGGCGGCGTCGGCGCGTGCCGCCGCGCGTCCCCAGGCCTCGACCGTCTGCGCGATCTCCGCGCGCGACAGCGCGCGCGGCACCGGCGCACCCTCGTCGGCGGCGAGCGCGCTCGGTGCCACCAGTTCCCAGGCCTCCCAGTCGGTCACCCCGTCGGCCTCGGCGTCGGCGCGCGCCAGCGGCCGGCCCCCCTCCCACGGGCGGCGCACGCGCGACTTGCGACCCGAGTGGCCGAGCTGGATGCCGGCGGCCGCGCCGCACCGGTGCACGAAGTCGACGATGCGCGCGAGGCCCGGCACGAAGGCGTCGTCCCACAGGCCGAGGTCGCCGACGGTGCCGCAGCCGCGGCGCTCGACCTTGGTCGACTCGAGCATCACCATGCCGGCGCCGCCGGCGGCGTAGCGCCCGGCGTTCATCAGGTGCCAGTCGTTGGCGAAGCCGCGCTCGGCCGCGTACTGGTGCATCGGGGCGACCACCACGCGGTTCTTCAGGGTGCAGTCGCGGATGGTCAGGGGCGTGAACAGCAGAGGCTGGCTCATGACGCGGCGGGCAGAGGAAGGGTTGGCGAAGCGCCGATTGTCGCTCCTTCGCGCCTGCGCGCCGCGGCGCCGCGGTGCGGTATCCTGCGCGCTGCGGCAACCACAACGATTCCTACAGGAGACAAGAGCCATGCGCAAACTCGTGATCGCGCTCGCGACGCTGGTGCTGAGCGGCGCGGTGCTGGCACAGGCACCGTACCCGAACCGGCAGATACGCGGTGTCATCCCCTGGCCGCCGGGCCAGGCGACCGACCTGGTCGGGCGCGTGATTTCCCAGAAGCTGACCGACGTGCTCGGCCAGCCGGTGGTGCCCGACAACAAGGCGGGCGCCGGCGGCATGATGGGCACCGACTTTGCGGCCAAGGCGCCGGCCGACGGCTACACCATTCTGTTCGCCTCCAGCGGCCCGGTGACGATCAACCCGATCGTGCAGAAGACGCCCTACGACCCCGAGCGCGAACTTGTGCCGGTGGCAAAGATCGGGCTGTCCGCCTACGTGCTGGTGACCAGTCCCACCTTCCCGGCGACCAACGTGCGCGAGCTGGTGGCGCTGGTCAAGGCCAATCCCGGCAAGTACAGTTTCTCCTCCTCCGGCACCGGCGCCACCGCGCACCTGGTCTCCGAGTGGTTCAACATGCGCGCCGGGCTCACCGCCACCCACGTCCCGTACAAGGGCAGCGCGCCGGCGCTCACCGACGTCGCCAGCGGCCAGATCGCCTATACGCTCGAAACGGTGGCGGGGACCATGCCGCTGGTGCGCGGCGGGCGCCTGCGCGCCTACGGCACGTCGATCGCGCGGCCGTCGGCGCTGACGCCGGGCATCGAGCCGCTCGCGACCTCGCTCAACCTGCCGGGCTTCGACGTCGGCGCGTGGATCGGCGTGATGGTCGCCGCCGGCACGCCGAAGGCCGCCGTCGATCGCCTGTCGGCGGCGATGGCGACGGTGATGCAGGCGGCCGAGGTGCGCGAGCGCCTCGCGGGTGTCGGCCTGGAGGTCGACTACGCGCCGGCCGACGAGTTCGCCCGCTACCTGAAGGAGCAGCACGCGCGCTTCGCCGACATCGTCAAGCGCGCCAACATCAAGGTCGACTGAGCCGCACCGGCCCGGCAGGAGAGCGCGTCTTGGATCGCGAGCATTTCGACGTCGTCATCGTCGGCGCCGGCATCTCCGGCGTCGGCGCCGCCTATCACCTCGGCGCGCAGCGCCCGGACCTGCGCTACCTGGTGCTCGAGGAGCAGGCGGGCTTCGGCGGCACCTGGATCACGCACCGCTATCCGGGCATCCGGTCCGATTCCGACCTCTACACCTTCGGCTACCGGTTCAAGCCCTGGGTCGGCCCGCCGATCGCCACCGCCGCGGAGATCCTCAGGTACATGGAGGAGGTGATCGCGGAGAACGGCCTGGCGCCGCACATCCGCTATCGCCACCGCGTCTCCAGGGCGCGCTGGTCGAGCGCGGCGCGCCGCTGGACCCTGGAGGTGACCGACCTCGCGACCGGCGCGACCCGGAGCGTCAGCGCCGGCTTCCTCTGGATGTGCCAGGGCTATTACCGGCATGCCGAAGGCTACACGCCGCAGTGGCCGGGCATGGCCGATTTCGCCGGCCGCATCGTCCACCCGCAGACCTGGCCCGACGACCTCGACCTGGCCGGCAAGCGGGTGGTGGTGATCGGCTCGGGCGCGACCGCGGCCACGCTGGTGCCGGCGATCGCCGGCACGTGCGCGCACGTGACCATGCTGCAGCGCTCGCCGACCTATTTCGTCACCGGGCGCAATGCGAACGCGCTCGCCGACACCCTGCGCGAGATCGGCATCAAGGAGGAGTGGATCCACGAGATCGTGCGCCGCAAGATCCTGTTCGACCAGGCGACGATCACGCGGCGCGCGTTCAGCGAACCCGAGAAGCTCAGGGCCGAGCTCCTGGCCGGCGTGCGCGCCTATCTCGGCGACGACTACGACATCGCGACCCACTTCACGCCGCGCTACCTGCCCTGGCGCCAGCGCATCGCCTTCATTCCCGACGGCGACCTGTTCGTCGGCATCCGCAACGGCCAGGCCTCGGTGGCGACCGACGAGATCGAGCGCTTCACCGCGGACGGCATCCTGCTCCGGTCGGGCCGCCGCCTGCCCGCCGACGTGATCGTCACCGCGACCGGCTTCAACCTCAACGTGCTCGGCGACATCGACTTCGCGATCGACGACAAGGCGCTCGACTTCGCCGACACCGTGACCTACCGCGGCGCGATGTTCACCGGCATCCCGAACATGATCTGGGTGTTCGGCTATTTCCGCGCGAGCTGGACCCTGCGCGCCGACCTGATCGCGGATTTCGTGATCCGCCTCTTCGCGCACATGCGCGCCGCCGGCAAGTCGGTGGTCACGCCGCGGCTGCGCGACGCCGACCGCGACATGCGGCTCCTGCCCTGGGTCGACCCGCAGAACTTCAATCCCGGCTACCTGACCCGCGGCCTGGCGCTGCTGCCGCGCCAGGGCGACCGCGCGCCGTGGCGCCATACCCAGGACTACTGGTCCGAGCGCGACGAGTTGCCGGCCGCCGACCTGGACGACGGCACGCTGGTGTACGAATGACCCCCCGCCATGCGCCTGCGGGCGCCGCTGCCACGGAGTGACCACCATGAACCACGATCGTCCTGCGGCCGCGCGCCGCGCGGTGCTGCGCGGCGCCGTCGCCGTCGGCGCCGCGCTTGCGGCCGGCCCCGGCCGCGCGCAGTCCTACCCGGCGCGCCCGCTGCGCCTGGTGGTGCCGTACCCGGCGGGCGGGGCGGTCGACATCGTGTCGCGCCTGCTCGCCGAGAAACTCGCCGGCGCATTCGGCCAGCAGGTGATCGTCGAGAACCGCGCCGGCGCAGCCGGCCTGATCGGTGCCGAGGCGGTCGCGCGCATGCCCGCGGACGGCTACGCGCTGGTGATGGCGACGGTGAGCAGCCACGCGATCGCGCCCAGCGTCTACCGCAAGATGCCCTACGACCCGGTGGCGGACTTCTCCCCGATCACGCTGACCGCGGCGACGCCCTACGTGATCACGGTCAACCCGGGCGTGGCGGCGACGAGCCTGCAGGCGCTGATCGCGCTGGCGAAGGCGAACCCGACGGCGCTCGCGTTCGGCTCGTCGGGCAACGGCACCACGCCGCACCTGGCCGGCGAGCTGTTCAACACCCTCGCCGGGACCACGCTCACGCACGTGCCGTACAAGGGCAGCGCGCCGATGGTCACCGACCTGATCGGCGGCCAGGTGCAGGTGGCGTTCGACAACACGGTGATTCCGCACGTCAAGGCCGGGCGGCTGCGCGCGCTGGCGGTCACCGGGCCGACGCGCCTGGCGGCGCTGCCCGAGGTCCCGACCGCGCAGGAGGCGGGACTGGCGGGCTACGAGGCGGTCGGGTGGATGGGGCTGTTCGGCCCGCGCGGCCTGCCCGCCGAGGTCGCGGCGCGCGTGCAGGCCGAGACCGCGCGCGCCATGCGCGCCCCGGACGTGACCGAGCGGCTGGCAGGGCTGGGGTTCCAGGCGGTGACCAACACGCCCGAGGCGCTGCGCGCCTATGTCGAGGCGGAGATCGCCAAGTGGGCGCGCGTGGTCAGGCAGGCGCGCATCCAGCCCGAATAGGAGCGCCGGTCCCATGAGCGGCATCGCCACCGCGCGCACCATCGACCTGCACGCGCATGCGGTGCTCGAGGAGACCTTCGGCACCGCCGGGCGTTTCGGTCCCGAGCTCGGCGCCGACGCCGACGGCCGGCCGTGGTACCGGGTCGGCGACTATGTTCTGCACGGCGTGCGCTACCGCGGCAGCCCGTTCATGGATCCCGAGGTGCGGCTCGCGCGCATGGAGCAGGCGGGCATCGACTTCCAGGTGCTCTCGCCGAATCCGCTGACCTATTTCCACTTCATCCCGGCGCCCGAGGCGATCGCGTTCTGCACCCGCCACAACGACGTGCTCGCCGGGCTGGTGCGGCGCCATCCCGACCGCTTCGGCGGTCTGGCGGCGCTGCCGATGCAGGACCCGCAGGCGGCCTGCGAGGAACTGCGCCGCGCCGTCGGCGAGCTCGGCCTGTGGGGCGCGTACATCGGGACCGACCTGCCGCTACCGCTCGACGCGCCGGCGCTCGACGCGCTCTATGCGACCTGCGTCGAGCTCGACGTGCCGCTGTTCATCCACCCGGCGCCGGCCGGCATCGACGGCCCGCCCGGCGACCCGGCGCTCAAGCGCTTCGATCTCGACCTCGTGACCGGATTCGCCGCCCAGGAGACCCTGGCGGTCGCGACGCTCGTCTTCGGCGGGGTGCTCGAGCGCCATCCGCGGCTCGACGTCTGCATCAGCCACGGCGGCGGCAATGTCGCCTTTCTCGCCGGCCGCCTCGCCGCCGCCGGCCGGCAGCGGCCGTGGTCGCCGCCCTGGACGCGGCGCGACGGCGGCTTCGAGGCCGCGCTGCGGCGGCTGTGGTTCGACGCCCACCTGCCCGACGCGCGCGCGCTGGCGATGCTCGAGGCGCTGGTCGGTCGCGAGCGTCTGGTCTACGGCACCAATTTCGCCGGCTGGGACCAGCCGGCGCGGGTCGAGGCGGGCGCGTTCGCCGGCGCGCTCGCGGACAACGCGCGGCGGCTGCTGCGCCGCGCCGCTGCATAGGCTTGCAGCGGCGCCGGCCCGTCCGTCCGCCGCGGCAGGCCGCGCCGACACTTGACATGGGCGCCTGCGCTGCCTAGTATTTGCATACGTATGCAACGCGCGCCGGCGCCTCCACCGTGCCGGCGCGCCCACCGCGCCTGCAGGGCAACCGCGCCTGCGCGCGCCCCGGGAGCCGCACCGACATGATCCGCTACCTCAAGCGCGGCAGGGACGCCGCCGCCATCGCCGAAGCCGACGCCAAGGTGCGCGCCACCGTGGAGGGCATCCTCAGGGACATCGAGGCGCGCGGCGACGCCGCCGTGCGCGAGTACTCGCGCCGGTTCGACAACTGGGACCCGGCCGACTTCATCCTCGACGCCGACGCGATCGCCGCGGCGGTGAACAAGCTCTCGCCGCGCGAGGTCGAGGACATCCGCTTCGCCCAGGAGCAGATCCGCAACTTCGCGCGCATCCAGCGCGCGAGCCTGCAGGACGTCGAGGTCGAGACGCTGCCCGGCGTGGTCCTGGGCCACAAGCACATCCCGGTCAACGCGGTGGGCTGCTACGTCCCCGGCGGCAAGTATCCGCTGATCGCCTCGGCGCACATGAGCGTGCTCACCGCCAAGGTCGCGGGCGTGCCGCGCGTGGTGTCGACGGCGCCGCCGTTCGAGGGCGCGCCGCATCCGGCGATCGTCGCCGCCATGCACTTCGGCGGCGCCGACGAGATCCTGGTCCTGGGCGGGGTGCAGGCGGTGGCCGCGATGGCCATCGGCACCGGGTCGATCCGGCCGGTCGACATGCTCGTCGGGCCCGGCAACATGTTCGTCGCCGAGGCCAAGCGCCAGCTCTACGGACGGGTCGGGATCGACCTGTTCGCCGGGCCCACCGAGACGCTCGTCATCGCCGACGAGACCGTCGACGGCGAGATGTGCGCGGTCGACCTGCTCGGCCAGGCCGAGCACGGGCCGACCTCGCCGGCCGTGCTCCTGACCACCAGCGAGAAGCTGGCGCGCGACACCCTCGCCGAGGTCGAGCGCCAGCTCGCGATCCTGCCGACCGCGGCGATCGCGCGCCAGGCGTGGGACAACCACGGCGCGGTGATCGTCTGCGACACCGTCGACGAGATGATCGCGCAGGCCGACGAGATCGCCTCCGAGCACGTCCAGGTGATGACCGCCGATCCGGACCTGTTCCTCCGGCGCATGACCAACTACGGGGCGCTGTTCCTGGGGCCGCGCACCAACGTCAGCTACGGCGACAAGGTGATCGGCACCAACCACACCCTGCCGACCAGCCGCAACGCGCGCTACACCGGCGGCCTGTGGGTCGGCAAGTTCCTCAAGACCTGCACCTACCAGCGCGTCACCACCGATGCGGCGAGCGTGCGCATCGGCGAGGTGTGCTCGCGGCTGTGCCACATGGAGAACTTCGCCGGGCACGGCGAGCAGGCCAACCTCCGCGTGCGCCGCTACGGCGGCCGCGAGGTCGCCTGGTACCGGCCGGTGTCGTCCTGAGCGCGACCGTGGGCGCCGCCTGGCCGACGACGCCGTCGTTCCGCCTCGACGGGCGTGCCGCGCTCGTGGCCGGCGGCGGCCGCGGACTCGGCGCCGCGGCGGCGCTGGCGCTTGCGGACGCGGGGGCGCACGTCACCGTGGCCGCGCGCTCGCGCGCCGAGCTCGACGCCGTGGTCGCCGAAGCGCGCCGGCGCGGCGGCCGCGCCGAGGCGCTGGTCCTCGACGTCACCGACGCCGCCGCGGTGGCGCGCGAGGTCGGCGCGCGCGGGCCGTTCCCGATCCTGGTCAACAGCGCCGGCACCAACCGCCCGGCGCTGCTCACCGAGACGCCGCAGGCCGACATCGACCTCCTGCTCGACCTCAACGTGCGCGCGGCGCTGACGCTCGCGCGCGAGGTCGCGCGCGGCCTCGTCGCGGCGCGGCTGCCCGGGTCGATCATCACGATCTCATCGCAGATGGGGCACGTCGGCGCGCCGCGGCGCGCGGTCTACTGCGCGACCAAGCATGCGGTGGAGGGCATGACACGCGCGCTGGCCTGGGAACTCGGGCCGGCCGGCATCCGCGTCAACACCGTGTGCCCGACCTTCGTCGAGACCGCGATGACCGCGCCGATGTTCGCCGACCCGGCGTTCCGCGCCGATGTGGTCTCGCGCATCGCGCTCGGCCGGATCGGCCGCACCGACGACATCATGGGCGCCGTCGTCTACCTCGCCGGGGATGCCGCGGCGCTGGTCACCGGCAGCGCGCTGATGGTCGACGGCGGCTGGACCGCCGCGTGAGGCGCGCGTGAACCCCGGCGTCACCTCCCTCGACGTGGCGCGCCTGGCGCGGGTGTCGCAGTCGGCGGTGAGCCGCGCCTTCACACCGGGCCGCAGCGTGTCCGCCGAGACGCGGCGCCGCATCATGGAGGCGGCGCGCGCGCTCGGCTACCGGCCCAACGCGCACGCGCGCAGCCTCATCACCGGGCGCTCGCGCATCATCGGGCTGGTGCTGTCCTACCTCGAGAACCTGTTCTATCCGGTCGCGCTGGAGGCGCTTGCGCGGCGCCTGCAGCGCGACGGCCACCACGTCCTCCTGTTCGTCAACCAGCATCCCAACGCCGACGACCTCGTCGACGAGATCCTCCAGTATCACGTCGACGGCATCGTGCTCGCGGCCAGCACCCTGTCGTCGGGGCTCGCGCAGCAATGCGCCGACGCCGGCATCCCGGTGGTGCTGTTCAACCGCGTCATGGCCGCCGGCGCCGCCGGCGCGGTCAGCTCGGTGCGCTCCGACAACGAGGGCGGCGGCCGCGCGCTGGCGCGCTTCCTCGCCGCCGCGGGCCATCGGCGCATCGCCTTCATCGCCGGCAACGAGGAGTCGTCGACCAACCTCGAGCGCGAGCGCGGCTTTCGCGACGGCCTGGCGGCGGCCGGCCTGCGCATCTGGGCGCGCGGCGTCGGCAACTACGACTTCGACACCGCGCGCCGCGCCGCGCTCGAGATGTTCGCGCGGCCCGCCGACCGGCCCGACGCGGTGTTCGTCGCCAGCGATCACATGGCCTTCGCGGTGATGGACGCGCTGCGCCTCGAGCTCGGATTGTCGATCCCCGACCAGGTGTCGGTGGTCGGCTTCGACAACGTGCCGCAGGCCGCCTGGGGCAGCTACCGCCTGACCACCTACGAGCAGCCGGTCGCGCCGATGATCGAGGCGACCGTCGGCCTGCTCGAGCGCTACCTCGCCGGCGCCGGCGTGCCGGCGGCCGAGAACGTCGTCGTCCCCGGCGCGCTCGTCGTGCGCGACTCGGCGCGCCAGGCGCCCGCAGGCGCGGCGCCGGCGCGCGCGCCCGGCCGCCGGCGGCCGCCGGCGCGGGGAGGGCGCGCATGACGGGCTTCGATCCCGAGTTCCGCGACCTCGACCACTACATCCGCGCGATCACCGAGCGCATCTGGACCGACGGCCGGATCGCGGACATCGCGCGCTACTACGCGGCGGACTGCGTCGTCGAGACCCCGGGCGGCGTGACGCGCGGCGCGGATGCGGTGATCGCGGGCACGCGCGCCACGCTCGCGATGTTCCCCGACCGCCGGCTGCTGGCCGAGGAGGTGATCGTGAGCGGCGACGCGGCGCGCGGCTTCCATTCGTCGCATCGCATCCTCTCGCCGATGACCCACGCCGGCGCCGGCGCGTTCGGGGCGCCGAGCGGCCGCCCGGTGCACGTGCGCACCATCGCCGACTGCGTCTGCCGCGACAACCGCATCGTCCACGAGTGGCTGGTGCGCGACCAGGCCGCGATCGCGCACCAGGTCGGGTGCGCGCCGCGCGCGCTCGCGCAGGCCTGGCTCGATGCCGGCATCGCGCCCGGCGGCGCGGCGGCAACCGTGGCGCCGCCGCCGTACCGGAACGCGATCTGCGCCGACCCGGCCGCGCAGGACTATGCGGCGGCCCTGCGCGCGACCTGGGACGACGCCGGGCCGCGCGCGCTCGACGCCTCGCACGCGCGCACGGTCATCGCCGCGCTGCCCGGCGGCGCGATGGCCGTCGGCCGTGCCGCGGTCGCTGGCTACTGGGACGGGATGCGCGCGGCGTTTCCCGACGCACGGCTCACCGTCGAGCACCTGGTCGCCGCGCCGCGCCCGGGCCGGACCGCGCTCGCGCTGCGCTGGCGCCTGGCCGGACGCCACGGCGGCAGCGGCCGCTTCGGCGCCGCCAGCGGCCGGCCGGTGCGCATCCTCGGCATCGCGCATGCCGAGGCCGGCGCCGGCGGCATCGAACGCGAATGGATCCTGGTCGACGAGATCGCGATCTGGATGCAGTTGCTCGACCCGGCGCGCGACGCCGCGACCGGACCGGAATCTTCGATTTCTACAACCATGGAGGAGACACCATGAACAGAAGACACGCCCTCGGCATGCTCGCCGCGACCGCCGCCCTCGGGCCCCGGCTCGGTGCCGCGCAGAGCGCCGCGCTCAAGCCGGGCAAGCCCTATGCCGGCACCAGCCTCAACGTGCTCACCGTCGTCGCGCCGCAGTTCTCGGCGCACGAGGCCAAGCTCGCCGAGTTCGAGAACCTGACCGGCATCAAGGTCAAGTACCAGTACGTGCCGTTCGCCAGCACGCGCGAGAAGCTCACCGCCGAGCTGGTCGCCAAGACCGACCAGTACGACGTGCTGTCGGTGATGGACGTCTGGGGCCCCGCGCTGTACGACATGTTCGAGCCGCTCAACGCGCGCCTGGCCGAGAAGAGGATCGACATGGAGGCGCGCTACCCGCACGCCCACCTGCGCGCCGCGCGCGACGGCAACGGCAACGGCAGGAACATCCTGGGCTTCCCGATCCGCGGCCACGTGCAGCTGATGTTCTACCGCAAGGACGTGTTCGCGCGCCTCGGGCTGAAGCCGCCGCAGACCTGGGACGAGATGGTCGAGGTCGGCCGCCAGGTGCAGGCCAGGACCGACATGGCCGGCGTCGCGATGTACTACGGCAAGACCGGCGCCCAGAACCTGATGATCTGGTTCAACTATCTGTGGGGCATGGGCGGCGACCTGCTCGACGCCAAGGGACAGCCGGCGTTCCATTCGCCGCAGGGGGTGGCCGCGACCCAGGCCTATGTCGACGTGCTGCTCCGGCACAAGGTCGCGCCGCCGGGATCGGCCTCGTTCAACGAGACCGACGCGGTCAACTCGGTGGCCCAGGGCAAGAGCGCGATGGTGCCGGTCTGGTGGTGGCGCTATGCCGGCCTCACCGACGCCAAGACCTCGACCCTGAAGCCCGACCAGGTCGGGTTCGCGCCGCTGCCGTCGATGCCGGGCCGGGCCGCGACGACCTACACCAACACCTGGTTCTACGGCATCAACCGGCACGGCAAGAAGAAGGACGCCGCGATGGAATACCTGGCGTGGCTGTCGCAGCCGGAGATCGAGCGCTCGGTGCTGCTCGACCGCAGCCGCAACGAGGTGGTGGCGGTGCAGACCGCGAACCTGATCGACGGCGACGTCAACGTGCGCTTCGGCGGCATGCACCTGTTCGGCGCGCAGGCGCTCAAGGGCGCGAAGGGCACGCCGCTGTTCCCGCAGTGGGGGCAGGTGAGCGACGTGCTCGAGGCGACGATCAGCGAGATCGCGGCCGGCAGGACGCAGGTCAAGCCGGCGCTCGAGGCGGCGGCCGCGCGCGTGCGGCGCGCGCTGCGCTGAGGCCCGCGCGCAGGCCGCCGCGATGCGCCGCATCCCGCCCCACGTCTGGCTGCTGGCGCCGGCGCTGTCGTTCGTCGCGGCGATGGCGCTGTTCCCGCTCGGCTATTCGCTGGTGCTGAGCTTCCGCGAATGGAAGCTCGCCGCCAGCGGCGCGCCGGGGGCGTGGGTCGGGCTCGCGAACTACTGGCTGCTCGTCAGCGACGATCCCGAGTTCCTCGAGGCGCTCGCGGCGACCGCGGTGTTCGTCGCCGCCGACGTGATCGCCACCCTGGCGATCGCGCTCGGCGCGGCGCTGCTGATCAAGCGCGCGGGGCGCATCAATTCGCTCGCGCGGGTCCTGATGATCCTGCCGTTCGTCATGAGCCCGGCCCTGATCGGCATCTCGTTCCGCTTCTTCCTCAATCCCGAGTTCGGCATCGCCCACCACCTGATCGGCATGCTGGTCCCGGCGCTCGCCGGGCGCGTCTGGCTCGCCGACCCGACGCTGGCGATGATCGCGGTGATCGCCTCCGACGTCTGGCACTGGGCGCCGTACATGACGCTGGTCGTGCTCGGCGGCCTGGCGTCGATCCCGCAGGAGACCGAGGAGGCGGCGCGCGTCGACGGCGCCTCGCCCTGGGCGGTGTTCCGCGACGTGACGCTGCCGCAGCTGCTGCCGGTGCTCGGCGTGGTCGCCGTGCTGAAGACGGTGTTCGCGCTCAAGGCGTTCGACACCATCTACACGCTGTCGAACGGCGGTCCCGGCACCGCGACCCAGACGCTCGCGTATTTCGTCTACCAGGTGGCGTTCAACCACTACGACATGGGGTATGCGGCGGCGGCGGCCTACGTCCTCACCGCGGCGCTGCTCGTGCTGTCGGTCTTCTACCTGCGCCTGGTGTTCCGCAAATGAGCGCCGCGTCGGTCCCGGGCGTGCCGGGCTATCGCGCCGGCCCCGCCGAGCGCGCCGCCGGCTGGCTGCGCGCGCTCGCGGTGTTCGTGATCATCGCCGCGATCCTGCTCCCGATCTTCTGGATCGTGCTCACCGCGTTCAAGGTGCCGCGCGACGTCTACACGCTGGATGCCGCGCTGTGGTTCGCGCCGACGCTGGAGAACCTGCGCACGGTGTTCGAGCACCCGTGGAACCTCGGCAGCAAGATCGTCAACAGCGTGCTGGTCGCCTCCGGCACGGTGCTGCTGGCGATCCCGATGGCGACCATGGCGGCCTACGCGTTCGCGCGCTTCGAGTTCCGCGGCAAGCAGGCGCTGTTCCTGGTGGTGATCGCGTCGCAGTTCATTCCGGCGGCGGTGATCGTGCTGCCGTACTTCCTGATGTTCAAGCAGGCGGGCATGCTCGACACCCGCAGCGCGCTGGTGCTGGTCAACCTGTCGATCGTGCTGCCGTACGCGGTGTGGATGATCAAGGGCTTCATCGACGCGGTCCCGGTCGAGATGGAGGAGTCCGCCATGGTCGACGGCGCCTCGCGCGCGCGCGTCATCACCGAGATCGTGGTGCCGGCCGCGCTGCCCGGCATCATCACCGCGGCCGTGTTCGGCTTCACCCTCACCTGGAACGAGTTCCTGTTCGCGCTGATCATCAGCAAGCAGGACGCGCTGACCCTGCCGATCGGCCTGATCGGCTTCCGCACCGACCGCGGCGACCTGTGGGAGCTGATGGCGGCGGGGGGCATCCTGATCACCGCGCCGATGTTCGTGGTCTCGCTGCTGGTGCATCGCCAGTTCATCGGCAGCCTGACCGCCGGCGCCGTCCGCTGAAAGCCCGCCATGACCACCATCACCCTCTCCGGCATCGACAAGTCGTTCGGCGCGGTGCGCATCGTGCGCGACCTCAACCTGACCGTCGCCGACCGCGAGTTCCTGGTGCTGCTCGGTCCCTCGGGCTGCGGCAAGACCACCACCATGCGCATGGTGGCGGGCCTCGAGCACCCGACGCTCGGGGAGATCGCCTTCGACGGCGTGCGCATCAACGAGGTGCCGACCCAGCGCCGCGACGTCGCCATGGTGTTCCAGAACTACGGCCTGTATCCGCACATGAGCGTGGCGCAGAACATCGCCTATCCGCTGAAGCTGCGCGGCGTGCCGGCCGCGGAGCGCGAGCGCCTGGTCGCGCGCGCGGCGGAGCGCGTCGAGCTGACGCCCTACCTCGCGCGCATGCCGCGCGAGCTCTCCGGCGGCCAGCGCCAGCGCGTCGCGCTGGCGCGTTCCATCGTGCGCAAGCCGCGCGTGTTCCTGATGGACGAGCCGCTGTCGAACCTCGACGCCAAGCTGCGGGTGGTGGCGCGCGCGCAGATCAAGCACCTCGCGCAGGAGCTCGAGGTGACCACGATCTACGTCACCCACGACCAGGTCGAGGCGATGACGCTCGCGCACCGCGTCGCGGTCATGCGCGACGGCGTGATCCACCAGCTGGGCGCGCCCGCGGAGATCTACAACGACCCGGCCGACGCCTTCGTCGCCGGCTTCATCGGCAACCCGGCGATGAACCTGGTCGATGTCGAGGCCGAGGGCGCCGGCGTGCGGGCCGAGGGCGGCCTGGCGATCGCGCTCGCCGCGCCGCGCCCCGGGCGCCTGACGCTGGGCGCGCGCGCCGAGGACATGCGCATCGTGCCGGCTTCCGAGGCGCATTTCCAGGCGCCGGTCTACACCTTCGAGCTGCTCGGCGAGGCCACCATGGCGACGGTGATGGTCGGCCACACGCTGGTGGCGATCAAGGCGCCCAAGGACCTGCGCCTGGAGCCCGACACGCGCATCGGCGTGCGCTTCGATCCGGCGCGCCTGTTCTGGTTCGACGCCGCCTCCGGCGCGCGGGTGCGCGCATGAGCGCTTCCGCCCGGCCGCCCGAAGGAAGCGCTCCTCCTCCCTTGGGGAGGATGTCACGCAGTGACAGGAGGGTAGTCCAGTGAGCGGTCCGCCGGCCGTCCCGATTGACGATTGCAGGAGCATTGACATGATCACCCGCGAGGCGCTCGAGGCGCGCCACATCCCGTTCTCCAGCCTGCGCTACACCACCGAGGCGTTCATCGACTACTGCATCCCGGGCTGCAACCCGAAGTACAACTACGCGCTGATCGGCTCCGGCGTCGCGCAGAACCCGAAGCAGCCGGTCAACCTGCGCGACCGCCACGGATTCCAGGTCGGCGCGGTGTCGATGCCGCACGGCAAGACCAATCCGCCGCACATGCATTTCACCTGCGAGGTGTTCATCTGCGTGCGCGGCGACTGGCGCATCGAGTGGGGCTTCAATCCCGATCCGTCGGCGGCGGCGATCGGCGCCGGCGACCTGGTCTCGGTGCCGACCTGGATCTACCGCAGCTTCACCAACGTCGGCGTCGACGACGGCTTCATGTTCACCGCGCTCGGCGGCGACGCGACCGGCGGCGTGCTCTGGGGGCCGAGCACCATCGCCGCCGCCGCCGAGAACGGCGTCTACCTGACCGAGGACTACCGGATGATCGACGTGCGGCGCGACGGCCCGCTGCCGCCGGACGTGCGCCTGCTGCAGCCGATGACGCCGGCGGAGATCGCCGCGCTGCGGCGCTGGTCGCCCGCGGAGATGGCCGGGCGCATCGTGCGCTTCGCCGATCTCGCCTGGTCGCGCCACGGCTTCCTCGACTCGACCCTGCCCGGCGGCGGCGCGCAGCTGGCGCCGGCGATCGGCCTGGGGATCACCGGCGACCGCGACGCGCAGGCGCCGGTGACCAACGCGCACGGCCTGTCGATCGAGTGGCTGCGCATTCCGCCGGGCGGCGCGGTGGCGCGCCACCTGCTCGCCGAGAAGCAGGTGGTCATCGTCAGGGCGGGCGCGGTCGGCCTCGAGATCGAGGCCGCCGACGGCAACGCGACCTACACGCTCGGCGGCAGCGAGCGCGCCTGGGACAGCTTCGCCATTCCCGGCGACTGCTGGCGCCGGCTCGTCAATGCCGGCCCGGGCGAGGCCGTCGCCCTGCTGATGACCGCCGGCGACCATCGCAAGCGCGTGCGCTGGGACGATGGTGTCGTCGCTGCCGCTGCGGCGGCAGGGCTGGCGATCGACGCCGACGGCTTCGTCGCCCCGAAGCGCTTCGTCGACCGCGCCCAGCGCTGAGCCCCCGTTGCGCAGACCGACACGGAGATCCCATGCAAGCCCAACACCCGCTGGACACCCGACTTCCCGAGATGATGCGCAGCGGCCGCCGCCTGCGCGGCATCTTCAACGGCCTGCCGGCGCCGGCGATCGTCGAGATGTGCGCCTACGCCGGCTTCGCGTTCGTGATCATCGACAACGAGCACGGCAGCGCCGACCTGCAGACCACCGAGCACATGCTGCGCGCGGCGCGCGGCAGCGGCATCATTCCGCTGGTGCGCTGCCTCGAGCACGACATCCCGCGCATCCTCGACATGGGCGCCTCCGGCGTGCAGATCCCGATGGTCAACACCGCCGCCGATGCCGAGCGCCTGGTGCGCCGGGTGCGCTATCCGCTGCCGGGCGGCGGCGGCGGCGCGCGCGGCAGCGCGTTCAGCTCGCGCGCTGCCGGCTATGGCGCCTTCGGCGGGCCGGCGCACACCGCGCGCAGCAACGACGGCATCGCGCTGGTGGTGATGATCGAGACCCCGGAAGGGGTGGACAACGCCGGCGCCATCGCCGCCGTCCCGGGGGTCGACGCGGTGTTCATCGGTCCGAACGACCTCTCGCACAGCATGGGCCACGAGAACCGCTGGACCGACGCGCCGGTGCAGCAGGCGATCGAACGCGCGCTCAAGGCGGTGGCGGCGGCCGGCAACTGCCCCGGCATCCTCGCCACCAGCGCGGCCGACGAGGAGCGCTACGCGGCCTGGGGAGCGCGCTATTTCGCCAACGTGGCCTCGGGCATCATCACGCAGGCGCTGCGCCAGGCTGCCAGGCCGGCCTGAGCCGGCGCCCGCGAAGTCGCGGCCGCGCGTTCACGGCGCGATCTTCCGCTTGAGCGCGCGCGCGAGCGGGCGCGGCAGGCCGGGCAGCGCGCGCAGCAGCCACGGCAGGACCCTGCGCTTGGCGCCCGAAAGGGATTCCGGCACCACCGCCTCGATCAGGTGCGGTCCGGGATGGGCGAACGCGTACTCCAGCGCCTTGCAGAAGCCTTCGGCGTCATCCGTGCGCACCGCATGCACCCCCATGCCCTGCGCCATGCGCGCGAAGTCCAGCGCCGGTCCGCCCAGGGCGAGCTGCGCGCGCGCCTTCGGACCGATCTCCGCGGCGCCCACCCGCTCGAGCTCGACATTGAGCACCGAATACGAGGCGTTGTTGAAGATGATCGCGGTGACGTTCAGGTGCTCGCGCGCGAGCGTCCACAGCGACTGGATGGTGTACATCGCCGAGCCGTCGCCGATCAGCGCGAGCACCGGGCGCGCCGGGCAGGCGATGGCCGCGCCGATCGATCCGGGCAGGCCCTGCCCGATCGCGCCGCCGGTGAGGGTGATCAGGTCGTGGCGCGGCGCGCCGGCGGTCATGGCCCCGAGCATCAGGCCCGAGGTGATCGCCTCGTCGATCAGGATGGTGTCGGCAGGCATCAGGTGGCCCACCGCCTTGCACACCTTGGCGGCGGTCAGGCGCCCGCGCGGGCGGCCCGGCCGCACCTCGGGCTGCAGCGCCGGCGCTGCGTTGGCGGCGCCGAGCGATTGCGCCAGCTTCTCCAGGCTGGCGCGGGCATCCTGCGCGGGCGCGGACAAGGTGTGGACCGTGCACGTCCCCGGCACCAGGTAACTCTTCTTGCCGGGATAGGCGAAGAACGACACCGGCGCCTTGGCGTCCACCAGGATCAGGTGCGCGATGTCCGCGAGCTGCAGTTCGGCCATTTCGGCCAGATAGGCGATCCGTTCGGTGGCGGGCAGCCCGGCACCGCGCTCCAGGCGCGTGGGAAACACCTCGGCGAACAGCTTCACGCCGCAGTGGGCCGCCAGGCGGCCGGCCGCCAGCAGCGCGGGCGCGCGCAGGGCCTGCCCGCCCAGCAGCAGCGCGCACTTCGCGCCCGAGCGCACCGCGCTGGCCACCGCCTCCACGTCCGCGTCCGGCGCGGCGGCGGCAGCCGGTGCCGCGACGGGCGGGGAGGGCACGCCGCCCGCGCCCCACGACACGTCGGCAGGCAGGATCAGCGTGGCGACCTGGCCCGGCGGGCCCTGCGCGGCCGCCACGGCGGCAGCGGCGTCGCGGCCGAGGTCGGCGGTGGTTCCGGCGGTGCGCATGAAGCCGGGCGAGACGTTGCGCGCCACGGTCTCGATGTCGGACTGCAGCTGGGCGTCGTACTGCGTGTGGAAGGTGGCGTGGTCGCCGACGATGTTGACCACCGGCACCTTGCCCTTGCGCGCGTTGTGCAGGTTGGCCAGCCCGTTGCCCAGGCCGCAGCCAAGGTGCAGCAGGGTGGCGGCGGGCTTGCCGGCCATGCGCGCGTAGCCGTCGGCGGCGCCGGTGGCGACGCCCTCGAACAGCGTCAGCACCGCGCGCATCCGCGGCTCGCCGTCGAGCGCGGCGACGAAGTGCATCTCGCTGGTGCCGGGATTGGTGAAGCAGACCTCGATGCCGGCATCGGCCAGGGTCTGCAGGAGGGACTGCGCGCCGTTCATGGACGGGGTGTGCATGGCAGGGTGTTCCTCCGGTGTCAGCGCGCGCCGCGGCCGTGGATGAAGGAGCGCGCGGCGGCGCGCGCGGTCAGGATGCAGCCGGGCAGGAACGTGCCTTCGAGCGAGCGCTTGCCGTTGGCGCCGCCGCCGCCGAAGCCGGCCGCCTCCCCCGCGCAGTAGAGCCCGTCCACCGGCCGGTCCGCGCCGTCGAGCACGCGGCTCTGCAGGTCGGTGCGAAGGCCGCCCAGGCTCTTGCGCGTGATGAGCTGGGTCTGGATCGCGATGTACGGCCCGGCGCCCGGCATCTGCAGCGGCGCCGGCTTGCAGGTGCGCAGCCGGTCCGGCCCCCACTGGCGCGCGTGCAGGATGCGGCGGATCTGGTCGTCGTTGTGCAGGCGGCCGCCGCGGTCGAAATTGGCGTCGAACGCGTCGGCCGTGGCCTGGAGCACCGCGGGGTCGACGTCGTGCGACGCGGTGAGCGCGTTCATCTTCGCGGCCAGCCCGGCCAGCGTGTCATCGATCAGGAAGTGGCGGCTCTCCGCGGCCATCTGCCGCACCAGGCGGTGGTTGCCCAGCAGGGTCTCCTTGAGGAACAGCGGGAACTGCATGTCGCGGATGCGCTGGTTGTGCTCGGCGCCGGAGATCGCGAACTCCCTGGCCGCGATGCGCCAGTTGAGCAGGTGCCAGGTCCAGGGCTTCTCCTGGGCGGCCACGCGCTGGCACAGCCAGTGGGTGTCGAAGCCGGTCACCAGCGGCTCGGGGCCGATGCGCTCGCCCTTGTGGTCCAGCCACAGCGCCGACTTGCACGGAATGATCGACAGTCCGTGCCCCTCGAAGTGCGGAAACGGGTGCGGAAAGCCGGCCGCGTAGTTCCACATCTCGCCCGCATGGGTGATGCGCGCGTCGAGGTGGTCGGCCGCCCAGTGGTGCAGGCGGCCGTCGGCGAACGGGTGCGCGCCGTTGAGCATGGCCCTGGGCAGCGGACGATCGCGCGGCCAGTTGGCGCGGCATTCCGCGTGGCCGCCGTTGATGCCGCCCATCGCCAGCACCACCACCGGCGCCTGCAGGCGCGTTTCCGCGCCGGACGCCTCGTCGACCGCCACGGCCCCGGCGAGGCGGCCCCCCTGCCGGTCGAGCGCGATGACGCGGTGGCGGTGCAGCAGCGTGAGGCGCCCGCCGCTGTCGGCGCCGCGCACCGCCGCGATCATGCGCTGCGCGAGCGCGCGCGAGGTGCCCCAGACGATGTGATAGCGCGGCACGCTGTTGCCGTCGCCGTGCCGCCCGCGCTCGACCCAGTTCACCGCGGGCATGAAGCGCACGCCTTCGCCGGCCAGCCAGTCGTAGACATCGCGGCGCGAGTGCTCGACGTAGTGGCGGGCCCACTGCATGGGCCAGGTGTCGGCCGGATCGAGTTCGCCGAAGCGCAGCCAGTCGCGCAGCGCGCGCTCCGGGGAGTCGGCGATCTTCATGCGCGCCTGCAGCGGCGTGCCCACCAGGGCCATGCCGCCGAACGCCCACAGCGCCAGGCCGCCGAGGCGCTCGGGCGTGTCGCGGTCGACCAGGGTCACGCGCAGGCCCGCGCGCAGCGCCTCGAGTGCGGTGACCAGGCCGGCCAGGCCGGCGCCGACGACGAGGACATCGGATGCGGGAGCGGTCATGCGGTCGGTCTCCTTCGGGGGGCCCCGGTGCGGGCGGCGCCGGACAGAGGGTACACAACATCCGGGTGCCTCCGGTCCCGGCGCCGGTCGGCGCACCGGCGCCCCGGCCCGCAGCGGGAGCGGGCACGATCAACTGTGCTATTTTTCGAGCGTGGTTCCCGACCACGCGCGCCGCGCGCATGCGGCCCCGCCGTGATGCGGGCGCGCGTTCCCTGACATCGCTTCCCCGAGGTGCTTCCATGGCGTCGACCCGCCGCCCCCTGCCCGTCGAGGGTCCCGACGTTCGCGCGCGCCGCGGCGCGCTCGGACGGCTTGCCGCCGCGGCCGCAAGCCTGGCCGTGCCGGGCCTGGCCGCGACCGGCGCGACACCCGCGTTCGCGCAGGCGGCCGGCGGCGCCTGGCCCAGCCGGCCGATCCGCCTGATCCATCCGTGGGCGGCCGGCGGCGGCGGGGACATCGTCTCGCGCCTGCTGTCGGAGCGCATGCAGGTCGAACTGGGCCAGCCCGTGGTGGTCGAGAACCGCCCGGGCGCGGGCGGCAACATCGGCGCGCAGCTCGCGGCGCGCCAGCCCGCCGACGGCTACACCATCATGACCACCGCCGGCGGCTTCGCGATCGCGCCGTCCCTGTTCAAGAGCCTCGGCTACGATCCGGTCAAGGACTTCGTGCCGGTCACCAAGATGGCGGTCGCGCCGCTGCTGGTGCTGGTGCGCGCCGATTCGCCGCTGCGCACGATTGCCGACCTGGTCGCGCTGGCGAAGAAGGAGCCCAACGGCGTGAGCTACGGGTCGTTCGGCGTCGGCTCGCCATCGCACATGATCGGCGAGAGCATCAACCGGCAGGCCGGCATCGCGATGACCCACGTGCCCTTTTCCGCCGGCAACGCGGGCACCAACCTGCAGGGCGGGCAGATCACCGTGGCCATCCTCGACGCGCTGTCGCAGACGCCCCAGGTGAAGGCGGGCAAGCTGCGTGCGCTCGCGCTGAACGGCACCCAGCGCCTGCCGGCGCTGCCCGACGTGCCGACGCTCACCGAGTCCGGCCTCCCGTTCGACCTGGTCGGCTGGCACGGCATGTTCGCGCCGGCCGGCACGCCGCGCGAGATCGTCGAGCGGCTCAATCGCGTCGTCAACCAGATCATCGCGCAGCCCGAGGTCAGGACGCGCCTGTTCGACCTGGCGATGTTCCCGGTGCAGCCCGCGACGACGCCCGAGCAGTGGGGCGCGATGTTCCGGCGCGACGTGCAGGCCTGGGGCGAACTGGTGAAGGGTGCCGGCATCACGCCGGGCTGATCTGCGAGACATGATGACGAACGACCAATCCTCCGGGCCGCACGCGGCCATCCGCATCGAGCGGGACGTCCGCTACGGCGAAGGCGCGATCGGCTTCGGCACCGACCGGCCCGGCACGCGAGCGCTGCTGATGGACGTGTTCCTGCCCGCGGGCGACGCGCCGCCCGGCGGCCGGCCGGCGCTGGTGCTCTCGCACGGCGGCGCGTTCCACCGCGGCGCCAAGGAGCGCGACGAGTTCGAGCAGGGCACGTTCCGCAACACGCCGGTGCACGTGTACTGCGAGCGCTTCGCCGCGCGCGGCTATGCGTGCTTCTCCATCGGCTACCGGCTGACGCAGGAGCGCCCGCCGCCGCAGCCGCTGCCGATCAAGCGCAACCGCGGCGCGATCGAGCGCGACCGCATCGACTACGTGCGCGGGCTCCTGGGACTGCCGCCGGCAACGCACGAGGAACTCCTCGACGGCTCGGAAGCGGCCTATGCCGATGTCGCCGGCGCCTTCGGCTTCATCCAGGCGAATGCGGCGCGCTGGGGCATCGACCCCGAGCGCATGGCCATCGGCGGCTTCTCCGCCGGCGGCTTCGCGTCGGCGTATGCGGTCTTCGCGCTGGGGCAGCGCGCCGCGGCGGTGGTCGGCCTGTCGGCCGGCATGGACAAGGACGACGCCGCGTACTACGTGCACGGCGGGCGCGGGCTGCCGCCGGTCCTGGTGGTCGAGGGCGAAGACGACCTGCCGTCGATTCCGCCGCGCGCGGGCGCGCTCGCGTCCTGCGCCGCGCGCGCGGGGCTCGGCGTGCGCCACTACGTGGTGCCGGGCAGGCCGCACTTCTACGACGGCGCCTCCGCGGTGGTGCTGAAGGCCGCGACGCTGCCGGGCGGCGAGCGCTGCGCGACGGTGGAGGAGGCCATCGCGCAGTTCCTGGCCGAGGTCCTGGCGCCGCCCGCGGTCACGGCCGACCATCTGGAGGCCTTCGCGCAGGCGTGGAACCGCCACGACATCGACGCGCTGATGTCGTTCATGGCCGCGGACTGCGTGTTCCACGCCTGGACCGGCACCGAGGCGGCCGGCACGCGCTACGTCGGCCGCGAGGCGGTGCGCGCGGGCTTCATGAAGGCCTGGGCCGACTTCCCCGATGCGCAGTGGACGCGCGCGCGCCACCTCGTCGCCGGCCGCCGCGGCATGTCGGAATGGACCTTCGTCGGCACCCGGGCCAGCGACGGCAGGCGGGTCGAGGTCGACGGCGGCGACCTGTTCACCTTCCAGGGCGACAAGATCCGCGTCAAGGACTCCTGGCGCAAGATGCGCCCCTGAGGCCGCGGACGGCGTCCGCGCGCGCCGCCGGCCGGCGGCGCCGCGGGGCGCTATGCTTCGCGCCTCGTTCCACCCGACCCCCATGATCATGCGCCACGCCGTTGCCGCCGTCCTCCTGCCTGCTCTCCTCGCCGCCGGCGCCGCCGTCGCGCAGAACGCCGCGCCCGATGCCGCGCCGCAGATCGGCCAGGTGAGCAAGGACTCGGTCTGGGTGCCGACGCCCGAGCGCATGATCCGGCGCATGTTCCAGATGGCCGACACCACGCGCGACGATGTCGTCATCGACCTGGGCTCGGGCGACGGCCGCATGCCGATCTACGCGGCGAAGCACTTCGGCGCGCGCGGCATCGGCGTCGAACTCGAGCCCAACCTGGTGCGGGTGTCGCTCGCCGCGGCGCGCGCGCAGGGGGTATCGCACCTGACCGAGTTCCTCCAGCAGGACCTGTTCGCGGCCGACCTGTCGCGCGCGACCGTGATCGCGCTCTACATCAGTCCCGGGGTGATGACGCGCCTGAAGCCACGCCTGCTCGCGCTCAGGCCGGGTGTCCGCGTGGTCTCGCACCACTTCACGCTCGAGGACTGGGAGTCCGACGAGACCATCCGCGTCGAGAACCGCACCGGCTACCTGTGGGTGGTGCCGGCCGACGTGCGCGGCCGCTGGCGCGTGTCGCTGTCCGGCGACGAGATCGTCGTCGCGATCGAGCAGAAGCACCAGATGCTCGCCACCAGCGGCAGCCGCGGCGGCCGGCCGGTCAACGTGATCGGCGCGCGCCTGCGCGGCACCGAGATCAGCTTCACCGCGTTCGACCGCGACGGCAATTCGCGCCAGTACCGCGGCCGCGTCGACGGCGCGCGCATGGCCGGCGAGGCGGCCGGCGACGGCGCGGCGCCCCTCGCGTGGAGCGCGGTGCGCGAGTAGCGGCGGGGCGCGCTACTGCTCGAGCTTGATCTTCGCGTCGCGCACCACGCGGCCCCAGACCGCGTAGTCGTTCTTCATCGCCGCGGCGAAGCCCTCGGGGCTGGTGTCGACGGTCATCAGGCCGATGTCGGCGATGCGCGCCTGGACGTCGGGCAGCTTGAGGATGCGCGCGACCTCGGCGCCGAGCTTCGCGGTGACCTCGCGGGGCGCGTTCGCCGGCAGCAGCATGCCGAACCAGCCCGAGGCCTCGAAGTCCTTCAGGCCCTGCTCGGCGAAGGTGGGCACGTCCGGCAGGCCGCTGAAGCGGCGCGTGCCCGAGATGGCGAGGAACTTCATGCGCCCCGAGCCGATGTGCGCGCGCGCCGAGGTCAGGTCGATGAAGCCCGCGGGCACCTGGCCGCCCATCAGGTCGGTCGCGAGCGGCGCGCCGCCCTTGTAGGGCACGTGGGTGAGGGTGAGCCCGGTCTGCAGGTTGAACAGCTCGCCGTGGAAGTGCGAGGTGGTGCCGGCGCCGAACGAGCCGTAGCTGAACTTCCCCGGCGCGGCGCGCGCGGCGGCGATGAATTCCCTGAGGTTGTTGTGGGGCGCGTTCGCGGGCACCGCGAACAGGTTCGACGACAGCGCGAGCTGCGCGACCGGCGTGAAATCCTTGAACACGTCGTAGGGCAGCTTGGCGTTCAGGTGCGGCATCTGCACCAGGGTGGTGATGCCGATCAGCACCGTGTAGCCGTCCGGCGCCGCCTTCGCGACCAGGTCGTTGCCGAGGATGCCGCTGGCGCCGGGCCGGTTGTCGACCACCACCTGCTGGCCCCAGGCCTCGGTCAGCTTGGTGCCGATCAGGCGCGCGATGATGTCGGTGCCGCCGCCGGCCGGGTAGGGCACGACGAAGCGGATCGCCTTGTTGGGATAGGCCTGGGCGAGCGCGGCGAGCGGCAGTGCCGCGAGGGCCGAAGCGGCGAGGAGGCGGCACAGGGCGCGGCGGACGGTGCGGATCATGGGGGAACCTCGATGGCGGTGGGCGCGGGCGCCAGGCTGCATGCGCGCCACGCATGTTACCCGCGGCACCGGCGGCATGGGGGCGCGTGCCGCTCGGGGCATCCCGGCTTGACAGGCCCGGATGATTGGACTAAAACCGACGCACGCGAGATTTTCGTATGGAATACGGATATTCGTACAATGCGGCGCGCGTGTGCGCACCCACGCACCCCGACGCGCGTGGGTGCCGCGTGCCGTCCGGGGAGACCAAGATGACGTCCTTGCGCAGTTTCGCCGGCGGCCTCCTGGCGGCCGCCGCCCTGTCCGTGGCCGTGCCGGCGTCGCAGGCGCTCGCGCAGACGCTCGGCAACCGCCCGATCCGCATCGTCACGCCGTATTCGACCGGCGGCCCGGTCGACGTCGCGTCGCGCCTGATCGCCGAATCGATCAGTCCGATCCTCGGCGTGCCGGTGGTGATCGAGAACCGGCCGGGCGCGTCCGGCAAGATCGCCGCCGAGGCGGTCGCGCGCGCCGAGCCCGACGGCCACACCCTGATGTACGGCGGCAACACCCAGTACGTGATGCTGCCGCTGCTCGACAAGAGCTTCGGCGCGAACCCGTTCACCGACTTCCGCATGGTGTCGATCCACACCAAGTACGACATCGTCGCGATGACCCACGCGGGCTCGGGCATCCGGTCGATGAAGGAACTGCTGGCGAAGATGCAGAACCGCAACGAGGACGTGATCTTCGCCTCGATCGGCCAGCCGCAGCTCACGCCGACCGGGCTGGCCTTCCTGGTGTTCACCAAGCTCTACAACGGCAACGCGCGCGCGATCAACTACGCCGGGCAGGCGCCGGGCCTGCTCGACCTCCTCGCCGGCCGCGTGACCTTCGCGTTCTACCTGCTGACCGGCACCCAGCAGCACCTCCAGAGCGGCAAGCTGGTGGCGCTCGCGGTCGCCTCGCCGGAGCGCATCCCGCAGCTGCCCGACGTGCCGACCATGGCCGAGGCCGGCTTCCCGGAGTTCATGGCGACCAACAACTGGCTGCCGTGGATCGCGGTCGCGGCGCCCGGCAAGACCCCGGACGCGATCGTCGCCACCATCAACCGCGCGATCGTCCAGGCCGCGCGCAGCGACGCGTTCAAGGCCAAGTTCGCCGCGACCGGGCTGCGCATCGCCGCGACCGGCAGCGCCGCCGAGGACCAGGCCGCCTGGCGTGCCGAGTTCGACCGGCTCGAGGCGACCCTCAAGCGCTTCGACATCACGCTGCCGGCCGACAGGAAGTGACCGGCGCAGCCCATCCACGGTCCGACCAGGAGACACCATGAGCATCCGACGCAATCTGCAGTGGTTCGTCGCGGCGGGCGCCGCCTGCGCCGCCGTCCTTGCCGCGCCCGTGCACGCGCAGGCGCTCGCCAACCGGCCGATCCGCATGGTGCTGCCCTACACCCCGGGCGGGCCGGTGGACCTGTCGGCGCGCGTGCTCGCCGATGCGCTCGCGCCGGCGCTCGGCGTGCCGGTGGTCATCGAGCACCGGCCCGGCGCCTCCGGCAAGATCGCCGCCGAGGCGGTCGCGCGCGCCGATCCCGACGGCCACACCATCATGTACTGCGGCTCGACCCAGGTGGTGTCGCTGCCGCTGCTCGACAAGACGGTCAACTTCAAGCCGTTCGACGACTTCCGCATGGTGTCGATCTACACCAAGTACGACATCATCTTCATGACCCATGCGGCGTCGGGCATCCGGACCATGAAGGAGCTGCTGGCGAAGATGCAGAACCGCAACGAGGACGTGATCTACGCCTCGATCGGCCAGCCGCAGCTCACGCCGACCGGGCAGGCCTTCCTGGTGTTCAACAAGATGTACAACGGCAACGCGCGCGCGATCAACTATCCGGGCCAGGCCCCGGGCACGCTGGACCTGCTGGCCGGCCGCGTCACCTTCGCGACCTACACCCTGTCCGGCAGCCTGCAGCACATCCAGAGCGGCAAGCTGGTGGCGCTCGCGGTGGCGTCGCCGGCGCGGATTCCGCAGCTGCCCGAGGTGCCGACCATGATCGAGGCCGGCTTCCCGGAGTTCATGACCGCCAACAACTGGGTGCCCTGGATCGCGGTGGTGGCGCCGGCGAAGACGCCCGAGGCGATCGTCAACACCATCAACCGCGCGATCACCCAGGTGACGCAGACCGAGGCGTTCAAGGGCAAGTTCGCCGCGACCGGGCTGGTGCTCGCGGCGACCGGCACCGCGGCGCAGGACCAGGCCGCGTGGCGCGCCGAGTACGACCGCCTCGCCGCGACGCTCAAGCGCTTCGACATCACGCTGCCCGACGACAAGAAGTAGGCCGCGGCGCCGGCCGGCGCGCCCCCGACGACGACAGGAACGATGCGATGAGCGTGGATTTCACCGCCGAGCAGCTGCAGATCCGCGACGGCGTGGCCCGGTTGTGCGAGCGCTTCGGCGACGCCTACTGGCTCGCGCGCGACGACGACGGCCGCTTTCCCGAGGAGTTCTGCCGGGCCATCGCCGACCACGGCTACATGGGCATCGCGATTCCGACCGAGTACGGCGGCTCGGGCCTCGGCATCACCGAGGCCGCGCTGCTGATGCAGGCGATCTCGCAGTCCGGCGCCGGCAACGGCGGCGTCTCGTCGGTGTCGATCGGCATCTTCGGCATCAACCCGGTGGTGCGCTTCGGCACCGAGGAGCAGAAGCGGCGCATGCTCCCGCCCCTGATCAAGCGCACCGACATCGCCTGCTTCGGCGTCACCGAGCCCAACACCGGCCTGGACACGACGCGGCTGCGGACGCGCGCGGTGCGAAAGGGCGACCGCTACGTCGTGCACGGCCAGAAGATCTGGATCTCGACCGCGCAGGTGGCCAACAAGATCCTGCTCATCGCGCGCACCTCGGAGGAGGGCGCGACCGAGCGGCCGATCGACGGCCTGTCGCTGTTCTACACCGACATCGACCGCTCGAAGATGGAGATCCGCGCGATCGACAAGATGGGCCGCAAGTGCGTCGACTCGAACCAGGTGTTCTTCGACGGCCTCGAGATCCCGGTGGAGAACCGCATCGGCGAGGAAGGCAAGGGCTTTCGCTACCTGCTGCACGGCATCAATCCCGAGCGCATCCTGATCGCCGCCGGCCTGGTCGGGCTCGGGCGCGCCGCGCTCGACAAGGCCACGCGCTACGCGAAGGAGCGCGTGGTGTTCGACCGGCCGATCGGCATGAACCAGGCGATCCAGCAGCCGCTGGCGCAGAGCTGGGCCGAGCTCGAGGCCGCCAACCTCATGGCGTTCCGCGCGGCGCAGCTCTACGACCGCGGCGAGGATTGCGGCGCGATGGCCAACGCCGCCAAGTACCTCGCCGGCGAGGCGACCTTCAATGCGTGCAACAACGCCATCCTCACCCACGGCGGCATGGGCTACGCGAAGGAGTACCACGTCGAGCGCTACCTGCGCGAGGCGCTGATCCACCGCCTGGCGCCGATCACGCCGCACCTGATCCTCTGCTACATCGCCGAGCGGGTGCTGGGGCTGCCGAAGTCGTACTGAGGCGCCGCGCCGGCGCGGCGCGCGCGGGCGCATGGAATCCGACCGTGAACGAGCACGACGACAACAACGACGACGACGACGAGGAAGACGGCGGCCCGCTGGCCGGCGTGCGGGTGATCGACTTCTCCAACATGCTGATGGCGCCCTACGCGACGCAGATCCTGGGCGACATGGGCGCGGCGGTGATCAAGGTCGAGTCGCCGCAGGGCGACCCGATCCGCGGCATCGGCCCGATGCGCCATCCGGGCATGGGCGCGATCTTCCTCAACACCAACCGCAGCAAGCGCAGCATCGTGCTGGACCTGAAGCAGGGCGCCGGGCGCGCCGCCGCGCTCGACCTGCTGCGCGGCGCCGACGTGCTGGTCACGAACCTGCGGCCGCAGACGATGCGCGGCCTCGGCCTCGACTACGAGGCGGTCGCGGCGATCAACCCGCGCATCGTCTACGCGGGCCTGTTCGGCTTCGGCCAGGACGGGCCGTACGCGGCGCGGCCGGCCTTCGACGACCTGATCCAGGGCGGCATCGGCGTGCCCTGGCTCGCGCACCTCGCCGACGGCGGCGCGCCGCGCTACGCGCCCACCGCGATCGTCGACCGCGGTGTCGCGCTGTGGGCGGTCGGCCAGATCAACGCCGCGCTGGTGCACCAGCTGCGCACCGGGCGCGGGCAGAAGATCGACATCCCGATGTTCGAGATGATGGCGAGCTTCGTCCTCGGCGACCACCTCAACGGCCACGCGTTCGAGCCGCCGGTGGCGCCGCCCGGCTATCCGCGCATGCTCAACCCCGACCGCCGCCCCTACGAGACCCGCGACGGCTTCGTCTGCGCGATGATCTACACGGACCGCCACTGGCGCGCGTTCTTCCGCGCGCTCGGCCGCGAGGCCGAGTTCGACGCCGACCCGCGCTACCGCGACATGACCTCGCGCACGCGCCACATCGCCGCGCTCTACGCCGAGCTCGCGGCGCTGCTGCGCACCCGCACCACCGCCGAGTGGATGGCGCTGTTCATCGCCGCCGACGTGCCGGCGATGCCGCTGCACACCATGGAGTCGCTGATCGCCGATCCGCACCTCGCGGCGACCGGCTTCTTCGCGATCGTCGAGCACCCGACCGAGGGCGCGCTGCGCCAGATGGCCTACCCGTCGGCGTGGTCGGACACCCAGCCGCAGCCGCGCGGCGCGGTGCCGCGCCTGGGCGAGCACAGCGCGCAGGTGCTGCGCGAGATCGGCTACGATGACGATCGCATTGCCGCGCTGGCTGCCGCCGGCGCGACGCGCATCGAACCCTGTTGACGCAACCACACGAGGAGATCCCGCCATGGCAGGCCTGTACTACGAGGAGTTCAAGATCGGCATGGAGTTCAAGCATCCGCTGACCCGCACGGTCACCGAGATGGACAACATCCTGTACTGCGCGATGACCCACAACCCGCAGCCGCTGCACCTGGACGAGGAGTTCTCGAAGAAGACCGAGTACGGCCAGCGCATCGTCAACAGCCTGTTCACCCTGGGGCTGGTGATCGGGGTGACGGTCGCCGACACCACGCTCGGCACCACGCTCGGCAACCTCGGCATGACCGACATCCGCTTCGCCAAGCCGGTGTTCCACGGCGACACCATCCGCGCGGTCACCCGCATCAAGGACATGCGCGAGAGCAAGTCGCGGCCCAACGCCGGCCTCGTGGTGTTCGAGCACTTCGGCTACAACCAGCGCAACGAGGAGATCGCCTACGTGGTGCGCACCGGCATGATGATGAAGCGGCCGTCATGATCCTGCGCTCCTGGCTGTTCGTTCCCGGCGACTCCGAGCGCAAGCAGGAGAAGAGCCGCGACAATCCCGCCGACGCGCTGATCCTCGACCTCGAGGACTCGGTCTCGAAGGACCGGCAGCAGATCGCGCGCGAGATGACCTGCGCCTACCTCAAGGGGCGCCCCGACCGCGCGCGCCAGAAGCTCTACGTGCGCATCAACCCGCTCGACACCCCGCTGTCCCTGCCGGACCTGGCCGCGGTGATGCCCGGCGCGCCCGACGGCATCTGCCTGCCCAAGGTCTATTCGGCCAGGGACGTCAACACCCTGGCCAACTACCTCTCGGCGCTCGAGGCGCGCGAGGGGCTGCCGCTCGGGTCGACGCGGATCCTGTGCGTCGCCACCGAGACCGCGGCGTCGCTGCTGACCTTCCACACCTATCTCGACGGGGTCTCCGATCGCCTCGCCGCGATGACCTGGGGCGGCGAGGACCTCGCGGCGGCGCTCGGCGCGTCCGACAACCGCAACCCGGCCACCGGCGGCTACGACGACCCCTACCTGATGGCCAAGTCGCTGTGCCTCGCGGCCGCGCGCGCGATCGGCGCGCAGCCGGTCGGCGTCGTCTACGTCGACTACAAGGACCGCGCGGGCCTGGCGGCGGACTGCCTGCGCGACCGCCGCGCCGGCTTCGTCGGCAAGATCGCGATCCATCCCGACCAGGCCGCGGTGATCAACGAGGCCTTCACGCCCTCGGCCGAGGAGGTCGCGCACGCGCGGCGGGTGGTCGACCTCTTCGAGCAGAACCCGGGCCTGGGCACCGTCGGCCTGGACGGCAAGATGCTCGACATGCCGCACCTGAAGCAGGCGCGCAACGTGCTCGCGCTGGCGGCAAGCATCCAGGCGCGGCAGTGAGCGGCGCATTCGCATCCAACCTGAGGAAACCGAAGCAATGAAGAACCCGATGAGTCTCGAAGGCAACAACGTCATCGTCACCGGCGCCGGCCAGGGCATCGGCGAGGCGGTCGCGCGGCTGGTGGTCGACCTCGGCGGCCGGGCGATCCTGGTCGACCTGCAGGGCGACAAGGTCGGCGCGGTCGCGGCCTCGCTGGGCGCGGACCGCGCCGAGGCCCACGTCGGCTCGGTCGCCGACCCGAGCTTCGTGCAGGACATGGTCGGCAAGGTCGTCGCCAGGCACGGCGCGGTGCACGGCCTGGTCAACAACGCCGGCATCGTGCGCGCCGCGATGATCCACAAGATGTCGGCCGCCACCTGGCAGCAGGTGATCGACGTCAACCTGTCCGGGGTGTTCTACTGCCTGCAGGCGGTCGGGCGCCACATGCTCGAGCGCGCCGATGCCGGCGACAAGAGCCCGGCGACCATCGTCAACATCTCCTCCGATGCCGGCCGCCGCGGCACCATCGGCCAGATCAACTACGGCGCGGCCAAGTCGGGCGTGATGGGCATCACCATGAGCGCGGCGCGCGAGTGGGCGCCCAAGGGCATCCGCGTGAACTCGATCTGCTTCGGCGTGGTCGAGACCGAGATGACCGAGACCATACGGTCCGACAAGTTCCGCGACCGCGTGCTCGCGCAGGTGCCGATGGGGCGCTTCTCCAATCCCGAGGAGGTGTCGCAGCCGGTGTGCTTCCTGCTCTCGCCCGCGGCGAGCTACATCACCGGCCAGCACCTGTCGGTCAACGGCGGCTACACCATCGGCGTCTAGCGCGCGGGAGCCCGGCGATGGAGTTCAACCGCATCCTGCTCGACATCGACGCGTCGGTCGCGACGCTGCGCCTGAACCACCCCGAGGTGCTCAACGCCATCTCGCCGGAGCTCCTGGCCGGCTTCGGCGAGGCGCTCGACGCCGTCGAGGCGCCGGAGAACGGCGTGCGCTGCCTGGTGCTGACCGGCGTCGGCCGGGCGTTCTGCGCCGGCGCCAACCTGCAGAGCCGGCGCGAAGGCGACGGCGCCAAGGCGCCGCCGGCCGGCGCCACGCTGGAGACGCAGTACCACCCGCTGCTGCGCCGCCTGCGCGGCCTGCACTGCCCGATCATCACCGCCGTCAACGGCATCGCGGCCGGCGCCGGCATGAGCTTCGCGCTGATGGGCGACATGGTGCTGGCGGCGCAGTCGGCGTATTTCCTGCAGGCCTTCCGGCGCATCGGCCTGGTGCCCGACTGCGGCTCGACCTGGCTCCTGCCGCGGCGCATCGGCACCGCGCGCGCGATCGAGCTCTCGCTCCTGGGCGAGAAGCTGCCCGCGGCGACCGCCCTCGAATGGGGCCTCGTCAACCGCGTCGTCGACGACGCGGCGCTCGGGGACGCGGCGGCCGGCCTCGCGCGCAACCTCGCCGACGGGCCGACGGTGGCGCTCTCGATGATCCGCGAGCTCTACTGGCAGAGCCCGGAGAACTCCTTCGAGGACCAGCTCGCCCTCGAGTGCCGGAGCCAGCGCGTGGCCGGGCGCACGGCGGACTTCAAGGAGGGCGTGCAGGCGTTCCTCGAGAAGCGGCCGGCGCGGTTCCGCGGCGCCTGAGCGCGGCGCGCGCGGCGCGCCGGCGTCAGCGCACCCGCAGGTCGACCACGAAGGTCACCAGCTGCGGGTAGGCGGTGAGCAGCGCGACCGTGAGCACGTCGGCCAGCAGGAACGGCCAGATGCCGCGGAACACGTCGCCGAGCGGGATGTCGGGGCGCACGCCGTTGACCACGAAGGCCGACAGGCCCACCGGCGGGGTGAGGAGCCCGATGCCGCACAGCTTGACGACGATGATGCCGAACCAGATCGGGTCGTAGCCGAGGCCCTCGACGATCGGGTAGACGATCGGCAGCGTGAGCAGCATCATGCCGATGGCGTCCATGAAGCAGCCCAGCACCAGGTAGATCGCGTAGATCGCGAGCAGGATCGCGAGCGGCGGCAGCTTGAGGTCGCCGATCCAGCCCGAGAACGTCGCCGGCAGGTTGGCGTAGCCGAGGAAGCGCACGAAGATCAGCACGCCCCAGATGATGGTGAAGATCATCACCGTGAGCTTGGCCGACTCGAGCAGCGCGCCGCGGAACTGGCCCCAGGTCATGCGGTGACGCCACGCGAACACCAGGGTCGAGAACGCGCCCAGGGCGCCGGCCTCGGTGGGCGTGGCCCAGCCGAACAGCATCGAGGTGAAGATGAGCAGGATGACGATCCAGATCGGCGCGGTCGGCGGCAGCGACTCGAAGCGCTGCTGCCAGGTGTAGCCGGTGATCGGCCGGCCGAGCGACGGGTCGAGCTTGCAGCGCAGGACCACGATCGCGCAATAGACCAGCGCCGAGATGATGCCCGGCACGAAGCCGGCGATCAGCAGGTCGCCGATCGACTGCTCGACGATGATGCCGTAGATCACAAGCAGCGCCGAGGGCGGGATCAGCGAGTCCAGCGTCGAGCCGGCGGCCACCACGCCGGCGGCGAGCCGGCGGTTGTAGCCCGCGCGCAGCATCTCCGGGATCGCGACGCGCGCGAACACCGCGGCCGCCGCGGTGGAGGCGCCGGAGACCGCCGAGAACGCCGCCACCGCGAAGATCGTGCCCACCGCGAGCCCGCCCGGCAGCCACCCGAACCAGCGCTTGGCCGCCTCGAAGCTGGTGCGCGTCATCCCCGCGTAGTAGGCGAGGTAGCCGATCAGGATGAACATCGGCAGCACCGAGAGCTCGTAGCTGGTGCTCTTGGCGAACGGAATCGTGCCGGCCGCGACCAGCGCGGCGTACGGGTTGCCCATCAGGACGACGAGCCCGACGATGCCGACGAACGCCGCCGCGTAGGCGATGCGCACGCCGAGCACCGCGAGCAGCAGCAGGCCGAGCGCCCCGGCGATGCCGATCGCGAGCGGCGTCATCGCGGCGTGCCCCCGGCGGCGCCGGCGTCGGGGGCGGCGAGCCGCATGGCCTCGTCGATCTCGCGCTGCGCGGCCTGCTCCGGGGTTTCCGGCACCGGCACCGCGAGCGGCGTGCGCGCCGGGTCGGCGAGCATGCGCAGGTAGCCCCACAGCTGCACCGCCAGGCGCGCGAGCAGCACCGCGAGCATCGCCGGCACCACCAGCTTGACCGGCCACAGCGGCAGCTTGATGTCCATCGACGAGTCGCCCTTCGACCAGGCGTTGTGGAAGTTGTCCCAGGTGCCGACGATCAGGAGCAGCGTCACCACGACGGCGACCAGCGTGGCCAGGGTCTCGAACGCCCAGAG
>JAEUOS010000160.1 GCA_016790695.1 Burkholderiales bacterium
TCGCTTGCCCCGACGCTTCCACCGACTGCGGACTTAGCTGATGTACTGAATGGGTCCAAGACCCATTCAGTACCCCTTTCGACGCACGCTGCTGCACACCACCTGCACGCTGCGCAACACGCTGGCCTAAGCCGCTTGGGCCGACGCTTTCGCTGACTTCTGACTTAGCTGATGTACTTAATGGGTCCAAGTCCCATTCGGTACATCTTTTGACCTATACTGACGCACATCGGCCGGTGCAAGAGGCTATCAAACTGGCGTAAGGGGGCGCGCTACATACCGGCACGATGGACCCAGTAAGAACGTCTCTTCGCGAAGCCTTGCCGCATCACCCATCTGCCGCCCTCCACCATCCACAAGCCCTCTCGATGCAACTCGCAGTAAGTCGGCCTGCACGAGCGCCATCGGACTAATGCGATTACGAGAGCATCGTCTGACCTCTCGTGTTGGGCACTCGGCTCGTCCTCCATGCAGCCTTCGTACGTCCAGCGAAAGATCTCCAATTCGGCTGGACTGCAGGGATTGAAAGTTCGATCGGGCAACAACGCCGCAGCACCGATTACCTCCGCCTGGTGCGGACCCCAAGACTCCTCAGGAGGTCTCCTCCAAAGGGAGCGGCCGAACTTGTTGGTTGCAATCGGAACCTCGTATTCCAAGCGATCGTTCCAAAGCTCCACGCATGACGGCGCCTTCGACGCAACCGTTTCGACCAGCGCCGCGCCTACGTCCATCTCAATCCCGAGTTCCAGCAATGCCGTCAGTACAACATCTGCCAGATCAAAGACGCTGCCGCCCTGAAGCTCAAGCCCTCGCTGAAGGCCGGCGAACACGGCCGCAGCAGAAGCTGCAGAGTTCTTAGCGGACAGGTTTGTTTCTCCGGGTCTGGGGCTGCGGTTAGGGTCATCAGACATAGCGCTGAGCATTCCGACCGGTGTTTGGGGTGCCCAAGTAGGGTAGGCACGAGTTCGAGTGCTTACCGGCACAAGCACTTGCATTGTGTCGCGCTGGTCCATCTGCGC
Organism: Burkholderiales bacterium; assembly: GCA_016790695.1. Lineage (GTDB taxonomy): Bacteria > Pseudomonadota > Gammaproteobacteria > Burkholderiales > JAEUOS01 > JAEUOS01. Next base: position 1,020 of record JAEUOS010000160.1, read on the forward strand.
TGCGCAACCCCCTGGCGGAAGCCGTCTTCGCTGCTGCACACCATCAGCACGCCGCGTAACACGCTGGCCAAAGCCGCTTGGGCTGACGCTTCCGCCACGCTCAGACTTAGCTGATGTACTGCAGCGCGGCAGCGATGGATTCGATCAGGTCGGCTTGCGTGATGTTCGTGCTCATGGGGCTTCCAGGGGGCTTGAGAAGGTGTGCGCCGCTTCAAAGACGCGCAGGTCTTTGCTAGGGTGAACCGACCCGTATTTTGACAGCGAACTCTTCGGGAGCCTGACATGGCCGATCACCCGCCCGACGGCGGTACCACCCGGCTGGAGCGCGACAGCTTCGACGACATCCGCGTGCCGGCGGCGCGCCTGTGGGGGGCGCAGACCCAGCGTTCCCTGCAGCATTTCGATATTTCGACCGAATGCCTGCCCGATGAGCTCATCCATGCCCTGGTGCTGGTCAAGCGGGCGGCGCGGCTCGGGCCGTGCTGTTTGGCTTGATGGCCGAGGGGGCGAGAGAGATTCGCCTGATCAACCGTACCCGCGCCAAGGCCGAGGCACTGGCCGAGGACATGGGGGGTGTCGTCCAGGTGCTGGATTGGGAACAGCGAGAAGCCGCGCTTGAAGGCTGCGCCCTGCTGGTCAACACCACCAACCAGGGCATGTACGGCCAGCCGCCGCTGGACATCCGGCTGGACGCGCTGCCCCTGTCGGCCATGGTGTCCGACCTGATCTATATCCCGCTGGAAACGCCCCTGCTGGAGGCGGCGCGTCTGCGCGGTCACCAGACGGTCAACGGTCTTGGCATGTTGCTCAACCAGGCGGTGCCAGCGTTTGAGGCCTGGTTTGGCGTCAAACCGGAAATTACCGGCGAACTTCGTCAGGCTATTTTGGCCACATTTCAATGATGGGTGTTCTGACCGAACCCAAGATCGACGCGCACTGCCATGTGCTCGATCCGGCCAAGTTCCCGTATAACCCGGACGTGGCTTACCACCCCGCTGGACAGGAAATGGGCAAGGCGGAGTACTTCCTGCAGCTCATGGCGTGTTACGAGGTCAAGCACGCCCTGCTGGTGGGGCCCAACTCGGGCTATGCCACCGACAACCGCTGCCTGCTGCATGCCCTGCAGATCGGGCAAGGCGCATTTAAGGGCATTGCGGTGGTGCCCAACGACTGCCCGCTTGAAACCCTGCAGGTGCTCAAAGCCCAGGGTGTGATTGGCCTGGCGTTCAATGCGGCACTGATGGGGTTTGATTTTTATGCCGGCATAGAGCCCTTGCTGCGGCGCTTGCGCCAGCTGGACATGTGGGCGCAGTTCCAGGTCGACAAAGACCTGTTGCCTCGATTTCTGCCCATGCTCTCGCGGGTGGATGTGAAAGTCATGGTGGACCATTGCGGCCGCCCGCACCTGCCCGATGGGGTGTCACAGGCCGGATTTCAGGCCTTGCTGGCGCTGGGTCGCGAGCAGCGGGCGGTGGTCAAGCTCTCGGGCTTCGCCAAGTTTTCTGAAGCGGGTTACCCGTTTGCGGACGTGCGACCGTATGTGCAGGCGCTGGTGCGCGATTTCGGACTGAAGCAGTGCGTCTGGGCATCGGACTGGCCTTACCTGAAGGCGCCGTACCGCCTCGATTACGGCCCCATGCTGCGCACGTATGAATCGATGTTCACCCCCCAGGAGCGCCGGCAGCTGATGTGGTTGTCGCCGAATCAACATTTTGGATTCTGAACGTACCTTTTGAATTCGAGTGGCGGCTTTGGGTCGAAAGCCGTCCGATGTAGGAAAGTTCGAATCCCCGTCCCCACCAAAAAAAGGGGGGTCGAAAACTGAGCGAGTTAGTTAAACAATCTCTTCTGCCCCGCCAGAACAAGTCCTGCCAACTCGCTCAGTCGGGTTGTCAGGCGCTCAGAGCCCCGCACCACGCGGGGCTTTTTGCTATGGGCTCCTGACTGACCCCATGGCCACCCACCCCCGAAAACCGTCTCAAACCCCGTTTCGTCTCAAAACCTCCTGACTTTTATGCCGTGGTACGGGGGGAAAGGGGGGCGAAAATTGGGGTTTTGGCGCCGTATCGATTAGCCGATATGGCCCGAGTGTTGAAGTCTCCCGTCGGCGCGGGGGTCGGGAGTTGCTCAGGCTTTAATGCAACACTTCACTTGGATATCCGAAGGACCGTAGAAATGACAGACAAGCCGAACATCATCCTCGTCATCACCGACCAGCAGCGGCACGACACGATCAACGCGCTCGGCGCGCACTGGATGAAGACGCCGGTGCTGGACAGGCTCGCGCGCGAAGGCGCGGCCTTCAGCAACTGCTATGTCACCTCGCCCGTGTGCGTCGGATCGCGCGCGAGCCTGTTCACCGGCATGTACCCGCACGCCACCGGCGTGTTCACGAACTTCCATCCTTGGGAGCCGACGTGGGTCAAGTGGCTGGCTGACGCCGGCTACCACTGCGTGAACATCGGCAAGATGCACATCAACCCCTACGATGCGAAGGGCGGATTCCACCAGCGCTTCTTCGTGGAGAACAAGGACCGACCGCTGTTCCTCGACGAACACCCGCGCGCAATCTACGACGAGTGGGACAAGGCCCTGCACGCGCGCAAGCTGGAGAAGCCGAGCCGCTATACGAGGTTCTCCGCGGATGCCGAGGGCTACCGCAATGCCGTCGGTGCCTTTCCGTGGCACCTCGACGAAGACATGCACTCGGACATGTTCGTCGGCGACCACGCCGTGTGGTGGCTGAAGGAGCGCAAGTCCGGCGCGCCGCTGTTCCTGCAGATCGGCTTTCCGGGGCCGCATCCGCCATACGATCCGCTGCCGCGCTATCTGGACATGTACAAGGACGTGGACATCCCGGTGCCGGCGCCAACCGACGCCGAGCTGGCCGCGCAGCCGCCTTCGCACGACACGCTGCGCAGGAACATGATCCGCAACAACTACGATTCGGTGGCGTGGAAGGACAGGCCGACGCGCGAGGAACTGCTGCGCATCCGTCGCCACTACGCGGCCAATGTCACGATGATCGACGACAAGATCGGCGCGATCCTGGCCACGCTGGACGCCAAGGGCTACCTCGACAACGCCCTGGTCATCTTCACCTCCGATCACGGCGACGCGCTCGGCGACCACGGCCACATCCAGAAATGGACGATGTACGAGGCCTCCGTGAAGGTGCCGCTGATCCTCTGGTCGAAGAACGGCATCGCGGCGCGGCGCAGCGACTCGCTGGTGCAGCTGATGGACATCGCGCCGACGATCCTCGAGGCCGCGGGCGTGACACCGCCCGCGTCGTTCGAGGCGCGGTCGCTGTGGCCGATCCTCAAGGGCGAGGCGGACGCGATCCGCAGGGAAGCGTGGTCCGAGCTTGCGCGCGACCACATCCAGACCGGTGCCGAGTACATGGTGATGCGCCGCGACGAGCGCTGGAAGATCGTCTACTACCTCGGCGAAGAACACGGGGAACTGTACGACCTGCAGGAGGATCCGGGGGAACTGAACAATCTCTGGACCGCTCCCGAACACGCCGAGTTGAAGAACCGGCTCGTGCACGACGTGCTGGTGTGGCAACTGCGCGGCGCCATCGCCAGCCGGCAGCAGCCGACGCCGACGCCGCAGCAGCCGATGCTGATCTGATTGCCGGAGACACAGCCTACCCGACCAACCACATCCTGGTGGTGCAGGCGATGCGGAAGACCGGGACGGTGCGCACGCCGGCGCATCGACCGGCGCGCCGCGCGGAAATGTCCGGACATACCCGGCCAGGGCGGCGAAATCGCTGCTACACTTTGTGCATCGGGCGTGCCGGTCGGGGCCGAAGTAGCGCCCCGGGCGCGCGGGTTTCCAATCATTCGTACTTGAGGGGGCATTCGTGAAGCGACTTGTTCTTCTTGGAATCGCACTCGGCCTGGCTGCTACGTCCGGCACGGCCCAGACCAAACTCGACATCAGCCTGCCGTGGGGGCCGACGGAATTCCACACGATCAACGCGCAGAACTTCGCCAAGCGCGTCGCCGAGGCCACCAAGGGCCAGGTGGTGATGACGGTGCACGCCGGCGGTTCGCTGGGCATCAAGGCGAACGAATCGATCCGCGCGCTGGAAGACAACACCGTGGCGATGGCGGAGTTCGCCGGGTTCCAGAACGTCGGGGAAATCCCGCTGCTGGGTATCGAGAGCCTGCCGTTCCTGGTCGACGACTACGACCAATTGCGGGTCATGCACGGTTTCGCCAGGCCGTCCTGGGAGGCCTCGCTCGCCAAGCGCGGCAACAAGGTGCTCTACGTCGTGCCGTGGCCGAGCCAGAACTTCTTCGTCAAGAAGCCCGTCCGGTCGATCGACGACCTCAAGGGCGTCCGCATGCGCACCTACGACCGCGTCACCGCAGAGATGGTCAGCAAGATCGGCATGGTGCCGCAGCAGATGAACAATCCGGACATCGTGCCTGCGCTGGCTTCCGGTCGCCTGGATGCCGTCATGACCTCCGGCACCACCGCCGTGTCGCAGAAGTACTGGGAGTTCCTCAAGCACACCTACAACACCAACCACCTGTGGGCGTCGAACATGATGGTCATCGGCGCCGGCACCTGGAACAAGCTGTCGGCGGAGCATCGGGGCGCGATCGAGCGCCTGGCCAAGGAGATGGAACCCGAGTTCTGGAAGGTCAGCCAGGGCGAGCACGCCACCCGCATGGCGGAATTGCGCAAGAACGGCATGACCGTCGAGCCGGCGTCGCCGGAGTTGCTGGCGCGGATGCGCGCGGTGACCCGTCCCATGTGGGATGACTTCGCCAAGAACGTCGGCGCGGAGGGCGCGAAGATCCTCGCCGACTACCGCGCCAAGACCGGCAAGCAGTAACCGCTGCCGGACCCGGGCGTGAGGGGCGCGCTCAGCCGTCTGTGCGCCGCGATCGACCGCCTCAACGAATGGGGCGCGTGGTTCGCGGCGGCCTGCTGCGCGGTCCTCGCGGTGATGCTGATCGTCGAGGTCGGGGTCACCTCGAAGCTCGGCTGGTCGCAGCCGTGGGCGGTCGAGTATGCGTCCTACCTGTGCGCCGTCACGCTGCTGGGCGGCGCCGGCTTCGCCCTGCGCCATTCGTCGCATATCCGGGTGGCAGTCGCGCTCGAATACCTGCCGCGGCCGCTGGTGCGGGTGCTCGACTTCTTCTGCACGCTCGGGGCCCTGGCCGTCACCGGAATCCTCGCCTACGGATTCTGGGAACTGGCCGCCAAGAGCCTGGAGCGCGGCAGCAAGTCGTACTTTGTCATGCAGACGCCCCTGTGGATTCCACAGGGGCTGCTTGCGGTCGGCGTGTTCCTTCTGCTGGCCGCGCTCGTGGCCCGGGCGATCCGGATCCTGATCGGCGAGGCGCCCGACCTCGCTGAGGAGCGCGCGGCCGGCGAGGGCGGGGCGGAGTGAGATCGCGATGATGGGCCCGTCGCTGTTCGTCCTTGCCGTCATGCTGCTGCTGCTCATGTCGAGCCTGTGGATCGGCTTTGCCCTGCTCGGCACCGGCATCATCGCGCTCGAGTGGTACCGCGACATGCCGATCCACCGCGTGCTCGCGCAGGACGTCTGGGGCCGCATCAGCGCGGACGAACTGGTGACGCTCCCCCTGTTCATCCTGATGGGCGACATCCTGTTTCACACCAGGCTCTCGGAGTCGCTGTTCAAGGGCCTGGCGCCGTGGGTGAGCCGCCTGCCGGGCGGCCTGCTGCACGTCAATGTGTTCGGCTGCACGCTGTTCGCGGCCGTCTCGGGGTCGTCGGCGGCGACCACGGCGACGGTGGGGCGGATGACGCTGGCGGAACTCCTCAAGCGCGGCTACGACCGCGACCTGGCGATGGGCTCGCTGGCCGGCGCCGGGACCATCGGTCTGCTGATCCCGCCGTCGATCCCGATGGTGGTCTACGGCGTGCTCGCCGAAACGTCGATCCTCGACCTGTTCATCGCCGGGATCGTGCCGGGGCTCGCGGTCGCTGCCTCCTATGTCGGCTGGATCATGTTCCGCGCCCTGACCGACCCGGCGGTGGCGCCTGCCGACCGCGAGCGGCCGACCTGGGGCGACCGCTTTCGCGCAATCAAGGACCTCGTGCCGGTGATGTTCCTGATTCTCGCGGTGATCGGCTCGATGTATTCGGGCATCGCCAGCGTCACCGAGGCGGCCGCGATCGGCGTCGGCGGCGCGCTCGTCGTCGCGCTGGTGCAGCGATCGCTGACCTGGCCGAACATGAAGCGCGCGCTCCTGTCGACCATCCGGACCTGCTCGATGATCGGCCTGATCCTCTGCGGCGCGCTGTTCCTCGCGAAGGCGATGACGACGCTGGGCATTCCGATGGCGGTGGCCCAGTGGGTGAAGTCCCTGGGCCTCTCGCCCGCGATGCTGATCCTCACGCTGCTGATCGTCTACCTGATCCTGGGCACCGCGCTCGACGGCCTGTCGGCGATGGTCATGACGCTGCCGGTGGCGCTGCCCCTGATTGCGGCGGCCGGCTTCGACAAGGTGTGGTTCGGCGTCTTCCTGGTGGTGACGATCGAATTGTCCAACGTCTCGCCGCCGGTGGGCTTCAACCTGTTCATCATCCAGCAGATGACCGGCGACTCGCAGGCGCGCGTGGCCTGGGCCTCGCTGCCGTTCTGCATCCTGCTTCTGGCATTCGTCGCGGTGATGACCGTCTGGCCGGAGATGATCCTGTGGCTGCCGAAGACGATGAAGAACTGATCGGTCCCGCCGGGGCCGACGGACGGCAGCGATTCTTGGAGGGGCGCATGCAAACGCGAACATTGGACAGGACGCCGGGCTTCGTCGCCATCAATGCCCGGGTGCCGGCGCAACGACTCGAGCAGGTCGAGGGGCGCGGCAAGGACATCGGCGCCGTGTCGGTCAAGCCGCTCCTGGTCGGTGCCGAGGGACTGCTGCTGGAGATCGTGCAGGCCAAGGGCGTGAAGGTGCCGCCGCACCAGCATGACGACCACGAGTCGCTGATCTACCTGGTGCGCGGGCGCATGCGCCTGGTGATCGACGGCACCGAGACCGTCGTCGGTCCCGGCGATGCGTGGATCCATCCGCGCGGCGTGCCGCACCACAGCGAGGCGCTCGAGGAATGCGTCACCATCGAGGTCAAGACGCCGCCGCGCAAGACGTGGTGAAGCCGTGAGCGGACGTCTGACCTCGGCCGCGGTGCGCGCGCGCCTCGGTCATCCGGTGATCGACGGCGACGGGCATCTGGTGGAGTGCCCGCCGGTGCTGATGGACTTCCTCAAGCAGGCCGGCGGCGCCGACCTGGCCGCCCGGTACGAGGCGATCATGCGCTCGGGCGCCTGGGGCACCTGGAGCGAACTGACGCCGGAGCAGCGCCGCGAGCGCGGCATCATCCGGCGGCCGTTCTGGGTCATGCCCGCGCACACCGGCGATCGCGCCACCGCGCTGCTGCCGGGCCTGATGCGCAGCCGGCTCGACGAGTTCGGCATCGACTTCCAGGTGATCTACCCGTCCGTCGGCATTCCGTTCATATCGGGCGCGATCGACGCCGACATGCGCCGCGGCATGTGCCGCGCGCTCAATCTGATGTATGCGGAGATCTTCCGCGATCACGCGGCGCGGATCACGCCGGCAGCGACGATCCCGATGCACACCCCGGCCGAGGCGATCGAGGAACTCGACTTCGCGGTCGGGACGCTGGGCCTGAAGGCGGCGATGATCGCCGGCTCGGTGCAGCGCCCGCTGCCCGCGGTCGCGACGCTCGCCCCCGAACTCGGCGCACAGGCGTTCTGGATCGATCCGCTCGCGATCGATTCGGCCTACGACTACGACCCGGTGTGGCAGCGCTTCGTCGACCTGCAGGTGGCGCCGGCGACGCACAACAACGCGATGGGCTGGGGGACGCGGCGTTCGAGCACGAATTTCGTCTACAACCACGTCGGCCACTTTGCCGCCGCCGGCGAGGCCTTTGCCAAGGCGCTGTTCCTCGGCGGCGTGACCTGCCGCTTTCCCCGACTGAAGGTCGCGTTCCTCGAGGGCGGGGCGGGCTGGGCCGCGAATCTCTACAACGACCTCTGCGAACATTGGGAGAAGCGCAACCTGCAGGCCCTGCGGGCCAACCTTGCGCCGAACCTGGTCGACCGGGCCGAGCTGCGGCGCATGTTCGAGGCGCATGGCGACGCGCGCTTTCGCGCGGTCGCGGCACGCATCGAGCACGGCTGGGACCACACCCTGGTGTCGCCGGAGGGCGACGAGGCCGAGCCGACCGACGAATTTGCCGCCTGCGGCATCCGCGACGGACGCGATCTCCATGATCGTTTCGTGCCGAACTTCTATTTCGGCTGCGAGGCGGATGACCGGATGACCGCGGTCGCCTTCAATCGCCGCATCAACCACCATGGCGCGCGGCTGAAGGCGGTGTTCGGCTCGGATGTCGGGCACTTCGACGTCACCGACATGTCGGGCGTGCTGGCCGAAGCCTACGAACTGGTCGAGGACGGCCTGCTCGACGCCGACGACTTCGCGCACTTCACGTTCCGTCATGCGGCCGAATTGCATGGCGGGAGCAACCCGCGCTTCTTCGACGGCACCGCGGTCGCGGATGCGGTCCGCGCCGTCCTGCCGGCGGCCTAGGGCGGCGCGGCGGGGGCCGCACCGGCGCGAGGTCAGTCGTCTCCCTCGGTTTCCAGGGCCATGTGCCAGCGAAATCCCGGCTCCGCCAGCCCCGAGGCCACCGCCTTTGCGACCTCGGCGTCGAACGCGGCGTCGATGAACGCGTTGCCGCCGCGCGCGCCGTCCACCACGGCCTGTGCCCAGGCGAAGTAGCGCCGCTTGCGTGCTGCCGGCCAGGGCGGCGGGCTGTGCTGGATGGCCCGCAGGTTCGAGGTCTTGTCGGCGATCTTCAGGATCCTGGCGCGCGCCGAGATGTGCGCCGCATGGTCGACCTGGGCCTGCTTGCGCATTTCCTTGGGGGTCGACTTGTCGTCGGTGACCTCCATCACCAGCGTGGCGACATCCTCGCCGAAGAGGGCGGCGATCTCCGCACGCGTGACGCCCTGGTCCTCGACGCAGTCGTGGAGCAGGGCGGCCGCCACCAGGTTCGGATCGGTGCCGCCGGTTGCTTCGGCGACCAGGTGGGCGACCTCGGCCAGGTGGTTGATGTAGGGCTCGCGGCTTTCTCCCTTGCGCCGCTGGTGCACGTGCTTGCGGCAGGCAAAGTCGAGGGCGGCGGTGAGCAGCAGGGTGTCGGCAGACATGATGGTCGCGCAGTGTGACGACGCGCATTTTCGCGCAAGCCGACGATCCTCGTTGCGCCGAACAGAGCGCCAAACCCGCGGATGCAGGCACCGGCGGGATCGGAACGCGGGCCGCTCAATATAATAGCTGCCGGGTTCCGCACCGGCGGAGCGTTCTTCGACAGGATCGACCATGAACTCCACTTCCACGCGCCGCCGCCGCCTGATGCAGGCCGCGGCCGGATCGCTGGCGATGCCGGCTTTGCATGGCCGCGCGCAGGCAAGGATCACGCGGCTGGTGGTCGGCTTCGCGCCCGGCGGGCCGATCGACTTCGTCGCGCGCGTCATCGCCGAGCCATTGGGCCGTGAACTCGGTCACCAGGTGGTGGTCGAGAACAAGCCGGGCGCCAACGCCGGCATCGCCGCCGACTTCGTCGCCAAGGCGACGCCCGACGGCCAGACCCTGTTCCTGACCTCGACCGGGGCCATCGCGATCAGTCCGGCGCTCTACGACAAGCTTCCCTACGACCCGGTGCGCGACCTCACGCCCGTGACCCTGGTGGTCAATACCGACGAGGTGCTGGTCGCGAGCAGCAGCAATCCGGCCGGATCGGTGCAGGATTTCCTCGCGGCGGCGCGTCAGCGCAAGGACGGCGCGACGATGGCATCGTCCGGGATCGGCAGCGTGCCGCACCTGGCGATGGAACTGCTGGCCGACGTGACGCGGACCACCCTGCGCCACGTGCCCTACAAGGGGGTCGCGCCGGCAATCACCGACGTCATCGCCGGCCATGTCGACGCCTTGTTCATCGACGTTCCGGTCGCGCTGAGCCACATCCGGGCCGGCAAGCTCAAGGCGCTCGCGATCGCCGCGCCGAAGCGGCATCCGCTGCTGCCGGACACGCGCACGCTCGAGGAATCCGGCATCAGCGGCGTCGACTCGAACAACTGGTACGCGGTCTACACCTCGCGCGGCACGCCGGCGCCCGAGGTCGAGCGCGTCAACCAGGCGCTGCGGCGGACGCTGGAGAGCGAGGCCGTCAAGGGCCGGTTGATCGCCTCCGGCGTGGTGCCGGCGCCAGGCACGCCGGCCGCCCTGGCGGCGCTGCAGAGAGCGGACACCGAGAAGTGGGCGCGGATCATCCGCCTGAAGAACATCAAGGGCGAATGAACTCACGCCGCGATCGGCCGTTCGTGCGCATCGGCGCGGGCGCAAGCTACGCGGGCGACCGCGTCGAGCCGGCGACGGATCTGGCCGCGCGCGGCGCGCTCGACTATCTGGTCTACGAGACGCTGGCAGAGCGCACCATCGCGCTGGCCAACGTACAGCGGCTCAAGGACCCGTCGGCCGGCTACAACGAGCTTCTCGAGGATCGGCTGCGGGCGGCCCTGCCGCACTGCCGCCGCCACGGCACCCGGGTGGTGACGAGCATGGGCGCAGCCAACCCGCTGGCGGCGATGGCCAAGGCCGGCGCGATCGCGCGCGACCTGTCGCTCGGCCCGCTGCGGATCGCCGCGGTGATCGGCGACGACGTGCTCGCCTATTGCCAGCGCCATGCCGACAGCCTGACGCTGATGGAGAGCGGGGCGCCGTTGTGCACGCTCGCAGGCGAGATCGTCAGCGCCAACGCCTACCTCGGCGCCGACAACATCGTCGCCGCGCTGGCGCAGGGGGCCGACATCGTCATCACCGGCCGGGTCGCCGATTGCTCGCTTTTCCTGGCGCCGATGATCCACGAGTTCGGCTGGGCGCAGGACGACTGGGACCGCCTGGGCCAGGGGCAGGTCTGCGCCGACATGGTCGAGTGCGGCGCGAACGTGTCCGGCGGGTTCTTCGCCGATCCGGGCTACAAGGAGGTGCCCGATCTCGGCGACCTCGGCTACCCGTATCTGGACGTGGCGGCGGACGGCACCGCGGTGCTCGCCAAGCTCGACGGCACGGGCGGGGTGATCAATCGTGCGATCTGCACCGAGCAAATGCTCTACGAGATCCACGATCCGGCCAACTACATCACGCCCGACGTGGTGGTCGACTTCACCGGGGTGCGGCTGGAAGAGGTCGGCGCGAACCGCGTGCGCATCAGCGGCGGCCGCGGGCGGGCGCGGCCGGACCGGTTCAAGGTGTCGGTCGGCATCAAGGAGGGCTGGATCGGCGAGGCCGAGATCACCTACGCGGGCCTTGGCTGCCTCGAGCGCGCGCGCCTGGCCGAACGGGTGGTGCGCCGGCGCCTGGAGATCGGCGGCGTCGCGCTCGACGAGCTGCGCGTCGACTACATCGGGCTCGATTCGCTGCATGGCGAGGCATCCCTGCCGCCGGCGCACGAGCCCTACGAGGTGCGTCTGCGCTTCGCGGGGCGCGCCAGGAGCCGGCGCGACGCCCAGCGCCTGGCCGGCGAGGTCGAGACGCTGGTCGGCAAGGGCCCGGCCATGGGTTCCCTGCCGCGCACCGGCGTGCGCGAGGTGCTGGCGATCTATTCCGTGCTGATTCCGCGCGCCGCGGTGCAGGCGCGGCTCGCCTGGGAAGTGACATGAGCCGCGCCGCGTCGCGTACCGGAGGCATGGGGCGTCGCCGCGACGCGCATGCGCGCCCCGGGCGGAGGCTGCGATGAGCGCGCGCTTCCATCTGCGCGAGATCGCCCACGCACGCGCCGGCGACAAGGGGGATACCTGCAATATCGGCGTGATCGCGTATCGCCCCGAGTACTATCCGATCCTCCTGGCGCAGGTCACGCCGGAAGCGGTGCGCGCGCATTTCCGCGGGCTGGTGCGCGGCGCGGTCACGCGCTACGAACTGCCGCTGGTGGAGGCCGTGAATCTGGTGCTCGAGAACGCGCTCGGTGGCGGCGTCACCCGCTCGCTCTCCCTCGATCCGCACGGCAAGTCGTATGCCGCGCTGATCCTGTCGATGCCGGTCACCGTCGACGATGCCATCGCCGGGCGCCTGCAGGCGCTCGGGAGGCGGCCCCTTCCGTGAGCGCGGCAACCGCACGCATGCGTCTGGATGTCCCCCAGGCGCGGACGCTTGCCCTGGCCGCGCTGGCCGGCTGCGGCTACGGCGCGGATGACGCGGCCGTGCTCGCCGACCATGTGCTCGACGCGGCGCTGTGCGGCTACGAGTACTCGGGGCTGCCGAAGATACTGCAGATTGCCGCCAATCCGAAGGCGCGCCGCCCGCGATTCCCCCTGCGCGTGGTGCATGAGACGCCGGTGTCGACGCTGATCGACGGCGGCAACCAGTCGGGCATGCTCGCGCTGCACCGTGCGACCGACGCGGTGATCGACAAGGCGCGTGCGCAGGGATTCGGGCTGGTCGGGGTGTTCAACAGCTGGATGAGCGGGCGCAGCGCCCATTACGTCGAGCGCATCGCGCGCGCCGGCATGGTGGGACTGCATACGGTCGGCGCGGCCAGTCTGGTGGCACCGCCTGGCGGTGCCCGGCCCGCGCTCGGCACGAACCCGATCGCGTTCGGCTTCCCCACCGAAGACGAGCCGCTGGTGGTCGACATCGGCACCTCGGCCTTTCCCGGCACGGAACTCGATTTCCATGCGCTGCTCGGCAAGCCGATCCCGCCGGGTGTCGCGATCGATGCCGCGGGCGCCCCCACCACCGACGCCGCGCGCGCCCGGGACGGCGCGCTGCTTCCCTTTGGCGGGCACAAGGGATTCGGCCTCGCCCTGGCCATGCAGGCGCTCGCGGTGCTTGCCGGGTCGGGTTTCAGCGAACGCCGTGACTACGGCTACCTCCTGATGGCGCTGCGTCCCGACCTGCTGGTCCCGCTTGCCGACTATCGGCGCGAGCTCACCGCGATGCTGGCGCGGATCAAGGCGACGCCGCGGCTGGACGGCGTCGAGGCGATACGCCTGCCGTCGGAGCGTGCGTTCGCCGAGCGCAAGCGGCGCATGGTTGACGGGATCGAGATCGATGCGCAGGTGCACGACGCGCTGCTGGCACTGGCGCGCGGCCGTGCCCCGGCGGAGAACTAGGAGGCCGCGATGCCGCTCGCACTGCCAGCCGTCGACTGCCATGCCCATGTGTTCGACCCGCAGCGCTTCCCGCTGGCCGATACCGGCGGGCACATGCCGGCCCCCGCGGAGTGCGGCACGCCCGCGCAGTTCGCCGCGGTCCTCGACGCGCATGGCGTGTCGCACGGGTTGCTGGTCAACGCGCAGGCCGGATACGGACTGGACAACCGCTGCATGCTCGATGCCATCGCGCGCTCCAACGGCCGCTTCAAGGGCGTGGCGCTGATCGGTCACGGCATCACGGATGCGGAACTCGAGGCGTTGCGCGCCGGCGGCGTGGCGGGCGCGCGCTTCAACCTGCTGTTCGCGCATGCGACGTCGATTCGCGGCGACGCCGGCATCCGCCTGCTGTCGCGGCTGCAGGAGATCGGCTGGTTCGCGCAGATCTACTATCGCGACGATGCCATCGTCGACGTCCTGCCTGCTCTCGAGGCGACGGGAATCCGCGTGGTCATCGACCACTGCGGCGGATTCGACCCCGCGCGGGGGCTGGGTCAGGCCGGCTTCCGTGCCCTGCTGGATCTCGGGCGCGGCGGCCGCGCGGCAATCAAGCTCTCCGGTGCCTTCCGCATCTCGCGGCAACCCTGGCCGCACACCGACATGGATGCGTACATCGCCGCGATCCTCGAGGCGTTCGGGCCGGACCGCTGTGTCTGGGGCTCGGACTGGCCGTTCGTGCGCTTTCCCGCGCGCGTGGACTATGGCCCGCAACTGGCGCTCCTGGAACGCTGGATACCCGACGCGGCCGCCCAGCGGCGGGTGCTCTGGGACAACCCGCGCGACTGGTTCGGCTTCGCGCCGCGCGCCGATGACTGATTCCGGCGCACGGACGGCCAGGACGACGCAGCCGCGGGCGACCGCCGGCACGCAGACCTGGTACGTCTACCTTCTCGAATGCCGCAACGGCGCGTACTACGCCGGTGTCACCAACGACCTCGCACGGCGCTATGCGCAACACCTGGCAGGCAAGGGCGCGAAGTACACGCGGGCGAACCCGCCGCAGCGCATGCTCGGCTCGCGCGCCTACGCTGATCGGGGCGAGGCGCTGTCCGCCGAGCACGCGATCCGCCAGTTGCCGCGGCACCGCAAGGTCGCCTATCTTGCTGCGATCGAGCCGGGGCCGGGGCCAGGGCGCGCCCGCGCGGTGCCGGGCGGGGGGCGGCGATGAAACCCGGTCTCGACACCCCGCTCTCCGAGGAGGAACTCGAGGCGCTCGACCGCATCCTGCTCGCGTCCGACCTCGATGCGCCGATGGACATCTCGATGCTGGACGGCTACCTGTGCGCCGTGCTGTCGGGCCCGCGCCCGCTGCCGCCGTCGACCTGGATGCCCTGGGTCTGGGACCACGCGTCGGCAACGCAGACGCCGCATTTCCAGTCGCCGAAGGCGGAAAAGCAGGCGGCGGCTCTGGTGCTGCGCCTTGCCAACGAGATCGCGCTGGGACTGACGCACGACCCGGATTCGTTCGAGCCGCTGTTCGCCGAGCGACCGGCAGATGGCGGCAGCGAGATCGTGATCGACGACTGGTGCTTCGGGTTCCTGAAAGGCATGGCGCTCGATCCTGCGGGCTGGCAGCCGTTGCGCACGGCGCGGCCCGACTTGTTCGAGACCATCGAGCTCTACGGCACCGAGGCCGGCTGGGACAAGCTGGAACAGGAGATCGAACGCCTGCCGGACGCGGACGCGCGCCATGCGGGCGCGGTCGCGGCGATCGCCCCGGCGCTGCGCGCGATTCACGCGCATTGGCGGGAGCGCGGCGCGGCGGAACCCGCGGTCATGGCGGCGGGCGAACCGCGGCGCGCGGGCGAGCGGCCCGGGCGCAATGCCCCGTGCCCCTGCGGGAGCGGTCGCAAGTACAAGCAGTGCCACGGCAAGGCGGCCTGAGCGCCGCGACCGTGCGACGACGTGCGGTCTAGCGCAGCAGCTCGATGATCGCGGCGAGTTCCTTGCGGATCGCCGCCAATTCATCGGTCGGCGCGGCGGCCGCGGCCGCCGGCTTTGCCGCGTCGGGCTTCAGACCGACACCCATGCCCTCGTCGAGGCGGTTGCGCGCGCCGTTGATGGTGAAACCCTGCTCGTAGAGCAGTTCGCGGATGCGGCGGATCAGCAGCACCTCGTGGTGCTGGTAGTAGCGGCGATTGCCGCGCCGCTTGACCGGCTTCAACTGGGTGAATTCCTGCTCCCAGTAGCGCAGCACGTGCGGCTTGACGCCGCACAACTCGCTCACCTCGCCGATGGTGAAATAGCGCTTTGCGGGAATCGGCGGCAGGACGGCCGCGCCACGATCAGTTGTTCGCGCTACGGCCACCGTAGTGCGCCTCCACCATCGACTTGAGCTTCTGGCTCGCGTGGAACGTCACGACGCGGCGCGCGGTGATCGGGATCTCCTCGCCGGTCTTGGGATTGCGGCCCGGCCGCTGCGGCTTGTCGCGCAACTGGAAGTTTCCGAACCCGGACAGCTTCACGCTGCTGCCATTCTCGAGGGCGGTGCGGATCTCCTCGAAGAACGTCTCCACCATGTCCTTGGCTTCGCGCTTGTTGAGTCCGACCTTCTCGAACAGCAGGTCGGCCAGTTCGGCCTTGGTGAGAGTCTGCGCGGCAGCGCCGGTCGCCGCCGGCCGGTCTGTGGTGATCGGCTCTTCCATGCTTCCTCGAGACTATGCCGGGAAAATGGTTATTGATCTTCCGCGCCGGGAGGCGGAAACCTCGGCCGGCGGGAACTCCCCTGTGTCTTATGCCCGCAATCTCGCGCGATGTGCCTGGACCGCGGCGTCGACCAGTTTTTGCGTCATCGCTTCCGCCTCTGCATCGGTCAAGGTTCTTTGAGTATCTTGCATAACTACCCGAAACGCAAGGCTTTTTTCCGATTCGGCGAGGTCGCCGCCGGCCTTCGCCGGACGGTAATGATCGAACAGAGAAATGCTCGTGACGCGGGAGTCCGCGGCCGCTGTGAGGGTCGCCAGCACGGCGCCCGCCGGGGTGGCCGCGTCGACCACCAGGGCGATGTCGCGCAGCACCGGCGGCGTGTGTGCCACCTCCGCATACGAAGGCACCGCGGTGACGACCAGCACGGCCGTGTCGATCTCGAACAGGACGGGGGCGCCGGGCAGGTCGTGGGCGGCCACCCAGCGCGGGTGGAGCTCGCCGATCCAGCCGACCGGCCGGTCCGCGGCGAAGATCTGCGCGCTGCGCCCCGGATGCAGCGCGGGGTGGGTGGCGGCGACGAATCGCACCGCCAGGTCGCCGGGAAGCAGCGCCTCCAGATCGCCCTTGACGTCGAAGAAATCGACCGGCCGGGCGCGGCTGCCCCATTGCTCCTGACGCGCTGCGCCGAAGGCGACGGCGCCGATCATCATCGGCTGGTCGACGCCCGCAACGGTGAGCGGGCCGTCGGGCACGGCGGCGTCGGCGCGGAACACCCGGCCGACCTCGAACACCCGCACCCGCGACTGCTTGCGGTTGAGGTTGTAGGCGACGTTGGCGACGAGACTGCCGAACAGGCTGGAGCGCATCACGCCCATCTGGCTGGCGATCGGGTTCTTGAGGCGGATCGGCGTCAGGTTGCCCGCGAGGTCCGCCTCCCAGGCCGCATCGACGAAGCTGTAGTTGACCACTTCCTGATAGTCGCGCCCGGCGAGGATGTCGCGCAGCGTGAACAGGCTTCGGCGCGACTCGGGCGCATTGAACATGGCCGAGCGCGCCTTCGGCGGCAGCGCCGGAATGTTGTCGAAGCCGTGCATGCGCGCCACCTCCTCGATCAGGTCCTCCTCGATCGACAGGTCGAAGCGGAACGGCGGCGGCGTGACCTCGATGACCTCGCCCAGATCCCGGAGCGGCAGGCCAAGCCGGCCGAGCGCGGACAGCATCTCGTCCTTCGCCAGCGCGACACCGATCACCTTGCGGCAGCGCGCGACGCGCATGCGCACCGGTGGCCGCTCGGGCAGCGACAGGATCTGGTCGCCGATCGGACCGGGCGCGCCGCCGCAGATTTCCAGCACCAGCGCGGTGATGCGCTCGACGTGCGCGACCGTGGTCGAGAAGTCGACGCCGCGCTCGAAGCGGTGGCCGGCCTCGGTGGCGAAGTTGTAGCGGCGCGCCCGACCCTGGATCGCCGCCGGCCACCAGAAGGCGGCCTCGATGAAGATCGACGTGGTCTCGAGCGAGACCGCGGTGGCGTCGCCGCCCATGATGCCGGCGAGCGCCTCGGGGCCGCGGGCATCGGCGATCACGCCCACCGACGCGTCGACCGCGACCGTCTGTCCGTTGAGCAGGGCCACCGACTCGCCGGCCCGGCCCCAGCGCACATGCAGTTCGCCGCCGGCGATCTTGTCGGCGTCGAAAATGTGCGACGGCCGGCCGAGTTCGAGCATCACGTAGTTGGAGATGTCCACCAGCGCCGAGATCGGCCGCTGGCCGGCGCGCTCCAGGCGGTCCTTCATCCATTGCGGCGTCGCGGCGCGCGCGTTGACGCCGCGCACCAGGCGGCCGGAAAAGCGGCCGCACAGGTCGGACGCGTGCACGGTCACGCGCAGGGCGTCGCCGACGGTCGCGGGGACGGCGGGCATGGCGGGCTCGACGAGCGGCGCGCCGGTGAGTGCCGCCACCTCGCGCGCAATGCCCAGGACCGACAGGGCATCGGCGCGATTGGGCGTGAGCTTGACGGTGAAGATCCGATCGTCGAGGTCGAGCAGGGCGCGCACGTCGGCGCCCGGGGTGGCATGCGCCGGCAGGGCGAGCAGGCCGGAATGATCGTCGGACAGGCCCAGTTCGCGCGCCGAGCAGAGCATGCCTTCGCTGGCGACGCCGCGCATGCTGGCGCGCCGGATCTCCAGGGGCTGCGCGTCGGTTCCGGGCAGCGGCGGCAGGCGCGCGCCGACGCGGGCGCAGGGGACCAGCATCCCCGCGGCGACATTGGGCGCGCCGCAGACGATGTTGAGCGCCTGCGCGTCGCCGACATCGACCTGGCAAACGCTGAGGCGGTCGGCAGACGGGTGCTTTGCGAACGACACGATGCGGCCGGCGACGACGCCGGAGAACGGCGGCGCCGCCGTCTGCAGTTCCTCGACCTCGAGACCCGCCATGGTGAGGGCGTGGGCGATCGCCTCGCCGTCCTGGGTCGGGTTGACGAAGGTGCGCAGCCAGCTTTCCGAGAATTTCATCGCGATCCTCCGGTCAGGCGAACTGGCGCAGGAAGCGCAGGTCGCCTTCGAAGAACAGGCGCAGGTCGCCGATGCCGTAGCGCAGCATGGTGAGCCGTTCGAGGCCGGTCCCGAAGGCGAAGCCGATGTAGCGCTCCGGGTCGAGCCCGAAGTTGCGCACCACGTCGGGATGCACCTGGCCCGACCCCGACACTTCGAGCCAGCGTCCCTTCATCGGGCCGCTGGAGAACGCGATGTCGATCTCGGCCGAGGGTTCGGTGAACGGGAAGTAGGAGGGCCGGAAGCGCGCGACGATGTGCTCGTCCTCGAAGAACGCCCGCATGAAGTTGAGGAACACCCCCTTGAGGTCGGCGAACGAGATGTCCTCGTCGATCCACAAGCCTTCGACCTGGTGGAACATCGGCGAGTGGGTGGCATCGCTGTCGACTCGATAGGTGCGTCCCGGCGCGATGACCTTGATCGGGGCCATCTCGGGATGCTCGCGGTGGGCGGCCGCGTGGATCTTCGCGTAGCGCACCTGCATCGGGCTCGTGTGCGTGCGCAGCAGGAGCGGCTTTCCCGCGCTGTCGCTGGCGTCGACGTAGAAGGTGTCCTGCATCGAGCGTGCCGGGTGGTTCTCGGGGCTGTTCAGCGCGGTGAAGTTGTACCAGTCCGATTCGATCTCCGGGCCCTCGGCGACGTCGAATCCGATCGAGCGGAAGATCGATTCGACACGCCGCTGCGTGCGCAGGATCGGGTGCAGCGCGCCGCGCTGGCTGTTGCGGCCCGGCAGGGTCACGTCGAGGGCTTCCGCGGCCAGGCGTTGCTCCATCCGCGCGCGCGCGAGTTCGTCGCGGCGCAGCGCGAGCGCGGCCTCGATCGCCTGCTTCGCGTGGTTGATCGCCTCGCCCTGGACACGGCGTTCCTCCGCGGGCAGCCCGCCCAGCGTCTTCAGCAGGCTGGTGACGCTCCCGGTCTTGCCGAGGAAGCGCGCCTTGGCTTCTTCGAGCTGCGCCGGCTCGGAGATGGCGGCGAACTGCGTGCGCGCCTGCGCTACGATGCTGTCGAGATCTGGCATGACGAGTCCTGGTGCGTGAAACGCGCTGTCAGCGTGTCGCGCCAACAAAAAAGGCTGCGAAACCGACGCAGCCTTTTTCGCTGACCGGGCGGGTGTCAGGCGGCGGCGCCCTTGATCTGCCCGACGATCTGGGCGAACGCCGCCTTGTCCATGACCGCGAGATCGGCCAGCACCTTGCGGTCGACCTCGATGGCTGCCTTCTTCAGGCCGTTCATGAACACGCTGTAGGTCAGGCCGTGCTCGCGCACGGCAGCGTTGATCCGGGCGATCCAGAGCGCGCGAAACTCGCGCTTCCTGGCGCGGCGGTCGCGGTAGGCGTACTGCCCGGCCTTCATCACCGCTTCCTTCGCGATCCTGTAGACATTGCCGCGACGGCCGCGGTATCCCTTGGCGGCGTCGATGACCTTCTTGTGGCGCGCGCGCGCCGTTACCCCACGTTTGACTCTTGGCATGATGTGCTCCCGACGAAAATAGTTAACCGACCGCTAAACGAGGGGTCAGGCGTACGGAAGCATCTTCGCCACCGACTTCAGGTCGGTCTCGAACACGCCCGCCGTGCCGCGCAGGTGCCGCTTGTTCTTGGTGGTCTTCTTGGTCAGGATGTGGCGCTTGAACGCCTGGCCCCGCTTGACCGTGCCTCCGGGCCGAACGAAGAGGCGCTTCGCAGCGCTCTTCTTGGTCTTCATTTTTGGCATGACTGCTCCATTGTCTTGTGACGCACAGGTGGGTCCCCGTCAGGGACCGCTTTTCAGACCAGGACATCACTTCTTCTTGCCGCAACGACTCCACTGCGGGTACTGCAACGAACCGGGCTATGCGGCCGGCGCCCGCGGCGCCGGCGCACCTGCGGCGGCTGCCGGCTTCACGTCCGCCTTCTTCTTGGCGACCTGATCGCGCTTCTTGGGCGCCAGCACCATGATCAGCTGACGGCCCTCCATCTTCGGGAACTGCTCGACCACCGCGGCTTCCGCGGTGTCGTTGCGGACCCGCTCGAGCAGCCTCTGGCCGAACTCCTGATGCGCCATCTCGCGTCCGCGGAAGCGCAATGTCACTTTCGCCTTGTCGCCTTCCTCGAGAAACTTGAGCAGGTTGCGCATCTTGATGTTGTAGTCGCCGTCATCGGTGTTGGGGCGGAACTTCACCTCCTTGACCTGGATCTGCTTCTGCTTGAGCTTGGCCTCGTGCGCCCGCTTCTGCTCCTGATAGCGGAACTTGCCGTAGTCCATGATCCTGCAGACCGGCGGCGCCGCCTGCGGCGCGATCTCCACCAGATCCAGTTCGGCCGCCTCTGCTCGCTGCAGGGCATCGCCGATTGACACGATTCCGAGGGGCTCCCCCTCCACACCTATCAGGCGCACCTCACGGGCCGTGATCTCCCCGTTGAGGCGCTGCGCGCGTTCCTGAGCTATGGGTTTCTCCTCATCAACGTTGAACGACAGGCACGCCCGGTCCCGACCTCAAGCCCGACTCGAGACTTCGGAACGAAGACGATCGATGAGAGCTGGAAGCGGCAACACGCCAAGGTCGTGATTGCCGCGGGCACGGACGGCCACTGTGCCTGCCGCCTTCTCCTTGTCGCCGACGACGAGGACATAAGGCACCTTCTGCAGGCTGTGCTCGCGGATTTTATACGAGATCTTCTCGTTCCGCAAATCCGATTCGACTCTAAACCCGTGTTTTTTAAGGCTTTGTTGTATTTCCGACGCGTAGCCGGCCTGCGCGTCGGTGATCGGGGCGACGACCGCCTGCACCGGGGCGAGCCAGAGCGGGAAGGCGCCGGCGGAGTTCTCGATCAGGATGCCGATGAAGCGCTCCAGCGATCCCACGATCGCGCGGTGCAGCATCACCGGGATCCGCCGCGCATTGTCCTCGGCGACATACTCGGCGCCGAGGCGCTCCGGCATGTTGAAGTCGACCTGCATCGTGCCGCACTGCCAGACCCGCCCGAGCGCGTCCTTGAGCGAGTATTCGATCTTCGGGCCGTAGAACGCGCCTTCGCCACGGAGTTCCTCCCAGGCGACGCCGGCCGCGTTCAGGGACTCCGACAGCGCGCGCTCGGCCTTGTCCCAGGAGGCATCGGATCCGACCCGCTTCTCGGGGCGGGTCGACAGCTTGTAGATCACCTCGTCGAAGCCGAAGTCCCGGTAGACCTGCTGCAGCAGGCGGGTGAACGCGAGGCACTCGGCCTGGATCTGGTCCTCGGTGCAGAAGATGTGTCCGTCGTCCTGGGTGAAGCCGCGCACGCGCATGATGCCGTGCAGCGAGCCGGTCGTCTCGTTGCGGTGGCACTGGCCGAATTCGCCGTAGCGCAGCGGCAGTTCGCGGTAGGAACGCAGCCCGGCATTGAAGATCTGGATGTGACCGGGACAGTTCATCGGCTTGACCGCGTAATCACGGTGTTCCGAATGCGTCGTGAACATGTGGTCCTTGTAGTTCTCCCAGTGCCCGGATCGCTCCCACAGGCGGCGGTCGAGGATCTGGGGGCACTTCACTTCCTGGTAGCCGTTGTCCTGGTAGACGCGCCGCATGTACTGTTCGACCTGCTGCCACAGGATCCATCCCTTCGGGTGCCAGAACACCAGGCCGGGCGCTTCGTCCTGCAGGTGGAACAGGTCGAGCGCGGTGCCGAGCTTGCGGTGATCCCGCTTCTCGGCTTCCTCGAGCATGTGCAGGTAGCGGTCCAGGTCCTCCTTCTTCGCCCAGGCAGTGCCGTAGATGCGCTGCAGCATCTCGTTGTTCGAGTCGCCGCGCCAGTATGCCCCGGCCAGCTTCATGAGCTTGAAGTGCTTCAGGCGCCCGGTCGACGGGACGTGCGGACCGCGGCACAGGTCGACGAAGTTCCCCTCGCGGTAGAGTCCGATCGGCTGATCCGCCGGGATCGACGCAATGATTTCCGCCTTGTACCGCTCCCCGATCGACTCGAAATAGCGCACCGCGTCGTCGCGCTGCCACTCCTCGCGCACGACCGGCTCGTCCTTGCGGGCGAGCTCGGCCATCTTCTTCTCGATCGCCGCGAGGTCGTCCGGGGTGAACGGGCGCTTGTAGGAAAAGTCGTAGTAGAAGCCGTTCTCGATCACCGGACCGATGGTGACCTGGGCATCGGGAAACAGCTCCTTCACGGCGTAGGCGAGCAGGTGGGCGGTCGAGTGCCGGATCAGGTCGAGCCCGTCGCCGTCGCGGTCGGTGATGATGGCGAGCCGTGCGTCGCGTTCGATCCGGTGCGACAGGTCGACCTGCCGGTCGTCGACCCTGCCGGCGAGCGCCGCCTTCGCCAGTCCCGGGCCGATCGCCGCGGCGACCTGGGCGACGCTGACCGGGGACTCGAACGTGCGCTTCGAGCCGTCGGGCAATTCAACCGTGATCATCGGATGTCCTCCAGAGAACAAAAAAGGCGTGGCCCCGTCGGCGCCACGCCTTGTCGTCGATGCAGATGATGTGGACGCGCGCAGCCCGGGTCAGTCGACGTCCCGGCAAGTCAGCGGTGTCATAACGCTCGCTTTCTTCACTGCCATCGAATCCACGAAATTGCTGGTTGGCGCGATTGGACTCGAACCAACGACCCCCACCATGTCAAGGTGGTGCTCTAACCAGCTGAGCTACGCGCCAGCAAGATTTGAATTGTAGCCGGTTTTTTCCGCCTGTCCAAGGCATCGCGGTCCGCCGGCCGCCGCGCCGCCGGCGCGGGCCGCGGCGGCGCTCGGCAGTGCGTCCGCCGGTCCGCGCGCGGTACCGGCCGTCGCGCCGATGTCGAGGTACGCATCGGCACTGCCGGCGTCCTGCACGATGCGCATGCCGGCGCGCTGCGCGATGCGCTGCACCGCATGGTTCCAGGCGAGGTAGTGCATCGCGACGCGCGTGCAGCCTGCCGCCCGCGCCGCGGTCGTCGCGGCGGCGAAGAGCGACGTGCCCAGGCCGCGTCCGCGCGCGTCGGCGGCGACCGAGAGGCCGACGTCGGCAGTGGCGCCCGCCACGGCGACGTGCGCAAGGCCGAGGATGCGGCCGCGCGGGCCGCGCGCCGCGAGCACGCGGTCGGCGCGGAAATCCAGCATCCGCACGTGTTCGGCGATCACGCGATCGGTCAGCGCGGCGCCGAAGCGCAGATGGCGGTCGGCCGCAGGCAGTGCGAGCAGGTGGCGGGCCACTGCCCGCCGCGACCGCGCGTCGAGGGTATGGACATGCTGCATCGTGCGATGCCTCCGTTCTCCCCTCCCGCGGGCGCGGGATCGCGCCCCTGTGCCTTGAACGTGGCGGTCGTGGCGGCCGATGACAAGCGGCGTAGAGGAGAGGCTCGACTCGTCGCGCTCGCGCGCGAGCCGGCGTGCCGCCTCAGGCGCGGCGCGCGGCGATCACGCCGGGCACCTCGCCCAGCGCGCCCAGTATGCGGTCGAGCGAGGCGAGCGAGGCCACTTCGACGGTGAACGACATGCGCGCCACCTGGCGCCGCGACGCCGTGCGCGAGCCCGTCACGTTGGCACGTTCGCGCGTGAAGATCTCGCCGACGTCGCGCAGCAGGCCGGCGCGGTCGTGCGCCTCGACCTCGACGTCGACGGCGAACAGCCCGTCGCGCGTGTCGCCCCAGCGCGTGTCGATCACGCGCTCCGGATTGCGGGCGGCGAGGTGGCGGAAATTGCTGCAGCTGGCGCGATGGAT
>JAEUOS010000087.1 GCA_016790695.1 Burkholderiales bacterium
CTGCCGCTCCTTGGCAATGCACTGCAGCTGGACCCGAAGCGCCTGCACCTGGTGCTCGAAGGCTGGTGCAGGCAGCTCGGCGAGGTGTATTCCATCGGCCTGGGACCGAAGCGTGTGTTCGTGTCCGCCAACCCGGAGCACCTGCAGACGGCGCTGCGCGAACGGCCGGAGCGCTACCGCCGCTTCTCGCCGATCGAGGAGATCATCGCCGAGATGGGGTTCAACGGCGTGTTCTCGGTCGAAGGCGAGGCATGGCGGCCGCAGCGGCGGCTGGTGATGCAGGCACTTGCGCCAACCAACTTTCGCGGCTTCTTTCCGGCCATGCAGGCGATCACCGAGCGCCTGCGCCGCCGCTGGCAGCGTGCCGCCGATGCGGGCGAGACGGTGGAAATGACCGGCGACCTGGTGCGCTACACGGTCGACATCACCACCGCGCTTTCATTCGGCGAGGATCCGAACACCATCGATGAACCGGGCGACGTGATCCAGGAACACCTGGCGCGGATCTTCCCGATGATCAATTCGCGCATCAACGCCCCCTTCCCCCTCTGGCGCTACCTCAGGCTGCCCAGGGACCGGCGCCTCGAGGCCTCGCTGGCGGCCGTGGCGCGCCATATCGACCGCCTCATCGAGCACGGCCGCCGGCGCATGCACGACGATCCGGCGGACACGCCGCGCAACCTGCTCGAGGCCATGCTCAAGGCGGCCGGCGAGCCCGGCTCCGGCATCACCGACGCGGTGATCGCGGCCAACGTCGCCACGCTGCTCCTGGCCGGCGAGGACACCACCGCCCACACGCTGGCGTGGACCCTGTCGTTCCTGTGCGCCGACCCGCAGTTGCAGGCGCGCCTGCACCGTGCCGCGGCCGATGCCTTCGCCGCGGCGCAGGTGTGCCCGGCCTTCGAAGACCTGAAGAAGCTCGACCTTTTCGAGGCCACCGCGCACGAAGCCACGCGATTGAAGCCGATCGTTCCGGTGATCTTTCTCGAGCCCCTGGTCGACGTGGTGCTGGGGGACGTGGCGATCCCGGCCGGCACGCCGCTGTTCTTCGTGCTGCGCCCGGCGATGCAGGACCACAGGCACTTCGGCCGGCCGGACGAGTTCCTCCCCGAGCGCTGGGCCGCCGGGCACGACGCGGTGCAGCCCCACGACACCCGCGCCTACACCCAGTTCGGCGCCGGGCCCCGGGTCTGTCCCGGACGGCACCTGGCCGGCGTCGAACTGCGCCTGGTGCTGTCGATGCTGGCACGCAACTTCACGGTCGAGCTGGCGGGCGACCCGGCCGCGGTGCGCGAGGTGATGAACTTCACCATGATGCCGAGCGCAATGCCGGTGCGGCTGATTCCCCGGCATTGATTCCGACCAGGCGGCGCGGCGACACCCTCCGGGGCGGGCGCAGCGCGATCGGGTAACGTACGATCCGGTCAGGACCACAAGGACAACGATGGAAACGCTCGAAGCCCCCGCCCCGGCCAACGCGGCAACCCTGCGCGAGCTCGCCGACCTGCCGGGCCCGCCCGGCATCCCGGTGCTGGGCACGCTGCACAAGGTGCGCCCGCCGATCCTGCACCGCCAGCTCGAAGGCTGGAGCCGCGACTACGGCCCCTACTACCGCCTCCGGCTCGCCAAGCGCAACCTGCTGGTCGTGGGCGACCACGAGGCCGTCGCCGGCATGCTGCGCGACCGGCCCGACGGCTTCCGCCGCTCCGACCGCCTCGAGCACATCGGCGCCGAGATGGGCCTCGATCCCGGCGTGTTCGGCAGCGAGGGCGAGGCCTGGCGGCGCCAGCGCCGCATGGTGATGGCCGGCTTCGACCCCGCGCACGTCAAGGCCTACTTCCCGTCGATGGCGCGGGTGGTGCGGCGCCTCGAGGGGCGCTGGCGCAAGGCCGCGGCGGCCGATGGCGCGATCGACCTGCAGGCCGACCTGATGCGCTACACCGTCGACACCATCGCCGGGCTGGCCTTCGGCGCCGAGGTCAACACGCTGGAATCGGGCGAGGACGTGATCCAGCAGCACCTCGACCGCATCTTCCCGGCGCTGTTCCGCCGCATCCTCGCGCCGTTCGCCTACTGGCGCTTCGTCAAGCTGCCGGCCGACCGCGCGCTCGACCGCAGCATCGTCGAGGTCAAGGCCGCGATCGCCGGCTTCATCGCGGCCGCCCGCGCGCGCCTGGCCGCCGACCCCGCGCGCCGCGCAGACCCGCCCAACCTGCTCGAGGCGATGCTCGTCGCCGCCGCGGCGCCCGACAGCGGCGTCACCGACCGCGAGGTCGCCGGCAACGTGATGACCATGCTCCTCGCCGGCGAGGACACCACCGCCAACACGCTGGCCTGGATGATCTACCTGCTCGACCGGCACCCGGAAGCGCTGGCCAGGGCGCGCGCCGAGGTGCTCGCGCACGCGCCCGACAGCGCCGCGTTCTCGCACGAGCAGATGGGCCGGCTCGACTATCTCGAGGCCTGCGCGCACGAGACCATGCGCCTGAAGCCGGTGGCGCCGTTCAACTCGCTCGTGGCGCTGCGCGACACGGTGGTCGGCGACGTGCGCGTGCCCAAGGGCACGCCGATCTTCTGCCTGCTGCGGCGCGACAGCATCGACGAGCGCTTCGTGCCGCAGGCGGCGCAGTTCCGGCCCGAGCGCTGGCTCGCGGAGGGCGGACCGGCCGCGGTCGCCAATTCCGCCAAGCGCATCT
The DNA here is from genome assembly GCA_016790695.1 of Burkholderiales bacterium. Taxonomy (GTDB): domain Bacteria; phylum Pseudomonadota; class Gammaproteobacteria; order Burkholderiales; family JAEUOS01; genus JAEUOS01. Next base: position 2,697 of record JAEUOS010000087.1, read on the forward strand.
CGATGCCCTTCGGTGCCGGGCCGCGCGTGTGCCCCGGCCGCTACCTCGCGATGCTCGAGATCAAGCTCGCGATGGCGATGCTGCTCGGCCGCTTCGACATCGCGCACGTCGCGACGCCCGACGGCGGCGAGGCGCGCGAGACCCTGGCCTTCACCATGTATCCGGACGGGCTGACCATGCGCCTGCGGACGCGCACCTAGCGCGGACGCGGGCCGGCGTCGCTAGGCGGCCGGCGCCGCATCGGGGTCCCAGCACTTCGCCAGCAGTTCCGGCGGCCACGGCTGGGGCTTGGCGATCGCGCGCTCGACCCACACATGGGCGACGCGGCCGCGCCCGGCCAGGACCGGCGTGTCGGTCGAGACGTCCCACATCTCCACCGTGTGTTCCATGCTGGTGCGGCCGACCTTGGTCACCGTGATGCGGCACAGCACGGCGCCCGGCACGAACACCTGGCGCAGGAAGTCGTACGAGGTGTTGACCATCATCGCGCTGTGGGTCGCGTCGCGCACGCGGATGCCCAGGGCGACGTACCAGCCGTGGAAGGTGCGGTTGATGAACGCGAAGTAGCGCGCGTTGTTGACGTGGTGCGAGAAGCGGTCCTCGGGACGGTCGTCCTCGGTGAGCGTGATGCGCAGTCCGTGGGTTTGCAGTGGAGCCATGGTTGCAGGCGCGGGGTTCCGGGTTTGCGCCATCCGGCGCGATCCGCTATGGTGACAGCTTCGGCCGACCAGGGAAACACCATGCACCGACTGGCAGGAGTTCGACGCGTCTTCATCGCCTGGCTCGCGCTGGTGCTGCTTCTTGCCGGCTGCGCCGGCGCCCCGCCGCGCGACGAGATCGGCGCGCTGATGCGCGAGGGCCAGGAACTGTTCGCGGCCAAGCGCTACGACGAGGCGATCGCGCGCTTCCGGAACGTCACCGCGCGCGACGGCAACCAGTGGCAGGCGTTCCTGTGGCTGGCGCGCGCCTACACCGCCAAGGCCGCGTGGACCGACGCGATCGCCGCCGGGCGCCGCGCCTACGAACTCTCCCCGGGCGGGCAGGACGTGGTGCCGGTGTTCGCCGAGGCCCTGTTCGGCGGCGGCGCCGAGGCACTGCGCACGAGCAGCTTCAAGGCCGCGATCGGGCACTTCACCGACTACATCCGCCTGCAGCCGAGCAACGCGCGCGCGTATCTGAACGTCGGCCGCGCCTTCCTCGGCGACAAGCGCTTCGCCGATGCCCTGGGTTCGCTCGTCAAGGGCCTGACGCTCGCGGCCGGTCCCGAGCGCGCCGAGTTCATCCGCCAACTGCAGGAAGGCGGCCTCGCCGCGCTCGCGCAGGGCGAATTCAGCGGCGCCATCGGCTTCCTGCGCGAGTACCTGAAGGCCGACCCC
>JAEUOS010000223.1 GCA_016790695.1 Burkholderiales bacterium
CGCAGGCGCGGGTGGCCTAGCAGCAGCGCCTCGGCCGGCAGCATGCGCGCGACCCGGCCCGAGCGCCGGACCCCGCGGGTCTGGCCCGGCAGGTCGGGCACGCGGGTGACGCGCTGCGCCATGCGGATCGACTCTTCCTCCTGCATCACCGCGATCGGCGCGCGCCGTGCCGCGTCGGGAACATCCGACACGACGGCGCGGCCGAGACCGCGGATGACGCCCGACAGTCCGGGCAGGTCCTCGAGCAGGGCGCGGATGCGCACCACCTCCTGCCAGGCGTCGCTGCGCAGCAGGCCGCGCATGCGGTCCCAATGGATGTTCTTGAGCATGTCGCCGGCGTCGCCGAGCACGTGGACGAGCGCGTCGATCGTGCCGGTGCGTTCGCGCCAGTCGTCCGCGAAGGCCGCCAGCGCCGCGGTTTCCGCGGCCTCGAGCGCGAGGCCGCGGTCGAGGCCGTCGACCACGCGGTCGAGATGCCAGAGCAGCGAGCGCAGCACCTGGTCGGCCAGCTCGGGATGCGCGCCGCACGGGCGTGCCAGGTCGAGCGCGGCGAACGTGGCGTCGATCGCCTGCGCCAGGGCCGGGCGCGGCCAGGCCGGATCATCCGGCGCCTGTCCGGCCGCAAGCCCGGCACGCATGCGCGGCAGGGCCGCGAGCCGCGCGGCCAGCTGTCCGAGCGAATGGGTGAGTGCGGACAGCCACAGGCTGCGCGGCAGTCGGTCGAGCGCGGCGAGCTCCGCCTCGCGCGCGGCGAAGAGCACCGGGGCGGGCGGTTCGGCTGCGCGTCGGATGGTGCCCGCCTGCGCCGCGTCACTCATGGGCGATCGGCTCGGGCAGGCTGCCGGGATCGTCGGCCAGGCGCGGCAGGGCCTCGAACGCGGCGCGCGCGGTTGCGGCGCGCGCATCGAGGCCGGCAAGCGCCGCGTCGGTGGCCTCGAGGTGCGCGCCGGCGCGTGCCGCCAGCGCGGTGTCGCACCACAGGCTCTGCGCGCTCCAGCGCGCGAGCTCCGCACGGTGGGCCGCGAGTTCGGCGCGATAGCCGCCGATGCGGGCGCGCAACGCGTCGACCTGCCGCGTGCGCGCGCCGACGTGGGCGGCGCCGTAGCGACGGCGACGGCGAAAGCTCATGCGCACCGCCGCCGCGGCGCCCTTGGCGTCGTTGACCTCGTCGGCGGGGCCGGCGCCGAAGCGCAGGCGGCCGCTGTCGTCGTAGTCGAGATCGTCGGCGACGGCCTCGAGTTCGGCCTGCTTCTCGAAGGCCTCGACCACGCGCGCGAGGCGCTCGGGCGCGAACGCCTCGCGCACCCCGAGACGGGCGCACAGCCATTCGGTCAATCCTTCCTGCGCGGCGGCATCGGCCGCGAGGCAGCTCGGCGCGAGCCACAGGTCCCAGACGGCCAGCGCATCCCGGCCTTCGGCCGCGGCGGCGACCTGCATCAGGCGCACCGTCTTCAGCCAGCGGCGGTCGGACACGTACCGGCCCTGGCCGGTCAGGTGCTCGCGCAGCAGATCCAGGGTTTCGTGCACCGCCGGCGGCAGGACCACGGCCGCCGCGGCGATCGCAAGCGCCTCGAGGTCGGCGTCGTCGAGCGCGTCGCCGTCCGCAGCGGCCGGCGCCGCGCCGGCGGCGAGCAGGGCGGCGAAGCCCGCGCGGCTCACCGGGGCAACCGGCAGGCGCGTCAGGAAGCGGTCGAAGAAGGCTTCGCCGACCTCATCCTCCGGGACCGCGTTGGTCGCGCCGATCACGCAGATCAGCGGCGCCGGTTCGCGCCGCGGGCCGTTGTCGAATTCGCGCTCGTTGAGCAGGGTCAGGAGGGCGTTGAGGATCGCGCTGTTCGCCTTGAACACCTCGTCGATGAAGGCGATCGAGGCGCGCGGCAGGAAGCCCTCGGTGCGGCGCTCGTAGCGGTCCTGCTCGAGGGCCGCGATCGACAGCGGGCCGAACAACTCCTCGGGCACGGTGAAGCGGGTCAGCAGGCGCTCGAAGTAGGCGCCGCCGCGAAACGCGCGATGCAGGCGTCGCGCCAGCGCGCTCTTGGCCGTGCCCGGCGGACCGATCAGCAGGACGTGCTCGCGCGCCAGCGCGGTCAGCAGCGCCAGGCGCACCACGTGGCGCCGCTCGACCAGGCCCGCCTCGAGGCGCGCGAGCAGGGCCGGCAGGCGGTCGCGCAGCGCGGCCGGTCTGCGGCGTGCGTCCGCCGCTTCCGTCATGGCGCGGGCCAGCGGTGCCGCCAGGGGCGGTCCGCCTCGACCTCGGCAGCGATCGCAAGCAGCCGCCCGTCGTCGCCGCGCCGGCCGATCAGCTGCATGCCGATCGGCAGGCCGGCGGAGGAGGGCGCGCACGGCAGCGCCACCGCAGGCAGGCCGGCGGCATTGACGAATCCGGTGAACACCGCGTGGCCGCGCGGGCCGACGGGGCGGCCGTCGATCTGCGTCGGATGGGTCGTTCCGACGGGCCACGGCAAGGCGGCCGCGGCCGGCGTGAGCAGGAAATCGTGCGCGGCGAACAGGCCGGCGAGGCGCGCTTCCAGCGCCTCGACCAGGCGCAGCAGGTCGAACAGCGCCGTCGCCGGCATCGCGCGGCCGGCGTCGGCGTTGGCCAGCGCCGTCGGCGCGAGCAGCTCGCGCCATCCGGTGCGGGTCTCGAGCATCAGCGCCAGGCCGGCCTGCGCGAGGCCCATCCAGCGCGCGTTGACGGCGTCGGCAAGGTCGCTGCGCGCGACGGTCTCGACGCGGTGCCCCAGGGCGCGGAGCGCATCGGCGGACCGCGCCACCTGCAGGTCGATCTCGGGGTCGACCGGCGCATCGCCGAAGGCGCGCACGTGGAGGATCCGGCAGCGCGGCAGGTGCGCGGGCACCGCGAACGGGCGGTCGGCCCAATCGGCGGATGCGCCGTCGCGGGCGTCGGGCGGGCTCAGCGTCTGCATCGCCAGCACCGCATCCTCGACCGTGCGCGCGATCGGCCCGACCACCTCGTGGCCGAGAAAGATCGCAGGCAGGCCGTCGGCCCGCGGCACGCGGCCGCGCGACGGCTTGAAGCCCACCAGTCCGGCATGCGAGGCCGGGCGCCGGATCGAGCCGCCGCCGTCGGTGCCGAGCGCGAGCGGGCCGAATCCGGCGGCCACCGCGGCAGCCGCACCGCCGCTGGAGCCGCCGACCGAAAGCGCGGGGTTCCACGGATTGCAGGTCGGACCGAAGACGAGATTGTCGGTGTGGCCGACCATGGCGAATTCCGGCGTGTTGGTCTTGCCCACGATGATCGCGCCGGCCGCGCGCAGCCGCGCCACCGGCAGCTCGTCGCGGTCGGGAACGTGCGCGGCGAACAGGCGGCTGCCCCAGGTGGCGCGCATGCCGGCGACGGCGATGTTGTCCTTGACGGTGACCGGCACGCCGTCGAGCGGTCCGGCAGGGGCGCCGCGCGCGAAGCGCGCGGCGCTCGCGTGCGCCGCGGCATGCGCGTGCGCGTCGTCGCGCGTGACGATCGCGTTCAGGCGCGGATTGTGACGCGCGACGTGCGCGAGCACCGCGTCGAGCACCTCTGGCGGGGAGAAGCGGCCGGCGCGATAGCCGCGGCCGAGGTCGCCGGCGCTCAGGCGCCAGAGGGCGGCGGGAGAACCGTCCACCGAACGCCTCGCGTCGCGCGCGCGGCCCGGCCTAGGGGCGGTAGAACGGCTTGTCGCCGGCGATGGTGACGCGATCCATCACGCGCCGGTACCCGGCATAGTCGTTGACCGCCAGGTGCTGGGTCGAGCGGTTGTCCCACAAGGCCAGGGTGCCGCGCCGCCAGCGCAGCCGGATCTGGAATTCCGGTCGCTGGCTGTGGCGGTTGAGGAAGTCGAGCAGCGGCGCCGATTCCTCCTCGGTCATGTCGGCGAAGCGGATCGCATAGACCCAGTTGATGAACAGGATCTTGCGCCCGGTCTCCGGATGGGTGCGCACGCAGGGATGGGCCTGCTCGGCGAGCCCCGCCTCGCTCACCTCGATGCGCATGCTCTTCAGGTCGTCGTCGGCATAGGTGCCCTGCGGACCGTAGGAGCGCTTGGCGCTGTGCATGACCGTCAGCCCCTCGAGCACGCGCTGCAGGCCCGGTGACAGCGCATCGAACGCCTGCATCTGGTTGCACCACAGGGTGTCGCCGCCCACCGGCGGCGACTCGCGCGCATACAGGCAGGTGCCCATCACGGGCTCGGCGGCGAAGGTCAGGTCGGAATGCCAGCGCCCGCCGAAGTTGAGCTTCTTCTTCTCGTCGGCCTCGCGCACGATGCGCATCATCTCGGGGTGGCCGTCGAGCGGCTTGATGAACGGCGTGGCGGAAAGCGGGCCGAAATGCCGCGCGAAGGCCTTCTGCTGATCGGGCGTCAGCTCCTGGTCGCGCAGGATGAGCAGGCAGTGCTCGGCGAGCGCGCGGCGCAGGTCCGCGACGGTCTCGGGGGCGATCGGGCGGGCGGCGTCGATGCCGGTGACCTCGGCACCGCCGGCACCGCACAGCGGCGCGACGTCGAAGCCGCGGTAGGCCGGGGCAGGCTTGAGAACGGCGCTCATCGGGAAACCCTCCTGGATGGTTGACGCCGGCGCGCGCGGGCGGCGCAGGCGCGGCGGCTTGGATGCGTCATGTACGATTGGCAAGGATAGCGCAACCGGAGGCAACAACGGCATGACCAGCACGCGCGGGGACGACGGGAACGCGCTCGATCTCCTGATCGTCGGCGCCGGCTTCGCCGGCATGTACATGCTCTTCAAGGCGCGCGAACTGGGGTTCCGCGCACGGGTCATCGAGGCCGGGGACGACGTCGGCGGCACCTGGTACTGGAACCGCTATCCCGGCGCGCGCTGCGACATCGAGAGCCTCGAGTACTCGTACGGCTTCGACGAGGCGCTGCAGCAGGAATGGCGCTGGAGCGAGCGCTTCGCGGCGCAGCCCGAGATCCTCGCCTACGCGCGCCATGTCGCCGCGCGCTTCGATCTCCGGCGCGACATCACCTTCGGGGCCCGCGTGACCCGCGCCTGGTTCGACGATGCCGCCTCGACCTGGGAGGTCGGCACCGACGGCGGCCAGGCGCTGCGCGCGCGCTTCGTCGTGATGGCGACGGGCTGCCTGTCCTCGGCCAATCTGCCGGCGATTCCCGGCATCGAGACCTTTGGCGGCCCGCGCTACCACACCGGCCAGTGGCCGCACGAGCCGGTCGATTTCTCCGGCCTGCGCGTCGGCGTCATCGGCACCGGGTCGTCCGCGGTGCAGTCGATCCCGGTCATCGCCCGGCAGGCGCGCGAACTGACGGTGTTCCAGCGCACGGCCACCTACTCGGTGCCGGCGCACAACGCGCCGCTCGATCCCGCCTACGAGGCCAGGGTCAAGGCCGACTACGCGGGTTTCCGGCGGCGCAACGAGCGCATGCCGGCCGCCTTCGGCGCCAACCTCGACGCCAACGACGCCTCGGCCCTGGAGGCGACACCGGCGGAGCGCCAGCGCCGCTTCGACGAGCGCTGGCGCGCCGGCGGCCTCGGCTTCACCCGCGCCTTCGGCGACATCGTCCTCGACGCGCGCGCCAATGCGCTGGCGGCCGCGTACGTGCGCGACAAGATCCGCGCGCTGGTCAGGGATGCCGCGACCGCGGCGCTGCTGTCGCCGTCGCAGCCGGTCGCGTGCAAGCGGCTGTGCGTCGACACCGGGTACTACGAGACCTTCAACCTGCCGCACGTGCGCCTGGTCGACATCGCCGCCACCGGCATCGAGGCGGTCACGCCGCGCGGCGTCAGGGCGGCCGGGCGCGAGTTCGCGCTCGACGCGCTGGTGTTCGCCACCGGGTTCGACGCGATGACGGGGACCCTGCTGCGCATGGACATCCGCGGCCGCGGCGGCCTGCCGCTGGCCGAGAAGTGGCGCGCCGGGCCGCTCAACTACCTGGGCCTGATGGTGGCGGGATTCCCCAACCTGTTCACCATCACCGGCCCGGGCAGCCCGTCGGTGCTCACCAACATGATCGTCTCGATCGAGCAGCACGTGCGCTGGATCGGCGCGTGTCTCGCATGGCTGCGCGCGCATGGCCGCAGCCGCATCGAGGCCCGGGAGGCGGCCGAGCGCGACTGGGTCGGTCACGTCAATGGCGTGGCCTCGCGCACCATCTTCCCGGGCTGCAATTCCTGGTATCTCGGCGCCAACGTGCCGGGCAAGGTGCGCGTGTTCATGCCCCTGCTGGGCTTTCCCGCCTATGCCGACAAGTGCGCGGCGGTGGCGGCGGCGGGCTACGAGGGGTTCGCCGTCGCCTGAGGGCGGCTGCCGCCGCGCCCTCAGCCGGGCTTGCGCATCGAGGACGGCCTGACCGGCGCTGCCGTGGCCGCCAGCGGATCATGGGCGGCGGCGGCGGCGAACCAGTCGCGCGCGCGCATTCCGGCGGCGGCGGCGCGCAGCGCGGTCTTGATGCGCGGCACGCCGTGTGGCGGAAAGCCGGCGATGCGCGCGGCGATCGCGCCGGCGCGCGCGGTCACCGCGGCGTCGTCCACCACCTCGCTGGCGATGCCCTCGCGCAGCATCGCCCGGGCGTCGAGGCGGTCGCCCAGGAGGCACATGCGCGCGGCTGCCGCCTCCCCGTGCCGCAGCACCAGCCAGGCGATGTTCTTCGGCGCGGCCATGCCGATCTGGACCTCGCCCACCTGCAGGAACGCGCCCTCGCCGGCAACCAGCAGGTCGCAGGCGATCGCCAGCGCGGCCCCGCCGTTGATCGCATAGCGCTCCAGCGCGCCGACGATCACCTTGGGCGACTCGATCAGGCGGCAGTGCACCTCGTCCCAGGTGTCGCGGAAGGTGGCGGCCCACGGCGGCGCGGGGTCGGCATTGAAGGCCTTGACGTCGAGGCCCGAGCAGAACGCGCCGCCGGCGCCGCGCAGCACCACGGCGCGGATGGCGTCGTCGGCATTGATCTCGCCCAGGGCGTCGCGCATGGCCTCGGCCAGCGAGCCTTCGATGGCGTTCTTGCGTTCGGGCCGGTTGAGGACCAGTTCGGCCCAGCCGTCGTGGCGTTCGATGAGGATCGGATTCATGGGATGGCGGCCAGTGCCGGTCAGGAGGGTGTGAGCCTTGCGTCCGCGACCATTTTCTTCCAGCCCTCCAGGTCGGCCTGCAGGACCCTGGCGAACTCTGCGGGCGTGGTGGGCGTCGGCGCCGGCGCGTTCTGCTTCTGCTCGAAGAAGGCGACGGTGTCCGGCAGGCGCAGCCACTGATTGAGCAGGGCGTTCATGCGCTCGACGACCGGCGCCGGCGTTCCTTTGGCAACGAACATGCCGTACCACGAGGTCACGTTCATCGGCACGCCCTGTTCGTTCAGGGTCGGGACTTCCGGGAGCTGCGGCAGGCGCGCCTGCGCGGCCACGGCAATCGCGCGCAGCCGGCCGCTGCGGATCAGGCCGACCGGCGTGGCCGAGTCGATCCACGCCACGCCGATCTCGCCGCCGACCACGGCCGGTGCGATCTGCGCCACCGTCTTGTAGGGCACGTGCTCCATCGGCATCCCGGTGCGCGCCTTGATCATCTCCATGACCAGATGGCCGCCGGAGCCGATGCCCCACGAGCCGTAGCTCAGCCTGCCGCCCTGGGCCGCGGCGTGCGCGACGAGTTCGCTCAGGGTGCGCACCGGGACGGCGGGATTGACGATGAGCACGTTGCCGCCGCCGCCGCCGATCCGCCCGACCGGCGCGAAGTCGCTCATCGGGTCGTGCGACATCTTGGCCATCAGCAGCCGATTCACCAGATACGCTGCGGAGAACGAGATCAGCAGGGTGTGGCCGTCGGCCGGGGCGCGCAGCACGGTCTCGTGGGCGACGATGCCGTTGGCGCCGGGCCGGTTTTCCACCACCACGGGCACGCCGAGGCTGCGCGCGAGAAACTCGCCCAGGGGTCGGCCGAACACGTCGGCGCCGCCGCCGGCGCCGCTGGGCAGCACCAGCCGGATGTCGCGCGCCGGCCACGCCTGCGCGCGCAGGGAGCCGGCGGCGCCCGCGATCGGCAGCGCGAGCGCCGCGGCGAGCGCGCGGCGCCGACCGGCGCTGCCGGGCGTGCGGTGGATCGTCATGCGGTCGTCTCCTTCCGGGGAACATGCGGTGCGCAAAGCAGGCCCGTCAGGGCGTCCGGCGCGCTCACCATCGCATTGTGCCCGGTCCGGAGTTCGACGTACTGCCAGGCGGGGTCGGCCTTGAGGCGCTGCTTGAGCCCCATGAAGTCCGAATAGAACGGCTCCACGCAGTCGATGTAGGTGCGCGGCAGCGCCGCCGCGCCGGCGCCGGCGGCCAGGCGCGGCAGGCGCAGCGGCACCAGGTAGCAGCCGTACGGGTGCGGGCGCAGGCGCCGCGCCACCCAGGCGAGGTCGGCCGGATCGGTGAGGCCGAACACCGCGGCGTCGGGCGGCGGCAGGAACAGCGCGCCGCCGCGATCGCGCGCCGCCGCGTGGCGGGCCTGCGCGGCCTCCGGACTGTGGAACGCGGTCCAGTGGTCGCCGTCCGCGGGCACCACCGCGTCGAGGTAGACCAGCCGCGAAATCGCGCCGGTGCCGTCGAGGCGATCGGCGGCGCCGGTGACGATCAGGCCGCCGTAGGAGTGCCCGACCAGGATGGCGTCGCGGATCTCCTCGGTCTCGAAGTGGCTCACCACGTCCTCGACGTGGGTGTCGAGGGTGATCTGGCGCGACAGCAGGTGCGCGTGCTCGCCCATGCCGGCGAGGGTCGGCGTGTGGACGGTGTGGCCGAGCGCGCGCAGGCGCGCGGCGACGCGTGCCCAGCACCAGCCGCCGTGCCAGGCGCCGTGGATCAGGACATAGGTGCTCATCGGGGGGATTCCTCCAGAAAGCGCCTGGCGAGCGCCAGTGCGCGGGCAGGCGCATCATCGCCCAGGCAGTCGATGCGTTCAAGCTGCGGCAGGCTGCGCAGCCAGGTCAATTGACGCTTCGCGAGCTGGCGCGTGGCGAACACGCCGCGATCGTGCAGGTCGGCGCCCGTCAGCCGTCCGTCGAGAAACGCCCAGACCTGGCGATAGCCGACGCAGCGCATCGACGGCGTTTCCGCCGTGAGCCCGGGGTGGCGCGCGCGCAGGTCGCGCACCTCGTCGATCAGGCCGGCCGCGAGCATCGTCGCGAAGCGCCGCGCGATGCGCGCATGCAGGACCGCGCGGTCGGAGGGCTCGACGGCGATCGTCCGCAGGGCGAAGGGCAGCGCCGGCGGCGGCCGGCGCTGCAGCAGCGCCGACAGGGGGCGCCCGGTCAGGCGCAGGACTTCGAGCGCGCGGCCGATGCGCTGGGCATCGGTCGCGGCCAGGCGCGCCGCCGTCGCGGGGTCGGCACGCGCAAGTTCCGCGTGAAGGGCCGGCCAGCCGCGGGCCGCGGCGTCGGCCGCGATCGCGGCGCGCAGGGCGGCGTCGCCGCGCGGCAGGTCGTCGAGGCCCTCGACGAGCGCCTTGTAGTAGAGCATGGTGCCGCCGGCCAGGATCGGCACGCGACCGCGCGCCAGGATCGCCGCGCAGGCGGCCAGCGCATCGTCGCGAAAGCGCGCCGCCGAGTAGGCCGCGGTCGGCTCGATCAGGTCGATCAGGTGGTGCGGCACGCCGCCGCGCTCGGCCGCCGACGGCTTGGCGGTGCCGATGTCCATGCCGCGGTAGACCAGCGCCGAGTCGATCGACACCACCTCGCCGTCCAGCGCGCGGGCGAGGTGGACGGCCAGCGCCGTCTTGCCCGAGGCGGTCGGGCCGATCAGCGCGATGGCGCGGTGCACGTGAGCCGATGCCCGCCCGGCGCCCTAGCGGCCGCGCAGGAACAGCCGGTCGAGGTCGGCCAGGCCGAACTGGTACCAGGTCGGGCGGCCGTGGTTGCACTGGCCGCTCTTCTCGGTCTCCTCCATCCGGCGCAGCAGCGCGTCCATCTCCGCCAGCGACAGGCGACGGTTCGCGCGCACCGCGGCATGGCAGGCCATGGTCGAGAGCAGTTCGTCGCGGTGGCGCGTCAGCGCCTCGCCGGAGCCGAATTCGCGCAGCTCGCGCAGCACGTCGCGCGCGAGCGCCTTGGCGTCGGCATCCTGGAGCAGCGCCGGCACCGAGCGCACCGCCAGGCTGGTCTCGGACAGCGGGCTGATCTCGAAGCCGAGGCGCTCGAGCGCCTCGGCCTGCTCGGTCGCGGTGGCGACGTCGAGCCGGTCGGCATTGAAGGCGACCGGGATCAGCAGCGGCTGCGCGGCAATGCGCCGGGCCCCGAGCTCCTCCTTGAACGCCTCGTAGAGAATGCGCTCGTGCGCGGCATGCATGTCCACCACCACGAGGCCGGCCTGGTTCTGCGCCAGGATGTAGATGCCGTGCAGCTGCGCCAGGGCGTGCCCCAGCGGCAGGTCGCCCGCGGGCAGCGGCGCGGGCGCGTACGCGCCGGCGGGTGCCTCCATCGCGCGCTCGGCACCGGCCGAGGCGAACAGCGCGTAGTACGCCGACTGCGACTGCGGCCGGCCGGCGCCGCCGCCGCGCAGCGGCAGCGGCGCGGTCGCGGTACGCGCGACGTCCGTCGGCGCGCCCGCGGCGACCGCCACGGCGCCGCGTCCCGGGCCGGCGACCGCGGTCGCGCCGGGCACCGGCGCCTCGGCGGCGCTGGCGGCGAGCGCCGCGCCCACCGCGCGCATGACGAACTGATGGATGCCCTGCGACTCGCGAAAGCGCACCTCGGTCTTGGCCGGATGGACGTTGACGTCGACGCCGGCGGGCGGCAGGTTGAGGAACAGCACAAAGGCGGCATGGCGGTCGCCGTGCAGCACGTCGGCGTAGGCGGCGCGCACGGCGTGCTGCAGCACCTTGTCGCGCACGAAGCGCCCGTTGACGAAGAAATACTGGGCGTCGCGCGAGGCGCGCGCCGCGGCCGGATCGCCGATCATGCCGGCGAGCGCGATCGGCCCCGCCTGCGCGTCGACGGTACGCGCTCCGGCACCGAACTCCTCGCCCAGCACATGCACGATGCGCGCGGCCGGCGCCTCGGCCCGGAGGTGCTGGACCACGCGGCCGTTGTGCGACAGCGTCAGGGTCACGTCGGGGCGCGACAGCGCGATGCGCCGGAACGCCTCCGCGCAGTGGGCGAACTCGGTGGCTTCGCTCCGCAGGAACTTGCGCCGCGCCGGCACCTGGCCGAACAGCTCGGCGACCTCGACGACCGTGCCCGCGCCGAGCGCGGCCGGCACCGGCTCGCGCGCGCCGCCCGCGAGCGCGAAGGCGTGGTCCGCGCCGCGCAGGCGGCTGGTCAGCAGCAGGTCCGCGACCGAGGCGATCGACGCCAGCGCCTCGCCGCGAAACCCGAGCGAGGCGACGTTCTCCAGGTCGGCCAGCGAGGCGATCTTGGACGTGGCGTGACGCGCGAGGGCCAGCACGAGGTCGTCGCGCGCGATGCCGCCGCCGTCGTCGGCGATGGTGAGCTTCTTCACGCCGCCGCCTTCGAGGCGCACGTCGATCGCGGCGGCGCCGGCGTCGAGCGCGTTCTCCAGCAGCTCCTTGAGGACCGAGGCCGGCCGCTCGACGACCTCGCCGGCGGCGATCTGGCTCACCAGGGTGTCCGGCAGCAGGCGGATCGCCTTGGGTTGGTGGGCCGCGGTCATCGCGAAATTATAGTCCTCGGGTATGATGCGCCCGCCTGCGAAGGAACGCCATGGAACTGGTTCTCGCCCTCATCGATTTCATCCTGCACATCGACGCGCACCTGGCGGAGCTGATCCGCGACTACGGCGCCTGGATCTACGGCATCCTGTTCCTGATCGTGTTCGTCGAGACCGGCCTGGTGATCATGCCCTTCCTGCCGGGCGACTCGCTCCTGTTCGTCGCCGGCGCGTTCGCGGCCAAGGGCGACATGGACGTCACCGGCGTCATCGTTCTGCTGTCGGTGGCGGCGATCCTCGGCGACGCGGTCAACTATTCGGTCGGCCGCTACTTCGGCGACAAGGTGTTCGCGTGGGAGGACTCGCGCTGGTTCAACAAGCGGCTGTTCGACAGGACCCACGCGTTCTACGAGCGCCACGGCGGCAAGACCATCGTGATCGCGCGCTTCCTGCCCTTCCTGCGCACCTTCGCGCCGTTCGTCGCCGGCGCCGCGCGCATGACCTACTCGCGCTTCGCGCTCTACAACGTCTCCGGCGGCATCTTCTGGGTGGCGTCGCTGACCATCGCCGGGTACTGGTTCGGCAACATCCCCTGGGTGAGCCAGAACCTGACCAAGATCATCCTCGCGCTCATCATCATCCCCGGGCTGCCGGCCGTGTACGTGGCGGCCCGCGAGTGGTGGGCGGCGCGCCGCGCGCGCCGCGCCTAGCCGCGCGCGCCGGCGCGGCCTACGCGCGCGCCAGGCGCAGCGCGATCCTCAGGCCGTCGATCATCCGGTCGATCTCGTCCAGGCTGACGTTGAGCGCGGGCATGAAGCGCAGCAGCGCCGGTCGCGGCGAATTGAGCAGCAGCCCGCAGTCGGCCCAGCCCGGCTGGCCGGGCAGGCTGTCGCGCGCGATGTTGACGACCTTGGCGCCGATCTCGTCCTTGAGGTCGAGCGCGCGCAGGAGCCCGATGCCGCGCTCGGGCCCCAGGCCCAGTTCGGCCGACAGCGCGGTCAGGCGCGCCGACAGGTGCGCGCCGGCCGCCTGCACGTGCGCGAGGAACGCCGGCTGCGCCACCGCGCCCAGGACCGCGAGACCGACCGCGCACATCAGCGGGTTGCCGTTGTAGGTGCCGCCCTGGTCGCCGTGCTCGAACACGCTGACCTCGGCCTTGGCGAGCAGGGCCGCCAGCGGCACGCCGCCGCCGATGCCCTTGCCGAGGGTCATGATGTCGGGCTCGATGCCGAAGTGCTGGTAGCCCCACAGCGTGCCGAGCCGGCCGACCCCGGTCTGCACCTCGTCGCAGATGAGCAGCAGCTTGTGGCGGTCGGCCAGCGCGCGCAGGCCGCGCATGAACGCCGGCGTCGCGCAATTGACCCCGCCCTCGCCCTGCACCGGCTCGAGCATGATGCCGACGGTCTTGTCGCTGATCAGCGCCTCGACCGAGCCGAGATCGTTCAGGGTCGCCTTGGGAAAGCCCGGCACCTGCGGCGCGTACATCGTGTCCCAGCCTGGCTTGCCGGAGGCCGACATGGTGGCGATGGTGCGGCCGTGGAAGCTGCCGACCGTGGTGATGATCTCGTAGGCGCCGTCCTTGAACTTGCGGCCCCACTTGCGCGCGAGCTTGATCGCGCCCTCGTTGGCCTCGGCGCCGCTGTTGGCGAAGAACACGCGATGAAAGCACGACTGGGCGGTGAGCAGGTTCGCGAGCTGGATCGAGGGCTGGTTGTAGAACGCCGGGCTCGGCGTGATCAGGCGCGGCGCCTGCGCGGCGAGCGCGTCGACGATCACCTGCGGCGAGTGCCCGAGCGCGTTCACGGCCCAGCCCTGGATGAAGTCCAGGTAGCGCCGGCCGTTGTGGTCGGTGAGCCAGGAACCCTGGCCCTCGGTGAAGACGATTTCCGGCCGCGACGTGATGTCCATCAGGGCCGAGACGGGGAAGTCCTTGAAGTTCATGGCGGTATTCCTTGGCGAACGTGGGCGCAATGGTAAGTCAAGAGGGGACAAGAGCAAAAAGCCGCGCTCGGTGGCGCGGCTTCGGATTCCGGGCGTCGATGCTGCTCTAGGCCGGTGATCGTCGCGCGCGCGCCTCCCTGGCGGGCAGGCGGCGGCGTCGGACGACGGTGGAGCCGACGGTGGAGCGCACGGCGGACGATTGCATGCGGTGATTGTCGAGCGCGCGCGCCGGCCTGTCAACAGCGCGCCGCGCGCGCCGACGCGCGCGCGCAACAACGGGCGCGTCAGGTCAGATCTCCACCTGCGTTCCCAGTTCGACCACGCGGTTGGCGGGGATGCGGAAGAAGTCGGAGGCGCGCGCGCCGTTCTTGTACATCCACACGAACAGATGCTCGCGCCACAGCGCCATGCCGGCCAGGTCGGTCGGGATCACGTTCTCGCGCGACAGGAAATAGGACGTCAGCATCGGCTCGACGTGCAGGCCGCGCATCTCGCAGCGCTTGAGCAGCGCCTCGATGTCGGCGTTTTCCTGGTAGCCCATGTGCGCGATCACCTGCACGAAGCCGGCATCGAGAAGCTCGACGTCGACGCGCCGGGACTCCGGCACGCGCGGCACCTCCTCGGTCCGGATGGTCAGGAGCACCACCTGCTCGTGCAGCACCTGGTTGTGCTTGAGGTTGTGCAGCAGCGCGTGCGGCAGGATGTTGGGGGTGGTGGTCATGAACACCGCCGTGCCCATGGCGCGGTGCGGCGGCGAGATCGCGATGCTCTCGATGAACGGCACCAGCGGCAGCGCGTCCTCGGCGAGGCGGCGCGCGACCAGCGCGCGGCCCTGCTTCCAGGTCACCAGCAGCAGGTAGATGCAGACGCCGAGCACGGCGGGGAACCAGCCGCCGTCGGGGATCTTCAGGAGGTTCGACGACAGGAAACCGGTGTCGACCATCAGCAGCACGACCATCATCGGCACGTAGGCCCACGGCGGCCATCGCCACACGCGCACGGCGACGATGCAGACCATGATCGAGGTCACGACCATGGTGCCGGCCACCGCGATGCCGTAGGCGGCGGCCATGTTCGACGAGGTGCGGAACACCAGCACCAGGATCACGACGAAGACGAACAGGGCCCAGTTGATGAACGGCACGTACACCTGCCCCTTCTCGGTGGCCGAGGTGTAGGTGACGCGCATGCGCGGGGTGTAGCCGAGCTTCATTGCCTGCGCGGTCAGCGAGAACGCGCCGGAGATGGTCGCTTGCGAGGCGATCACCGTCGCCGCGGTGGCCAGGAGGATCATGGGGATCCGCGCCCACGCCGGCACCGCGAGGAAGAACGGGTTCTGCACCGCCGCGGGATCGGCGATCAGCAGCGCGCCCTGGCCGAAGTAGTTGAGCACGAGGGCGGGAAAGACCGCGATGAACCAGGCGAGCCGGATCGGCTTCTTGCCGAAGTGGCCCATGTCGGCGTAGAGGGCCTCCACGCCCGTGACCGCGAGGAACACCGAGCCCAGCAGGATGAAGCTCTTGACCGGGTCGCTGACGATGAAGCCGATCGCATAGGTCGGCGAGAGGGCCGCCAGGACCCCGGGATTGCGGGCGATCTGGTAGATGCCCACCAGCGCCAGGCTGCCGAACCAGAGGATCGTCACCGGTCCGAAGAAGCGGCCGACCAGCCCGGTGCCCAGCTTCTGCGCGAAGAACAGCAGGAACAGGATCCCCAGCGCGATCGGCACCACGTACGGGTGCAGCGCCGGCGAGATGACCTCGAGTCCCTCGACCGCCGAGATCACCGAGATCGCCGGGGTGACGACGCTGTCGCCGTAGAACAGCGACGCGCCGACCAGGCACAGGGTGATCACCGCGAGGCGCCGGCGCGAATCCTGCGGCAGCCCCTTGCTGGCGAGCGACATGATCGACAGCATGCCGCCCTCGCCGTGGTTGTCGGCGCGCATGACGATGATCGCGTACTTGACCGAGACCACCAGGGTCAGCGTCCAGACGATCAGCGACAGCACGCCGAACACCGAGGCCTCGGTGATCGGGATGCCGTGGCCGGGGCTCATGCCCTCCTTGAGCGCATAGAGCGGGCTGGTGCCGATGTCGCCGAACACCACGCCCAGCGCGGCGAGCGTGAGCGCGGGGATCGAGGCGCGGTGCGCGTCGGCGGCGTCGGCGGCGGGGGGGGCGGCGGGTGTCATTGTCGGCCCGCGCACCCTGGAAGGCGCCGGGCGGCCGGCGGGAACCATGGCCGGACATGCGGGTTTTACTCCTTTCTGTTGCGTCGCACAATCCTGCGTCGCCGCACGGCCCCGCGGCGGCGGCGCGCGCGCGCCGGTCGCGACTCACTACAATGGAGCCCCGCCGCGCCCTGCCACGGGCGCGTCATCGCTGCCAAGGACCGCCGATGCGCCTGCCCACCTATTTCATCTCCCATGGCGGCGGCCCCTGGCCGTGGATGGCCGAGCGCGAAGCCATGTACCGCAACCTCGCCGCCTCGCTCGCGGCCATGCCGCGGGAGTTCGCGGCCGCGCGCGCGCTCCTGGTCGTCACCGCGCACTGGGAGGAGACGGCCTTCACCGTGCAGGGCAGCGCGCGCCCGCCGATGCTCTACGACTACTACGGATTCCCGGCGCACACCTACGAGGTCGTCTACCCGGCGCCCGGCGATCCGCAGCTGGCCGAGCGCGTGCGCGCGCTCGTCGCCGGCGCCGGGCTGCCGGCCGCGATCGACGCCGTGCGCGGCTTCGACCACGGCACCTTCACTCCGCTCGCGGTGATGCGGCCGGCGGCCGACCTGCCGGTGGTGCAGGTCTCGCTCAAGGCGGACTTCGACCCGGCCGAGCACCTCGCCCTCGGGCGGGCGCTCGCGCCGCTGCGCGACGCGGGCGTGGTCATCATCGGCAGCGGGCTGTCGTACCACAACCTGCGCGCGATGGGCCCGGCCGCGCGCGCGCCCTCGAAGGCGTTCGACGACTGGCTCGGCGCGGCCATGGCGGCCGCGCCCGAGGCGCGCGAGCGCGCGCTGATCGACTGGGAGCAGGCGCCCGCGGCGCGCTTCGCCCACCCGCGCGAGGAGCATCTGCTGCCGCTGATGGTGGCGGCCGGTGCCGCGGCCGGCGAGACCGCCGCGCGCATCTACCACGAGGACGACTTCTTCGGCGGCGTGTCGGTGTCGAGCTTTCGCTTCGGTGCCGTGCCGCCGGCCTGAGGCGGCCGCTACAGGGACGCGAGCTTCGACTTCGCCAGCGGCGGGTTCTTGGCGAAATAGGCCTTGATGCCGCGCAGGATCGAGGTGGCGATCTTGTCCTGGTAGTTCTCGTCGTTCAGGCGTTTTTCCTCGTCCGGATTGCTGATGAACGCGGTCTCGACCAGGATCGACGGGATGTCGGGGGCCTTGAGGACCGCGAACCCGGCCTGCTCGACGCGCGCCTTGTGCAGGTCGTTGATGTTGCCGAGTTCGGCCAGGACCGCGCGCCCGACCTTCAGGCTGTCGTTGATCTGCGCCGTGGTCGAGAGGTCGAGCAGGACGCGCGCGAGGTCGCGGTCGTGGGTGCCGAGGTTCACCCCGCCGATCAGGTCGGCGTCGTTCTCCTTCTTGGCCAGCCAGCCGGCCGCGCTCGAGGTCGCGCCGCGCTCCGAGAGCGCGAACACCGACGAGCCGCGCGCGGTCGGCTTGATCCACGCGTCGGCATGGATCGAGACGAACAGGTCGGCCTGGACCTTGCGCGCCTTCTGGACGCGCACCCCGAGCGGCACGAAGTAGTCCGAATCGCGCGTGAGCATGGTGCGCATGTTGGGCTCGGCGTCGATCTTGGCCTTGAGGCGCCTGGCCACCGCGAGCGTGACGTGCTTCTCGTAGGTGCCGCGGCGCCCGACGGCGCCGGGATCCTCGCCGCCGTGGCCGGGATCGAGCGCGATGGTGATCATGCGCGTCATCTGCGGGCGCGCCGGCGCCGGCTCGCGCGCGGCGTCGGCGCGCGCCGTCCCGTCCGGGCGCGGCGCGTCGGCGGACCGCGCGGGCTCGCGCGCGTCGGCCTCGTTCTCGCGCGGCACCATGTCGGCGGGCAGCGCCTGCTTGTCGACCAGCGCGAGCAGCGGATCGGCCGGCGTCGCCGGATAGAGGTCGAGCACCAGCCGGTGGCCGTACTCGCCGACCGGCTTCAGCGCGAACACCTGCGGGCTGATCTCTGTCTTCAGGTCGAACACCAGGCGCACCACGCGCTGCTTGAACTGTCCGGCGCGGACCGCCGCCAGATACGGGTCGTTGGGGGTGATCTTGGCGACGATGTCCTTCAACCGCCCCGACAACTCCAGGTCCTCGATGTCGAGCACCAGCCGGTCGGGGTTCCGCACCAGCTGGTGGGTGTACCTGAGCGGCGCGTCCAGTTCGAGGGTGACGCGGGTGTACTCGCGCGACGGCCAGACGCGCACCGCGACGATGGCCGCGGCCTGCGCGAACAGCGGGGAACTGGCGCCCAGCAGCAGGACGCCCGTGGTGGCGCGCAGGAATTCGCGCCGCGAGGGGGGAAAGGCCGGTGCGCGCGGCCGCGCGCGACTCGGCGCCGACGTCAGGGACTGCGCGTCGCGGTGACCTTCCGGCGCAATGCGTTCAGACACTGTTCCCCCCGATCGCTCAAGGCCTCCAGGCGCGCGCTGCGCGCATCGCCTGCGAGCAAGGACAACGTCACATCGAGATCCGCTCCGGGCAGGGCGCCTGCCGCCATCTCGGGCCACTCGACCAGGCACACCGTGTCGGCGTTGAAGTAGTCCGCGAAGCCGGCGTCGTCGAACTCGGAGGGGTCCTTGAACCTATAAAAATCAAAGTGATACAGAATATACCCAGAAAATACATAAATTTCAACCAGGTTGTATGTGGGGCTCCTGACCGCGCCCGGGTGGCCGAGTGCGCGCAGCAGGCCGCGCGCGAGGGTGGTCTTGCCGGCGCCGAGATCGCCCGACAGGTGGATGCGCATGCCCGGGACCAGGAGCGGGGCCAGGGCGGCGCCGAGCGCCTCGGTCGCGGCCGCGTCGGCGAGCGCGACGGTAAGATGGGCTGATGACATCGTCGCAGGCTTCAATCGGGCTGGCGCCGGACGACGCGGCCCGGCTCAAGGAGCGCATCCGCGCGCTCGGCCGTGAACTGGGCTTCGATGCCGTCGGCTTCGCCGGCATCGAACTCGCCGACGAGGCGGCGCACTTGGCCGAGTGGCTCGCGGCGGGCTGTCACGGTACGATGGATTATATGGCCCGCCACGCGGGGCTCCGCGCGCGGCCGGCGGACCTGGTGCCGGGGACCGTCACGATCATCAGCGCGCGCATCAACTACCTGCCCGCGGGCGACGCCGCGACGCGCGCGGCGCTGGCCGACCCGGCGCGGGCCGCGGTGTCGGTGTACGCCCACGGGCGCGACTACCACAAGGTCCTGCGCGCGAAGCTCAAGGCGCTGGCCGCGGCCGTCGCGGCCGAAGTCGGGCCGTTCGGCCACCGCGTGTTCACCGATTCGGCGCCGGTCATGGAGGTGGCGCTGGCGCGCAACGCCGGGCTCGGCTGGCGCGGCAAGCACACCCTGCTGCTCTCGCGCACGGCCGGGTCCTGGTTCTTCCTCGGCGAGCTCTACACCGACCTGGCGCTGCCGCCGGACGCGCCGGTGGCCGAGCACTGCGGCACCTGCTTCGCCTGCCGCGACGCCTGCCCGACCGGCGCCATCGTCGCGCCGTACCGGCTCGACGCGCGGCGCTGCATCTCCTATCTGACCATCGAACTGAAGGGCGCGATCCCCGAGGCGCTGCGGCCGCTCGTCGGCAACCGCATCTACGGCTGCGACGACTGTCAGCTCGCCTGTCCCTGGAACAAGTTCGCGCGGGCGGCCGGCGCGCCCGACTTCGCGCAGGCGCGCAACGGCCTCGACACCGCGCGGCTGCTCGAGTTGTTCGGGTGGAGCGAAGCCGAGTTCGCGCTGCGCATGCGCGGCAGCGCGATCCGCCGCATCGGCTGGGCCAAGTGGCTCTCCAACATCGCGGTCGCGCTCGGCAACCTCAGGGCGGCGCGCGGCGACGCCGACGGCACGGTCGCGGCGGCGCTGCGCGCGCACGCCGACCATCCGCATCCGGCGGTGCGCGAGAGCGTGGCCTGGGCCCTGGCCCAGGGGCGCTGACCGGCGCGCCGCGCGCGGGGATTGACAGGACGGCGCGGCTGCCAACATAATCGTCAGTACCCTAACGATCAGGCGGGAAGCGGCGGAACATGGAGCGCGGCGGCGGTGGCGGCGCGGAGCGCGAGGCGGCCAGGCAGGGCGGGTCGGCCGAGGCGCTGCCCGGCCACATCATCTGGGACCGGCCGGGTTACCTGGTGCGCCGGCTGCACCAGATCCACGTCGCGATGTTCCTCGAGAAGGTCGCGCGCGGCAGGGTCACGCCGATCCAGTACGGGCTGCTCTCGATCCTCGTCAGCCGCCCCAACATCGACCAGCTCACGATCGGCGAGGAACTCGGACTCGACCGCGCCAACGTCGCCGACATCCTCAAGCGCCTCGAGGCGCGCCAGCTGGTCTCGCGCGTGGTCGACCCGCAGAACCGCCGCCGCAAGCTGTGCCTGGCCACGGCCCGCGGCGCGGCCCTGGTGCGCCAATACCACATCGACATGAAGGCATCGCAGCAGGCGCTGCTCGCGCCGCTGTCGCCGGCCGAGCGCGACCTCTTCATGGACCTGCTCACGCGCCTGGTCGAGGGCAACAACGCCTCCGGACGCACGGCGCTGCGCGGATTCGCGCGGCCCGCGCCGCGCAAGACCGCGCGCCGCGCGGCCGCCCGCTAGCGCCGCCGCGTCCGACGCCGACCGCCCCCCGCCCGCATCTCGCCCGCAATCCGATTCGCATCGCAACCGTTCGTCCACTGATCAATTCCCCCGCATTCACCACGGAGACCCCACCATGGCCGATCTTTCCCTCGACTTCTGCGGCGTCAGGTTCAAGCACCCGATCATCATCGCCTCGCTGGAGACCACCAACAGCCCCGAGGTGATCCGCGAGTGCGTCGACGCCGGCGCCGCGGGCATGATCGTCAAGACCCTCACCGACATCGAGGACATGGCGCGCCTGACCGAGAACTCGAAGTACGCGATCCTCAACGAGAAGAACGAGCTGATCAAGGGCAAGGTCAACAAGAACTACGTCTTCTACAGCCGCTCCGGCTACTCGAGCACCGGCTTCCGCGAATGGATGCCGTACCTCAAGGAACTCAACCGGTACGCGCAGGACCACGGCTCGCACCTGATCGGCAGCGCCGGCGGCAAGACCGTGCAGAGCTGGATCGACATCTGCCGCACCATCGAGGACTGCGGGCTGCCGATGGTCGAGCTCAACTTCGGCTGCCCGCATCCCGCGATGATGCCCGGGGTGCACGGCGGCTCGATGATCGGGCAGGAGCCGGAGGTGGCGCGCGAGGTCACCGCGCGCGTCTGCGAGGCGGTCAAGATCCCGGTGGTGATCAAGCTCACGCCCGACCAGTCGCGCGTGCTCGAGGTCGCGCGCGCGGTCAAGGAGGCGGGCGCGGCCGCGGTGACCGCGACCAACCGCTACACCGGCTTCTCGGTCGACATCGAGACCGGCCAGCCGCGCCTGGGCGGCCCGGCCGGGATCGGCGGCGTGTGGGCCAAGCCGCTGTCGCTGCGCTGGGTGCACCGCATCTACACCGAGCTCGGCATGCCGGTCACCGGCTCGAACGGCATCTACGACCATCGCGACGTGGTCGAGTTCATCATGACCGGCGCGCCGCTGGTGCAGGTCGGCTCGGTGCTGATGCTGAAGGGCATCAAGTACCTGCCGCACATCATCTCCGGGCTCGAGGAGTTCATGGACAGCCACGGCTACCCGGACATCGCCTCGATGACCGGCATCGCCTCGAAGCGCTCGGTCCGGGACTACGGCGACCAGTTCCGCAAGCCGCGCATGCACAGCGAGATCAAGCAGGACGCCTGCAAGAATCCGCGCTGCACGATCTGCGTGCAGACCTGCTTCTACGACGCGCTCGCGCAGGGCGCGGGCAAGGTCGACTCGCTGCACGCGAACTGCATCGGCTGCGAGATGTGCACGCAGACCTGCCCGTTCGGCGCCACCAGCATGCACGTCACCACCGAGGAGGCGCGCGCGCAGGAGCCGTACTTCCAGATTCCCGACGGCGTGTTCGAGATCGGCAAGTTCGAGAAGGGCTTCGATCGCGGCATCCGCCTTGCGCGGGTCAAGGAATAGCCGCCAGCGCCATGACCGGACAGGCCAGCGCGGGGCGCTATCGCTTCGCCTTCGACATCGGCGGCACCTTCACCGACCTGGTGCTCCTGGGGGACGACGGCACCGTCTTCACCGGCAAGGTGCTGTCCGACCACGACGACGTGGTCGCGCCGATCCGCGCCGGGCTCGCGCGCATGCTCGCGAGCCACGGCATCGGCGTCGGCCAGGTGCACGAGGTGGTGGCCGGCGCCACCACCGCGGTCACCAACCTCGTCATCGAGCGCAAGGGCGCACCCACCGGGCTGATCGCGACCGCGGGCTTTCGCGACGTCATCGAGATCGCGCGCGAACTGCGCTACGACCTCTACGACCTCGCCGCGCCGGGGCCCGACCCGGTGATCCCGCGCCGGCTGCGCGTCGAGGTCGACGAGCGCGTCGATGCCCACGGCGCGGTGCTGTGCGCGCCGGACCCGGCGCAGGTCGAGCGCGTCGTGCGGGAGCTCGCCGGCGCCGGCGTGCGCGCGATCGCGGTGTGCCTGCTGCACAGCTTCACCAACCCCGCGCACGAGCTGCTGGTGCGCGATGTGATCCGGCGCGTCGCGCCCGGGGTCGCGGTGTCGCTCTCCCACGAGGTGCTGGGCGAACTGCGCGAATACGAGCGCACCGTGGCCACCGTGCTCAACGCCTACGTGATGCCGATGGTGGGCGACTACCTGGGCGCGATCGAGAGCGGCCTGCGCGACATGGGCATCGCCGCCACGCTGCGCGTGATGCAGTCCAACGGCGGGGTGATCTCGCGCGAACTCGGCGAGCGCATGCCGATCCGCATGCTCGAGTCGGGCCCGGCGGCCGGCGCCCTCGGCGCCGCGCATGCGGCGCAGGTGGCGCGCACGCCCGACGTCATCGCCTTCGACATGGGCGGCACCACCGCCAAGGCCTGCCTGGTCTCCGACGGCACGCCCGCGGTCACCACCGAGTTCGAGGCCGCGCGCACGCAGCGCTTCAAGAAGGGCTCGGGCCTGCCGGTGCGGCTGCCGACGGTGGATCTGATCGAGATCGGCGCCGGCGGCGGCAGCATCGCCCACGTCGACGCCACCGGGCTGCTCAAGGTCGGGCCCCACAGCGCGGGGTCCAGCCCCGGGCCGGCCTGCTACGGGCTGGGCGGGGACAAGCCGACGGTCACCGACGCGGCGCTGGTCCTGGGCTACCTCGATCCGGAAGGCAACCTGTCCGGCGCGGTGCAGCTGCAGCCGGAGCGCGCGCGCCGCGCCATCGAGACCCACGTGGCGCGCCCGCTGGGCCTCGGCGTGATCGAGGCCGCGAACGGCATCCACCGCATCGTCTGCGAGGCGATGGCGGCCGCGGCCAAGATCCATGCGGTCGAGAAGGGCCGCGACGTGCGCCGCTACACCCTGCTGGCGTTCGGCGGCGCCGGGCCGATCCATGCGCGCGAGGTCGCGCGCCGCACCGGCTGCACCGAGATCCTGGTGCCGGCCAACGCCGGCGTCTTCTCCGCCTTCGGCCTCCTGGTCGCGCCGATGAAGGTCGACCGCGTGCGCACCCGCTTCACGCGCCTGGCCGAGATGGACGCCGCGGCCGTCGAGGCGCTGCTTGCCGCGATGGAGGATTCGCTCGGCGCGGAACTCGCCTCGGCCGGCGTGGCGCCGGGCGCGGTCAATTTTCGCCGCAGTGCCGACATGCGCTATGTCGGGCAGGGCTTCGAGGTGGAGACCGAGTTGCCCGCGCGCATCGGCGCCGGCGTCGCGCCCGAGCTCGCGCGCCGCTTCGATGCCGCCTATGCGCAGCGCTTCGGCAGCCACCTCGAGAATCAGCGCGTCGAGGCGGTCAACTGGCGCGTCGAGGCGTTCGCGGCGGCGCCGCCGACCCCGGCGCGCCCGGCGGCGGGCGGCAGCGGCGCCGGCGCCGCGCGCCGCACGCGCCCGGCGTTCTTCCCGGACGTCGGCGACTTCGTCGACACCCCGGTCATCGCGGAAGCCGTGCTGCGCGTCGGCGAACCCATGGCGGGCCCGGCGCTGATCGAGCAGGCCGGCTCGACCGTCGTGATCGGCCCGGGCGACCGCTTCGTCATGGACGCGGCGGGCAACCTGCGCATCGCCCTGGGCGCATTCGCCGCGCGCGGCGCGAAGGAGAACGCATGAGTCCGATCGACCTCGAGATCTACTGGAACCGCCTGATCGCGATCACCGACGAGGCCGGCGCGGCACTGAAGCGCACCTCGTTCTCGACCGTGGTGCGCGAATCCAACGACTTCGCCTGCGTCTTGCTCGACACCGAGGCGCGCCTGGTCGCGCAGTCCTCGCTCTCGATTCCCGGCTTCATCGGCACCGCGCCGCTGTCGCTCGCGGGCATGCTCAAGGTGTTCCCGCGCGAGAGCCTCGCGCCCGGCGACATCCTGTTCACCAACGACCCCTGGGTCGGCACCGGCCACCTGCCGGATGCGACCATGGCCGCGCCGATCTTCCTGCGCGGCCGGCTGATCGCCTTCGCGATCGCGGTGGCGCACCTGTCGGACGTCGGCGGGCGCCAGTGGTCGGCCGATGCCGGCGAGCTGTTCGAGGAGGGCATCCGCTTCCCGGTCATCAAGTACGCCGAGGCCGGGCGCGTCAACCCGCTGGTGCAGAGCCTGCTCGAGGCCAACACGCGCCTGCCGCAGCAGGTCAAGGGCGACCTCGAGGCGCAGATGGGCGCGCTGCGCGTGGCCGAGCGGCGCCTGACCGAGATGCTCGACGAGTACGGGCTCGACGGCATCGACGAGATCGCCGCCGGCATCTTCCGCGCCTCGGAGGAGGCCGCGCTGCGCGAGCTGCGCAACATCCCGCCCGGGGTGTATCACGGCGGGGTCGATTCGGACGGCTGGGACGAGCCGGTGCGGATCCGCGCCACCATCACCGTCACCCCCGCCGGCGTGACGGTCGACTACAGCGGCAGCACCGCGCAGGTGCGCTACGGCATCAACGAGACCTACAACCACACCTACGCCTACACCATCTACCCGTTCAAGTGCCTGCTCTCGCCGGGCATTCCCAACAACGACGGCTTCACCCGGCTGTTCAAGGTGATCGCCCCCGAGGGCACCATCGTCAACGCGCGTCACCCGGCAGCCGTCGGCGCGCGCCACCTGATCGGCCACCAGCTGCAGGCGGCGGTGTTCGAGGCGCTGTCCGGGGTGCTGCCGGAGCGCGTGCAGGCCGACAGCGGCACGCCGCTGTGGTCGGTGCTCCTGCGCGGCATCGACACCGCGCGCGGCACCTCGTTCTCGACCATCCTGTTCTTCAACGGCGGCATGGGGGCGATGCGCGGGCGCGACGGGCCGCCGGCCGCGGGCTTTCCCGCCAACATCTCGAACACGCCGGTCGAGGTGGCCGAGACGCTCGCGCCGGTGGTGTTCGGCGCCAAGCGCCTGGCCGACGATTCCGGCGGCGCGGGCGCGCAGGTCGGCGGCATGGGGCAGGTGGTGTCGATGCGCTCGCGCTGGCCCGGACGGATGCGGGTGTCGCTGCTCACCGACCGCACGCGCATCCCGGCCAAGGGCATCCTGGGCGGCGCGCCGGGGCGCACCGGGCATGTGCGCGTCAACGGCGCCGACGTGCCGAACCCGAAGGGCGTGATCGACCTCGCCGAAGGCGACCTGCTGGAGCTGGCCTTGCCCGGCGGCGGCGGGTACGGCGCCGCCTGAGGCGCGCGCCGGCGCGGTAACATTGGCCGACACCGGCGCCGCGGCAGACCGCCGCGCGCACGGCGCTGCAACGGAGGTTCCATGAGCGAGAACAGGACGGGCATCGGCGCCCGCGTGCTGCGCAAGGAGGACGAGCGCCTGCTGAACGGCCGCGGGCGCTTCATCGACGACCTCGCCTTTCCGCGTCTGCTCGAGGCCGCGTTCTGGCGCAGCCCCGTGGCGCACGGCCGGATCGCGCGCCTCGACGTGCCGGCCGACCTCGCGGGCAGCGTGTTCGCCTGGCGCGACATGGCGGGTGTCCGGCCGATCACCGCGCGCTCGACCCTGCCGGGCTACCAGGTGTCCGACTACGCGGCGCTGGCCGACGGCGTGGTGCGCTTCGTCGGCGAGCCGGTCGCGGTCGCGGTCGCGCCGACCCGCGCGGAAGCCGAGGACCGCGTGGCGCGGCTGGCGCCGTCGATCGACGAGCTGCCGCCGCTGGCCGACGTCCGGTCCGCGCTCGCGTCGCGCACGCCGCTGCATCCGGGCTGGAAGGACAATCTCTTCATCGAACTGAAGCGCGACGACGACTTCGCCGCGCTCGAGGGCCGCGTCGCCCACGTGGTGCGCCGCGAGTTCCGCATGAACCGCCAGAGCATGTCGCCGATGGAGGGCAAGGCGGTGCTCGCGCTGTGGGACGACCAGCGCAACCAGCTCGTGGTGTATTCGTCGACCCAGGTGCCGCACATGATCCGCTCGGGCCTCGCCGAATGCCTCGGGCTGCCGCTGGCGCAGCTGCGCGTGATCGCGCCCGACGTCGGCGGCGGCTTCGGCTACAAGTGCAACCTGATGCCCGAGGAGGTCGCCATCGCCTGGCTGGCGCTGAAGCTCAAGCGCCCGGTGCGCTGGGTGGAGGACCGTCGCGAGCACCTGGTCGCGGGCACCAACTGCCGCGAGCACCAGTACCGGATGGCCGCGCACGTGGACGCGCGCGGCAGGCTGCTCGGGCTCGAGGCCGAGGTCTGGGTCGATTCCGGCGCCTATTCGGTGTGGCCGTTCACCGCCTGCCTCGAGACCGGCCAGATCATCGGCAACCTGCCGGGCCCCTACAAGATGGAGTGCTACCGCTGCACCGTGCAGGGCGTGGCGACGAACAAGCCGCCGTTCTCGCCCTATCGCGGCGTGGCGCGGCCGGGCGTGGCCTTCGCGATGGAGATGATGATGGACGCCATCGCGCGCACCGTCGGCCGCGATCCCACCGCGGTGCGCTTCGAGAACCTGGTGACCGCGGCCGACATGCCCTACACCAACATCGCCAGGAAGGCCTTCGACACCGGCGACTACCCGTCGAGCCTGACGCGGGTGATGGAGATGCTCGACCACGCCGGCTTCGCGCAGCGCCAGGCCGAGGCGCGCAAGGAGGGACGCTACCTCGGGATCGGCTTCGCCACCTACACGGAGCAGGCCGCGCACGGCACCTCGGTGTTCGCCTCGTGGGGCCTGCCGATCGTGCCGGGCTATGACGGCGCCACGGTCAAGCTGACCGCCGACGGCACGCTCGAGGTCAAGGTGGGCGTGCATTCGCACGGGCAGGGCATGGAGACCTCGCTGGCGCAGATCGCCAGCGAGCTCACCACGCTGCCGCTGGAGGCGATCAACGTCATCCACGGCGACACCGGCGAGACGCCGTTCTCGACCGGCACCTACGCCTCGCGCTCGATCGTCATGGCCGGCGGCGCGGTGTCCAAGGCCTGCGAGGTGCTGATGGGGCGCGCCCGCACGCTCGCCGCGGCGCTCGGCAAGTGCGACGCGGCGGCCCTGCGCCTCGAGGGCGGCGCCTTCCGCGGCGCGGGCGTGACGGTGAGCCTGAAGGACATCGGCGAGGCCTGGTTCCACCGGCCCGAGCGCCTGCCCGCGGCCGTGCCCGACGGCGGGCTCGAGGTGACCGAGCACTACAAGCCGGCGGTCGACACCGGCGTGTTCAGCTTCGCCTCGCACGGCGCGGTGGTCGAGGTCGACATCGACACCGGCAACGTCCGGCTCGTCGACTACGTGATCGCGGAGGACTGCGGCACGCTGGTCAACCCGATGATCGTCGACGGCCAGACCATCGGCGGGGCGGTGCAGGGCATCGGCACGGCGCTGTTCGAGGAGATGCCCTACGACGCGGCCGCGCAGCCGCTGGCCTCGACCTATGCGGACTACCTGCTGCCGGGCGCGTCGGAGATGCCGCACATCCGCATCGCCCACAGCGAGACGCCGTCGCCGCACACCCGCCACGGCATCAAGGGCGTGGGCGAGGGCGGCGCGATCGCGCCGCCGGCGGCGATCCTCAACGCCGTCAATCGCGCGCTGGCCGAGTTCGGCGTCGAGTTCAACGAGACGCCGCTGACGCCGCGCCGCCTGCTCGCGGCGGTGCTCGCCGCCCGGCGCGCACGCGCGGCGGCGCCGCTGAAGGAGGCGGCGTGAAGGCGGCGGCATTCGCCTACACCCGGCCCGCCGCGCTGGCCGACGCGCTCCGCGCCGCGGGCCGGGACGCGCGCTTCGTCGCCGGCAGCCAGTCGCTGGGACCGATGCTCAACCTGCGCCTGGCCGAGCCGCCGGCGCTGGTCGACGTGCGGCGCCTGCCGGAACTGCGCGGCGCGCGCGTCGAGGGCGGGCGCCTGCATCTGGGCGCGGCGGTGACGCACGCCGAGATCGAGGACGGCGCGGTGCCGGACACCACGCACGGCATGCTGCCGGCGGTGGCGCGCGGCATCGCCTACCGCGCCGTGCGCAACCGCGGCACGCTCGGCGGCAGCCTCGCGCACGCCGACCCGGCGGCGGACTGGGTCAACGCGATGACGGTGCTCGGCGCGCGCTGCCACATCGCCGGTCCGGACGGGCGGCGCGTGCTGCCGGTGCACGAGTTCCTGCAGGGCACCTACCGCACCGCGCTCGGGCCCGGCGAACTGCTGGTCGAGGTCGAGCTGCCGGCGTTCAGCGAGCGCATGCGCTGGGGCTACTACAAGGTGGCGGCCAAGGTCGGCGAATTCGCCAGCGCGATCGGCGCGGCGGTGCACGACCCGGCGCTGGCGATGACCCACCTGCTGGTGGGCGCGATCGAGGCGCGCCCGCTGCTGCTGCCGCCGTTCGCCGGCGCGCTGGAGCTCGCGGGCGACGCCGCGATCGAGGCCTTCGGCGCGCGCATCGCCGCGGCCCTGCCGCAGGCCGACGCGGTGTTCGTGCACCAGCACGCGACGGCGCTCGCGCGCGCCGTCGCGCGGCTGCGCGCCGAGGGGGCGGCATGAGCACGCAGCAGATCGAGCTCGTCGTCAACGGCGAGACGGTGCGCGCCGCGGTCGAGCCGCGCATGCATCTCGGCGACTTCGTGCGCCGCCAGCTCGGCCTGACCGGCACCCACCTCTCGTGCGAGCACGGCGTGTGCGGCGCCTGCACCGTGCTGATCGACGGCGTGCCGCAGCGTTCCTGCATCACCTACGCGGTCGCCTGCGACGGCTCGAGCATCACCACGGTCGAGGGCTACGGCGACGACCCGGTCATGGCCGCCGTGCGCCGGGCCTTCCACGAGCACCACGCGCTGCAGTGCGGCTACTGCACGCCCGGCATGCTGTGCACCGCGCGCGACATCGTGCTGCGCCTGCCGGGGCCCGACGCGCGCCGCGTGCGCCACGAGCTCGCCGGCAACCTGTGCCGCTGCACCGGCTACGTCGGCATCGTCGAGGCGATCGAGAGCGTGCTCGCGCAGAAGGCGCGCGGCGAGCTGGCGATGCCCGCGCCGGTCGCCGCCGCCGCGCCCGCGGTCGCCGGACCCGCTGCCGCGACCTGGGAGCCGATCGAGATTCCCGCCGACGGCGACTGGATCGAGGTCAGGCAGACCGTGGCGCTGCCGCTCGCGCCCGACGCGGCGTTCGCGCGGCTCAAGGACCTGCGGCTGGTCGCCAACTGCCTGCCCGGCGCCGAGATCGCGCGCCACGAGGGCGAGCGCGCCGAAGGGGTGATGAACATCCGGTTCGGGCCGATCACCGCGGCCTTCGCGATGCGCGCCGAACTCGCGCTCGATGACGTCGCCCGGACCGGCCGCATGCGCGCCGAGGGCGTCGACCGCCGCTCGGCGACACGCGTGAAGACCCTGCTCGACTACGCCGTCGGCGACGGCGGGGCGGGGCGCAGCGACGTGGCGCTGACGCTGCGCTTTCGCCTTGCCGGGCCGCTCGCGCAGTTCTCGCGCGCGGGCCTGGTCAACGACTATGTGGCGGAGATGACGCGCATCTTCGGCGCCAACCTGGGGAGCGCCGCGAGCGGGCAGGCGCCGGCGGGGCCCGCGCAGGCGCCGAGCATTCTGGCGTTGCTGTGGGCGCGGCTGCGGCGACTGTTCGGTTGAGGTGCCGCGGCCGGGCGTTGCGGTTCGCGGCCCTGCCGGGAACGGACGGTAATGCGCGGGCATGGCCCGGCGATCATCGCCCGCAGGCCCAGGCCCCCAGGTGCGCAAGCAGGTGGGCCGTGATCGCGCTTTCGAGGCCGTGCCTGCGGAACAGATAGCCGGCGAGCAGACCGAACAGCGCATTGGCGCAGACAATGTAGAGCACGACGCCCGCGTCGAGACCGTCGGCGAGCGCAGCGGCCGCCGGAAGGTGCCCGATCCCGAAGAGAATCGATGACACCACGACGGCGCCCGCGGTCAGCAGCGCACCCGGTGCCGCCGTCGCGACGCCGCACGACTTCCACAGCACCCAGAGCGTGCCGCTCATCAGTCCCCAGCGCACGATGATCTCCTCGGTGATGCCGCCGTAGAGCAGCCGCACGACGAGCGGCAGCGATGTCGCGCCGCCGAGCGCGCCAGGCCGGGCCGGTTCGACCAGGGGGAGGGCGAGCAGAAGGCCGGCGCCAAGGATCCCGCCGATCGCACCGGCCGCGACCGGCGCGCGCATCGACGGAGGGCGCGCGCCGATCGCCATCGCTTCGACGAACGGGCTGTGCAGACCGACGCGGCGCGCGGTCATCGCGCCGAGCAACGCCGCTGCGGCGAGCAGCACCGCGGCTTGCAAAGCAGCCGCCGCCATGATCGCGGAGAGCGGGGCCGGAAGCGGACCCGGGGGAAGCAGTCGCGGCACCGCCATCAGCGACGCCGCCACGACGCCCGGCAAGCCCAGCAGCCACAGCGCCGTGGCGAGGCGCCACTGGAAGTCGGGGAGAGGCATGGGCAGGCGACGTCGGAGTCCGGGGCGGCCGGCCCGCGATGGCCGTGGCCGCGGGACGGTGTGCGCCCGCGCGCGACCGGCCGCGCCACGCGGCCGCGCGCGTCAGCCTGGCGTCACTCCACCTTCGCGCCCGAATCCCTGACGATCTTGGTCCACTTGGCCAGCTCGGTGCCGACGAAGTCGTTGAACTCCTTGACCGTCATCGTCTGGATGTTCATGCCCATCGCCGCATAGCGCGAGCGCACGTCGCTGTCGTTGAGAAACGCGGTCGTGGCGCTGTAGAGGCGGTCGACGACCTCCTGCGGCAGGCCGGCCGGGCCGCTCACGGCCCACCAGGGCTTGATGTCGAAGCCGGGCACGGTCTCGGCGATCGGCGGCACTTCGGGCGCGATCGCGCTGCGCTCGCGGGTGGCGACGCCGAGGGCGCGCACCTTGCCGTCCTTGACGTGCGGGTAGATCACCGGCACGTGGTAGAACGACATCGAGATCTGGCCGCCGAACAGGTCGGTCAGGCCCTGGCTGATGTTCTTGTACGGCACGTGGACGATGTTGATGCCGGCCATCGACTGCAGCAGGGCGCCGGCCATGTGCGGCGAGGTGCCGGAGCCGGCCGACATGTAGGTGAGCTTGCCGGGGTTGGCCTTCGCGTAGGCGATCAGCTCGGCCATGTTGCGCGCCGGGATCTTGGGATTGACCACCAGCATGTTGGGCGCCGTGGCGAGCAGCGTGATGTGGGTGAAGTCCTTGATCACGTCGAACGGCAGCTTGCCGTACAGCGCCGGATTGGTGGCGTGCACGGCGCTGGTCGACAGCGTGATCGTGTAGCCGTCCGGTGCCGCGCGCGCCGTCGCCTCGCCGGCGATGTTGCCGCCCGCGCCCGCGCGGTTCTCGACGATGATGTTCTGCCCGAGCGCCTCGCCGAGCTTCTGCGCGTACAGGCGCCCGAGCACGTCGGTGCTGGTTCCGGTCGAGAACGGCACGATCAGGCGGATCGGCTTGTTGGGATAGGGCTGGGCGTGGGCGGGCAGCGCCGCGCAGAAGGCTGCGGCGGCAGCGAACAGGATCGATACGGGTCGCATGTGAAGCGTCTCCTCTGGGGACTCGATGGTCGCTTGGGGGCGGGGCCGCGGCCGCCACGCGGCCGGGCCACGCGGCGCCGGGCGGCCGGGCCACGCGCGCGCATCTTACCCGGGCCCGGTGCCGCCGGCGCATGCGCCGGCGGCAGGGATAACCCTCGTGGTAAAAACGTGCCCGACGCGCCACACGACCGCGCTTCGGCCGGCGCGGCCGATTTCCAGGGAGCCAGCATGCATCGTCGTCACTTTCTCCTCGCGCTCGGCGGCGCGCCGGCGGCCGCGCGCGCGCAGCCGGCGCGCGAGCCGGCCGAGGCGTGGCCGACCCGGCCGGTCAAGCTGATCGTGCCGTTCGCGCCCGGCGGGCCCACCGACGTGATCGCGCGCCTGGTGGCCGAGCGCGTGCAGGCGGGGTGGCGGCAGCCGGTGGTGCTCGAGTACAAGCCCGGCGCCGGCACGGTGGTCGGCACGCAGTTCGTCGCCACCGCACCGCCCGACGGCTACACGCTGGGCATGGCGATCAGCGCGCTCATGGTCAATCCGAGCCTGCAGTCGAAGCTGCCGTACGACACGCTGAAGGACCTGGCGGGGGTCTCGCAGCTCGCGCTGTCGCATTTCGGGCTGTTCGCGCACCCGTCGCTGCCGGTCGCGAATCTGGCCGAGCTGATCGCCTACGGCAGGAAGAACCCGGGCAAGCTCTCCTATGCGACACCGGGCACCGGCACCGGCACCCACCTGGCCGGCGAGATGCTCAACCAGATGGCGGGCCTGGACATGGTGCACGTGCCCTACAAGGGCAGCGTGCCGGCGCAGCAGGACGTCATCGGCGGCCGCGTGCCGCTGCTGTTCGACGTGATGTTCTCGGCCCTGCCGTTCGTCCGCGACGGGCGCCTGAAGTCGCTGGCGCTCGCCAGTCCGCGGCGCGCCGAATCCAACCCGGAGATTCCGCTGATCAGCGAGTCCCTCCCGGGGTTCTCGGCGATGAGCATCATCGGCATCATCGCGCCGCGCGCGGTGCCGCGCGACCTGGCGCGCCGCATCGGCGCCGACATCGCGCGCGCGGTGCGCTCGCCCGAGGTGCGCGAGCGCTTCGCGCAGCTGGGAACCGAGGCGGTCGGCTCCACGCCCGAGGAGTACGACGCGCTGATCCGCAGCGAGATCGACAAGTGGGCGGGCGTGGTGAAGTCGCGGGGGATCAAGATTGACTGAGGCCGACATCGTTGTGGTGGGCGGCGGCATCGCCGGCCTCGCCGCCGCGCGCGAGGTGGCGGGACTGGGCCGGCGCTGCGTCACGTTCACCGGACCGCAGCCGGGCGGGCATCTGCTGTCGATCAATGCCGTGCAGGACATGCCGGACCATCCCGATGGCGTCCCCGGCTACGACCTGTGCCCGATGATGCTGGGCGACGCGATGGACGCGGGCGTCGACTGCCTGACCGAGGACGCGCTCGGCCTGGAGGCGGACGGCGATGCCTGGATCGTCCGGGGATCGTCGTCCCAGGTGCGCGCCGCCGGCGTGATCCTGGCGCCGGGCAGCCGCCTGAAGCGCCTGGACGTGCCCGGCGAGGCGGACTTCGAGGGCCGGGGCGTGAGCCAGTGCGCGAGTTGCGACGGGCCGATGCTGCGCGCGAAGCCGGTGGCCGTGGTCGGCGGCGGCGATGCCGCCTGCCAGGAAGCCCTGACGCTGGCCGAATCCGCGTCCGAGGTCCACATGCTCGTGCGCGGCTCCGCGCTGCGCGCGCGGCCGGCGTGGCGCGCGCGCATCGCGGCGGAGCCGAAGATCCGCCTGCGCTTCGGGGTCCGGGTCGCCGCGATCGCCGGCGACGGCGCGGTGCGGGAGGTGCGCCTTGCCGACGGCAGCGCGCTGGCGGTCGACGCCGTGTTCATCTTCGTCGGGCTCGATCCGAACACCGGATTCGTGCGCGACCTCGTGCCGCTCGACGCGGCCGGCCGCATGATCGTCGACGCCGGCCTGCACACGCCGCGGCGCGGCGTCTTCGGCGCCGGCGACGCGCGCAGCGGCAGCAGCGGCCAGGCGGCGGAGGCGCTCGCCGACGGCCGTGCCGCGGCCCGGTCCGCGCAGCGGTTTCTCGGCCAGCGCGACTGGCCGGCGTTCTGAACCAAGGGAGTCTCGACGATGTCCGCACTGCTCACCGTCCACGATCCGCGCGGCTACCCGCCCAAGGTCACCGGCAAGCGCCTCGCGCCGCGCCTGGCCAGCCTCGAGGGCAAGACCGTCCATCTGGTCGACTGCCTGTTCGACAACACCGACGTGTTCATGCGCGAGCTCAAGGACTGGTTCGCGACCCGCATGCCGAGCGTGCGCACCGAGATCCTGCGGCCGCGCGAGAGCTGGGTCGACGACCCGGCGCTGCGCGCCCGGGTGGTGGCCGAGGCCGACGCCGCGATCTTCGCCGTCGGCTTATGAAGCACCTGCTGCCCGACGGTCGCCGGGCTCGCAATGGCGGTGGAAGCCGACGGTGTGCCCACCGTGGCGGTGCACACCCATGTGTTCGCGCGCCTGGCGCGCAATGCGGCGCGCGTCAACGGCACGCCGACGCTGCGCCAGGCCTTCGTGCCGCAGCCGGTGGTGGGCCAGTCGGCGGCGCAGCTGCGCGCCTACATCGAGGGCGTCGACCCGGTCAACCAGCGGCCGTTCATCCAGGAAGTCATCGACGGCCTCACCGCGCCGCTGACCGAAGCCGACCTGACGGGTGTCTCGTTCGAGCGCAACACGCCGCGCCTGCTCGAGCCCGGCACCGAGGCTGACCTCGCGCGCCGCTTCGAGGAGGAGCGCTGGACCGACTACCTGCCGATCGTGCTCCCCACCGAGGAGCGGGTGGCGGCGATGCTCGAGGGCACCAGCCGCAAGCCGGACGAGGTGGTCGGCCGCATGCGCCCGACCAATTACCGCGAGTTCTGGGAGTACACCGTCGAGAAGGTCGCGGTCAATGCGGTGATGGCAGGCGCGCGCCCGGCGTACTTCCCGGTCATCCTCGCGATGGCCGCCAGCGGCATGACCGCGCGCCAGAGCAGCACCACCTCGTGGGCGGCGCCGGCGATCGTCAACGGCCCGATCCGCAACGAGATCGGCATGCATTGCGGCATCGGCGCCCTGGGGCCCTACAGCCACGCCAACGTGGCCATCGGCCGCGCCCACGCGCTGCTGAGCCAGAACCTGCAGGGCGGCTCGGTGATCGGCGACACCTACATGGGCTCGATCGGCAACGTCCACAACTACGCCTGCACCTGGGCCGAGAACGAGGAGAGGAGCCCCTGGGAGCCGCTGCACGTCCAGCACGGCTTCCGGCCGGAGGAGAGCACCGTCACGGTGTTCCTCGGCGGCTGGTACGTGATCAGCGGCTACGGCCCGCGCGCGACCTGGGAGGAGCGCTTCCGTCACTGCCTCGCGGCCTGCGAGCCCTACAGCCCGCCGATCCTGCTGCTCGACCCCTCCTCCGCGCAGGCCTTCGTCGAGCGCGGCTTCACGAAGAAGCAGCAGGTGATCGACTGGTGCGCGGCCAACGCGGTGGTGACCGCGCGCGAGTACTGGGACGACCCGTGGATCCAGACCCTGATCAAGCCGCACGCGGTCGCCGGGGTCGAGCCCTGGGCCGGCATGCTCAAGGCCGCGCCCGACGCGCCGGTGCGCAAGTACCGCGCGCAGGACATCAGCGTGGTGGTGCTGGGCGGCGAGACTCAGGCCGCGTGGAAGATGGTGGGCGGCAACTTCGCGCGCGCCAGGATCATGCGGATCGACGACTGGCGCTGAGCCGCGAGCAGCGACCGGCTTGCCGGTCGCCCGCGTGCGCCAGCCGACCGGCCGCCGGTCTCAGCGCGCCAATTCCAGCAGCATCGCGTGCCGCAGCGTCGCGGCGGACACCGGCTTGTGCAGCAGTGGCAGGCCGCTTGCGGCAACCGCCTGCAGCCGATCGGGCCCCGTGTCGCCGGTGATCAGGAGCGCCTTCATCGATCCGACGCGCTGTCGCAGCGCCGCGATCGTGGCGATTCCGCATTCGCCGCCGCGCAGACGCAGGTCCGCGACGATCAGGTCCGGGGTCGGCGCCTGCGAATCGAGCAGGCCGAGCGCCTCCGCGAGGCTGCCGCAGGCGATGACGCGACAACCCCAGCCTTCGAGCAGGCGCCGCATGCCCACCCGTATCTCCGGTTCATCGTCGATCACCAGCACGCAGCGCCCGACGAGCGACTCCGCGACCGGCTCCGGGGACGCCTCGTCGGATTCGGCCACGGGAAGCGCCGGCGCAAGCGGCAGCCAGAAGGTGAACGTCGAGCCCCGGCCCACCTGGGACTGCAGGACGATCTCGGTGCCGAGCAGCCGGCCGATGCGGCGAACGATCGCGAGCCCGAGACCCAGTCCCTTGGTGCGGTCGCGTTCGGCATTGCCGATCTGGTAGAACTCCTCGAATATCCGCTCGTGCTCGGCATCCGGGATGCCCTCGCCGCTGTCCTCGACGGCGATCCGGAGGCGCGTGCCGTCGATTTCCGACGTGACGCGGACGTGGCCGCCCGCCGTGTACTTGATGGCGTTGTCGATCAGGTTGTGCAGGATGCGGTCGACCAGGACGGGGTCGGTCTTCACATGCGCGTTGCAGGCGGCGACGTCGAGGGCAAGGCCCTTGCGGTCCGCGACCGGACGGTAGTCGGCAACCGCCTGTTCGAGAAGCCGCACCGAGTCGACGACCGCGATCTTCGGCGCGATCGCCTGCGCATCGAGCTTGGAGATGTCCAGCACCGCGTCCACCAGCGCCGACATCGAGCCCATCGCCTTGGCGATGCTGTCGGCCACCTCGCGCGTCTCCGCCGTCTTCGACTGCATCGACAGCGTCGCGCTGAACAGCGAAAGCGCGTGCAGCGGCTGACGCAGGTCGTGGCTGGCCGCCGCCAGGAAGCGCGATTTCGCACTGCTTGCATGCTCCGCCCTGTCGCGCGCGATCGTGACGAGCTGGCGCTCGCGTTCGAGCTGATCGACCAGTTCGTCGCGTTGATGGCGGATCAGGAACGAGTCGCGCACGAGGCGTTCGATTTCCCGCGCGAAGACCGCCATCATCAACGCGAACATGCCGAACAGGATCGCCAGGACCACGCCCTCGCGGGTGCCGGTGCCGACCCAGGCGATGCCGAGCGCAACCAGCATGGGGCTGGCGAACACGTAGAACGCCCGCGCGTAGGCGCCGTGCGTGGACAGGCCGCCGGCGCAGAAGCCGAGGAAGGTCGTGCTCAGCGCGGCGTGCGCGACCGGCGGCAGCTTGGCGAAGAACAAGGGCATGGCCGAGCCCCGCGCGCACCCGACGAACAGGGCGATCCAGAGCAGGTGACGCATCGCCCGATCCGCATCGTCCGGCGCATGGGCCAGCGTGTGCCGCGCGTATGCGGCGCGCACCACTTCGCTGGTCAGCACCAGCCCCACCC
>JAEUOS010000033.1 GCA_016790695.1 Burkholderiales bacterium
CGTGCTCGATCCGCTCGCCCGCCTCAAGGCCGGCCTGAAGCAGGTCGAGGAAGGCGACCTGTCGACGCGCGGCGACGTCGCCTCGCGCGACGAGTTCGGCGACCTCTCGGCCGGATTCAACCGCATGGCCGGCAACCTGCAGTCGGCGTACCAGAACCTCGAGCACAAGGTGCGCGAGAAGACCGCGAGCCTGGAGGTCGAGCGCGCGCGCCTGGCGGCGCTCTACGACGTCAGCGCGTTCCTCGCCAAGGCCGCCAGCCTGGACGAACTGGCGAAGGGCTTCGCGCGCCGCGTACGCGAAATCGCGCGCGCCGACGCGGCCGCGGTGCGCTGGTCGGACGAGGCCAACCGGCACTACCTGCTGATGGCCGGCGACTGCCTGCCCGAGGCGATGGCCAGGGACGAGCATTGCCTGCTCACCGGCTCGTGCCATTGCGGCCAGCCGCGCGCCACCGCCAGGGCGCGGGTGATCCCGATCCACGCTGCTGCACCCGCGCCGTTCGACAACTGCGCGCGCGCCGGCTTCGAAACCCTGGTGACCGTGCCGGTGCTGCTGCAAGGGCGGGTGCTGGGCGAGATCGACCTGTTCTACCGGTCGCCGATCACCCTTTCCGACGAGGAGCGCGGCCTGCTCGACGCGCTCGCCAGCCACCTGGCGAGCGCGATGGAAGGCCGGCGCGCCAGCGCGCTGGAACGCGAGGCAGCGGTGGCCGACGAGCGCGGCCTGCTCGCACGCGAGCTGCACGACTCGATCGCGCAGTCGCTGGCCTTCCTCAAGATCCAGGCGCAGCTGCTGCGCGAGGCGCTCGGCGCCGGGGACGCGGCGCGCGCGCAGGCGGCCCTGGGCGAGCTCGACGCCGGCCTGCGCGAGTCCACCGGCGACGTGCGCGAGCTGCTGATGCACTTCCGCACGCGCACCAACGCCGAGGACATCGAGCCGGCGCGTCAGCACACGCTCAAGAAGTTCGAGCACCAGACCGGGCTTGCCACGCACCTCGCCATCGAGGGCCATGGCCTGCCACTCGACGCCGACGTGCAGGTGCAGGTGCTGCACGTGGTGCAGGAGGCGCTGTCGAACGTGCGCAAGCACGCGGGCGCGACCCAGGTGTGGATCGAGGTGCAGCGCGCGCCGCAGTGGCGCTTCGAGGTGCGCGACGACGGCCGCGGCTTCGCCGGCGCCGTCGAGGGCAGCGACGAGACCCACGTCGGCCTGCGCATCATGGCCGAGCGCGCGCGGCGCATCGGCGCGGCCGTCGAGATCGACTCGGTCCCGGGCGCCGGCACCTGCGTCTCGCTGATCCTGCCGGCGCAGAAGAG
Organism: Burkholderiales bacterium; assembly: GCA_016790695.1. Classification (GTDB taxonomy): domain Bacteria; phylum Pseudomonadota; class Gammaproteobacteria; order Burkholderiales; family JAEUOS01; genus JAEUOS01. Next base: position 1,318 of record JAEUOS010000033.1, read on the forward strand.
CGCCGCGCCTGCCGCGGCCGCCGCGAGCGCCTGATGCCGATCCGACTGCTCGTCGTCGACGACCACACCCTGTTCCGGCGCGGCCTGATCGCGCTCCTGGCCGGCGACGAGCGCTTCGCGGTCGTCGGCGAGGCCGGCGACGCCGGCGAGGCGCAGCGCGCGGCCCAGGCGCTGCAGCCCGACCTGATCCTGCTCGACAACCACCTGCCCGGCGTGCTCGGCGTCGACGCGATCGCCGGGCTGCGCGAGGCGGCGCCGGCGGCCCAGGTGCTGATGCTCACCGTCAGCGAGGACGCGCGCGACCTCGCCGCGGCGCTCCGCGCGGGCGCGCGCGGCTACCTGCTGAAGACCGTCGACAGCGAGGCGCTCGCGCCGTTGCTCCTGCGCGCGGTCGCCGGCGAGTCGGTGGTGAGCCCCGAGATGACCGGCAAGCTGGTCGCCGCGTTCCAGGCCGCGAGCCAGCCGGCGGCGCCGGCCGCCGCCGCGGCCGACCCGATCGAGAGCCTGTCGCCGCGCGAGCGCGAGATCCTGTCCCACATCGCGCGCGGCGCCAGCAACAAGGAGATCGCGCGCGCGCTGGAGGTCGCCGAGACCACGGTCAAGATCCACGTCCAGCACATCCTGCGCAAGCTCGGCCTGACCTCGCGCGTGCAGGCGGCGGTCTATGCCACCGCGCGCGTGAACCGGGCTTGATCCAGGTCAAGCCCGCGCCGCGCGGGGGCCCGCCCTAGTTCTTCCGGAGGATGGGCGCGCGCGCGCGCATCCTCCTTGCATCCGCGCCGCCTCGGTCTTCGGAGGAATTGGCGCCGCGCGCGCCGCGCGCGATAGTCGCATCCGAGAAAAGGTCATTCGAGGAGCGGCTTCATGGCACAGCAACACGGCGCGGTCGACGCGCGCACCCGCAAGCGCCAGGGCATCTCGGTGCTGGTGGTGAGCACCCTGGCGTTCACCGTCTGCTTCATGGTGTGGATGATGTTCGGCGTGATCGGCATCCCGATCAAGAAGGCGCTCAACCTCAACGCCACGGAGTTCGGCCTGCTCACCGCGACGCCGGTGCTCACCGGCTCGCTGATCCGCGTGCCGCTCGGCATCTGGACCGACAAGTACGGCGGGCGCATCGTGATGGCGATCCTGATGGCGGTGACGGTGCCGGCGATCTGGCTGATGGCCTACGCCACGCAGTTCTGGCACTTCCTGGTCATCGGCCTGTTCGTCGGCCTGGCCGGCGGCTCGTTCTCGGTCGGCACGCCGTACGTCGCGCGCTGGTTCCCGAAGCAGCAACAGGGCTTCGCGATGGGCGTCTACGGCGCCGGCAACTCCGGCGCCGCGGTCAACAAGTTCATCGCGCCGGCGCTGGTGGTGGCGTTCGGATGGGCGATGGTGCCGCAGGTCTACGCCGCCATCATGCTGGGCACGGTGGTGCTGTTCTGGCTGTTCAGCCACAGCGATCCGGCGCACCTGGTGCCGTCGAACACGCGCTTCGTCGACCAGCTGAAGGCGCTCAAGGACCCGAAGGTGGTCAAGTACTGCCAGTACTACAGCATCGTCTTCGGCGGCTACGTCGCGCTGTCGCTGTGGATGGTGCAGTACTACGTCGGCGAGTACGGCATCGAGATCCGCGTCGCCGCGCTGCTCGCGGCCTGCTTCTCGCTGCCCGGCGGCGTGCTGCGCGCGATCGGCGGCTGGCTGTCCGACAAGTACGGCGCGCACGAGGTCACCTGGTGGGTGATGTGGGTCAGCTGGATCTGCCTGTTCCTGCTGTCCTACCCGCAGACCGACTTCACCGTGCTGACCGCCAACGGCCCGAAGACCTTCCACATCGGCCTGAACGTCTACGCCTTCACCGGGCTCATGTTCATCCTCGGCATCGCCTGGGCGTTCGGCAAGGCGTCGGTGTTCAAGTACATCAGCGACGACTACCCGCAGAACATCGGCACCATCAGCGGCATCGTCGGCCTGGCCGGCGGCCTCGGCGGCTTCATCCTGCCGATCATGTTCGGCGCGCTGATGGACCTGACCGGCATCCGCTCCTCGGCCTTCATGCTCATGTACGGCGTGGTCTGGGTGTCGCTGATCTGGATGTACTGGACCGAGGTGCGCAAGACCCCGGTCATGGGCGCCGGCGCGCCGGCCTCGCCCCTCGCGGGCATGGCGAAGGCGCCGACCCGCTGACTCCCTCAGGCGGCGCGGCGCCGTCCGCGCCCGCCCCGCTCCCTCCCGCAGCCGCGAAAGGCACACGACATCATGGCGAGAATTCAGCACTGGACGCCGGAAGACCCGAAGTTCTGGCAGGAGACCGGCAGCGCGCTGGCGTGGCGCACCTGCGGCGTGACCACGTTCTCGCTGATCTTCTCCTTCGCGACCTGGTTCGTGATGAGCGCGGTGGTGGTGCGCATGCCGGCGATCGGCTTCAAGTTCACCACCACCGAGCTGTTCTGGCTCGCGGCGATCCCGGGCCTGGCCTCGGGCATCCTGCGCCTGGTCCACGCCAACTTCATCCCGGTGCTGGGGACGCGGCCGGTGATCAGCTGGTCGACCATCCTCAAGGTCGTGCCGATGGTCTGGCTCGGCTACGCGATCCAGGACCTCAACACGCCGTGGTCGACGTTCATGATCATCGGCTTCCTGTGCGGCATGGGCGGCGGCGACTTCTCCTCGTTCATGCCGTCGACCAGCATCTTCTTCCCCAAGCGCCTGCAGGGCACGGCGCTCGGGATCCAGGCGGGCCTGGGCAACTTCGGCGTGTCGATCGTGCAGTTCGTCGCGCCGTGGATCATCGGCTTCGCCGCCCTCGGCACGGTGGCCGGCGGGCCGCAGGTCTTCAGCAAGGCCGACCCGGCCAAGGGCGTGCTGACCGTGACCAAGGAGGCCGGCATCGTCAAGGACGTGGCCGTCGCCAGGCCCGACCTCGCCGCGGCGATCGAGGTGGTCCGGGCCGACGGGGTCGTGAAGGACGTGATCCTGCGCGGCGCCGGCGAGATCCAGCCGGTCCGGACCGAGGCGGTCAAGGACGCCGCCGGCCGGATCGTCGAGGTCAAGCCGACCAGGGGCTATGCGCTCGAGGTCAAGCGCAATGCCGCCGGCGCGGTCACCGACGTCACGCTGCGCAGCGTCGCCCGCAAGGCGATGTGGCTGCAGAACGCCGCCTTCGTCTGGGTGCCGTTCCTGGTGATCGCGTTCGTGCTCTCGGTGATCTTCCTGCGCAGCCTCGAGCTGCCGACGCGCGGCTTCATGGGCCAGTTCGAGATCCTCTCGTCGCGCAACCGCGCGCGCACCCACACCTGGAACTGCACCATCACCTACATCTGTTCGTTCGGCTCGTTCTCGGGGTTCTCGGCGGCGTTCCCGATGCTGATCAAGACCCTCTACGGCGGCTTCGACGGCGCCCCCGACCCGCTCGCCTATGCCTACCTCGGGCCGCTGATCGGCGGCCTGGTGCGGGTGCTCACCGGCGGCCTGTTCGACCGCTTCGGCGGCAGCAAGGGCATGCACTGGACCACGCTCGGGCAGATCGCCGGCTGCGCCTACCTGATCTTCGGCGGCTACCTGACGCCGACCGGCGTGGACCAGTTCGGCGGCTTCCTCTGGGGCATGCTGTGGATCTTCCTGATGTCGGGCATCAACAACGCGGCCACGTTCCGCCAGTACCCGATCGTCTTCGCGTACTCGCCGGCCAAGGGTGCGCAGATGCTGGGCTGGACCGGCGCCTGGGCGGCCTTCGGGCCCTTCGTCTGGAACACCCTGATCGCCTCCTCGCTCGAGAAGACCGGCGCGGTCACCGCGTTCTTCGCCGGCGCGGCCCTCTTCTACGTCTACTCGATGGCGGTGAACTGGTGGTACTACACGCGCCAGGGCGCCGAGCGCTTCGACTACGGCAACGCCGGCGGCACCTGGTGGGATCGCCTGCCGGATGCCGAGAAGGACCGCATGAAGCGCATCGACCTGCGCCAGGCGGTCTGAGCGCCCGGCCCGCCGACGCCATCGCACCGGGATGCCCATGGACACCATCGTCAACGCGGGCGCGGTCGTCTACGGGATCGCGCTGGTCGTCGGCACCTTCGTGCACACGCCGGTGACCGAGGCGCTGCGCATCGACGCGCTGTTCCTGCCGCAGGCGAGCGAGAAGTCGCGCCCGCTCAACCTGATCCTCGGGCTCCTGATCGCCGGCTACGGCGCCTGGTCCCTGTGGACAGCCGGGTCATGACCCACGCCGCCGCCATGGCCGCCCGACCGGTCATCGCCCGCTGGGATCCCGAGGACGCGGTGTTCTGGGCGGCGTCCGGGCGCGCGGTCGCCAGCCGCAACCTGTGGCTGTCGATCGTCTCCCTGACGCTGTCGTTCGCGGTCTGGATGCTGTGGTCGGTGGTGGTCGTGCACCTGCCCGCGGCGGGCTTCCGCTTCTCGACCAACCAGCTGTTCTGGCTGGCCGCGCTGCCCGCGCTCTCGGGCGCGACGCTGCGCATCTTCTACTCGTTCGCCGTGCCGATCTTCGGCGGCCGCCTGTGGTCGACGCTGTCGACGGCAAGCCTGCTGGTGCCGGCGGCCGGCCTCGGATTCGCGGTCCAGGATCCGGCCACGCCCTACGAGGCGATGGTCGCGCTGGCCCTCCTGTGCGGGCTGGGCGGCGGCAATTTCGCCTCCAGCATGGCGCACGTGAGCTTCTTCTACCCGCGCGCGCAGAAGGGCTACGCGCTGGGCATGAACGCCGGGCTCGGCAACCTCGGCGTGCCGCTCGCGCATGCGCTGGTGCCGCTCGCGACGACGGCCGGCATCTTCGGCGCCGCCGGCGGCGCGCCGCAGGTCATCGGCGGCGCGCCGATGTGGCTGCAGAACGCCGGGTTCATGTGGGTGCCGCTGATCGCGGCCGCCGCGCTCGCGGCGTGGTTCGGCATGGACGACCTGGCCGATGCCCGCGGCACCTTCGCCGACCAGGCCGCGATCTTCCGCAGCCGGCACAACTGGCTCGTGTGCTGGCTCTACCTCGGCACCTTCGGCAGCTTCATCGGCTACGCGGCGGCGTTCCCGCTGCTGCTCAAGAGCCAGTTCCCCGCCGCCGACGCGCTCGCCTTTGCCTGGCTCGGGCCGCTGCTCGGCGCGCTCGCCCGTCCGCTCGGCGGGGTGCTCGCCGACCGCCTCGGCGGCGCCCGGGTCACCTTCTGGACCTTCGTCGTCATGGCCGCGGGGGCCGCCGCGGCGATCGCCTGCCTGCCGCACGGCGGCGCCCCGGGCAGCTTCGCCGGCCTCGTGGCCGCCTTCCTCGTGCTCTTCGCGGCCGCCGGCATCGGCAACGGCTCGACCTTCCGCATGATCCCGGTCATCTTCGTGACCGAGCGCGTCCGTGCGGCCGTCGGGCGCGGCGCCGCCGCCGAGGAGCGCGCGGTGCGCGACGGCAATCGCGAAGCCGCCGCCGCCCTCGGCTTCGCCTCGGCGATCAGCGCCTACGGCGGGTTCGTCATCCCCAAGAGCCTCGGCACCTCGATCGCGCTCACGAGCGACGCCACGGCCGCGCTCGTCACCTTCATCGCCTTCTACATCACCTGCATCGCGATCACCTGGTGGCACTACGGCCGCCGGCTCGCCCCCATGCCCTGCTAGAGAAACGGAGACCACGCATGAGCCACTTCCTGGACCGCCTGACGCA
>JAEUOS010000046.1 GCA_016790695.1 Burkholderiales bacterium
AAGGAGTTCCTACTGAAGCTGCCGGCTCAGGACGGGCGTCTGCGATTGGCGATCGACGCGCATGCGACGATCGCGTTCGCGGCCGGCTCTGTACTGGATACCAAGTCAGGTCGCGTCACCGAGATCGTGCAACGCTCGCCGACGCGCGTCGTTTGGTCGCCCAGCGACCGGCCGTTTTCACCCTCGTGGCCCAGTTGGGTATTCGAAGAGGAAATTTTCGCGGCTGGAGGGGAGGGGACGGCGTGTGCAGTCAGCATTACGAGGGATACAGCACCCATGGTGCGCCAGTACACTGCACAGCAGCTTCCTGGTGTTCGGCGCCTGCTGATCGCGCGGCTGAACGTAGGCAACGGTCAAAGCGTGATCGAATGCGGTACGCACGCCAATCATCTCGCAGTGGCCCTTGCAGAGAAGCTCAAGCAAGATCGGGAAGCCGATCCGGCGCTACTGATGGAGCGCTTGCACCTCTTCGTTGCGGCGCCAAACGCGTTTACATTCTTTCTTGGTCGGCATGTACAAATCCTAAAACCTGTCACGCTTTATGAATTCGACTTCGGACGTGACCGCCATGGATCGTATGAGCCATCTCTATCCATTCCTGACATCGAGTAGTCACGATTCACTCTCGACGCGGTGGCCACCTCCCGAAATTGAGGCAATCTTCGGGAGATGGCCCGATCACAGTCGGGGGTTCAACTGATAGTTGAGGCCGTCGAGGGTCGACAGCGCGCTTAGTGCCCAACTGCACCCGTAAAACATTGAAATAATGAAGCTTTTTACTTGTATTTCTATGACGCTCGGCGCACATCGCGCACGACGCGTATTACGGGGTTTGGTGCGTTTCCCCGTGGGGACGCCAGCAATTCCGAGGCCCGCGCTTGCGCGGGCCTCTGTCATTTCCGGCGCGGGCCGACGCGCGGGGCGGCGATTCTGCTAGCCTTCGACCGTCTGTCACCGACCCGAGCCCGCCATGACCGCCGCCCGCGTTGCGCCTTCCGTCTGCCCCCATGACTGCACCAGCACCTGCGCGCTCGAGGTCGAGCTGCTGGACGGCCGCACCATCGGCCGGGTGCGCGGGTCGCGGCGCAATGCCTACACCGCCGGGGTCATCTGCGAGAAGGTCGCGCGCTACGCCGAGCGCGTGCACCACCCGGAGCGCCTGACGCAGCCGCTGCGGCGCGACGGCCCGAAGGGCGGGGGCCGATGGAAGGCGATCTCCTGGGACGAGGCGCTCGATCGCGTCGCCGAGGCCTTCGTCGAGAAGGCGGCGCGCCTGGGCAGCGAGACGGTGTGGCCGTATTTCTACGCAGGCACCATGGGGCTGGTGCAGCGCGACGGCATCAACCGCCTGCGCCACGTGATGAAGTACTCGCGCTGGCATTCGACGATCTGCAATGCGCTGTCGGACGCCGGATGGATCGCCGGCGTCGGCAGCAAGCGCGGCGTGTCGATGCTGGAGGCGGCCGACCACGCCGACCTGGTGGTGATCTGGGGCGGCAACCCGGTCAACACCCAGGTCAACGTGATGACCCACGCGATGGCGGCCAGGAAGCGCGGCGCGACGCTGGTGGTGATCGATCCCTATCGCACCGGCACGGCGGAGAAGGCCGACCTGCACCTGGCGCCGCGCCCGGGCACGGATGGCGCGCTCGCCTGCGCGGTGATGCACGTGCTGTTCGCCGAGGGCTTCGCCGACTGGGACTACCTGCGCCGGCACGCCGACGCGCCGGATGCGCTGGCGGCGCATGTGGCCGCGCGCCCGCCGTCATGGGCCGCGGCCATCACCGGGCTGACGGAGGCGGAGATCGTCGCCTTCGCGCGCCTCTACGGCCGCGCCCGGGCGAGCTTCATCCGCGCCCACCACGGGTTCTCGCGCTCGCGCAACGGCGCGGTGAACATGCATGCGGTGGTCTGCCTGCCGACGATCACCGGCGCTTGGCAGAAGAAGGGCGGCGGCGCGCTCTACGGGCACACCGGCATCTACCCGATCGACCGCACGCTGATCGAGGGCACCGACTGCGTCGACCCGGCGATCCGCGACCTCGATCAGTCGCGCCTCGGGCCGATCCTCACCGGCGACGCCGAGGCGCTCAAGGGAGGACCGCCGGTCACCGCGATGCTGGTGCAGAACACCAACCCCGCGATGGTCTGCCCCGACCTGCACAAGGTGCATGCCGGGCTGGCGCGCGAGGACCTGTTCCTGTGCGTCCATGAGCAGTTCATGACCGAGACCGCGGCGTTCGCCGACATCGTGCTGCCGGCCACCGCGTTTCTCGAGCACGACGACTTCTACACGGCCGCGGGCCACACCGTGTTCCAGGTCGCGCGGAAGCTCATCGACGCGCCGGGGGAGGCGCGCGAGAACCATGTCGTCATCTGCGAACTGGCGCGGCGCCTGGGCGCGCGGCACCGCGGCTTCGGCATGAGCGCCTGGGAGATCATGGAGGAGACCCTGGCGCGTTCCGGGCTGTGGGACGGCGCCACCAACATCGCGCGCGGCGGGCAGGACCTGGCCTATCCGTTCGAGCGCATGCACTTCCTCGACGGCTTCGACACCGGCGATCGCAAGTTCCGCTTCCGCGCCGACTGGCAGCGCTTCGGCGGGCGCTGGCAGGAAATGCCGGTGCTTCCCGACCATTTCGCGGTGATCGACGAGGCCGGTGCCGACCGGCCGTTCCGCCTGGTGGCGGCGCCGGCACGAACCTTCCTCAACTCCAGCTTCACCGAAACGCCGAGTTCGCTGAAACGCGAAGGGCGGCCGACCGCGCTCCTGCACCCCGAGGACTGCGCGGCGCTGGGAATCGGCGACGGCGACCGGGTCCGGCTCGGCAACGCGCGCGGCGAGGTCGTGGTCCATGCGCGGCCGGCCGCCGGCCAGCAGCGCGGCGTGGTGGTGGTCGAAGGCATCTGGCCGAACCGCCACTTCGCGAACGGCATCGGCATCAACGCGCTGACCAGCGCCGAGCCCGGCTGGCCGGCCGGCGGCGCGGTGTTCCACGACACGGCAGTGTGGGTGCGGCCGGCGGGCGCGGCGGCGACCGCCGTCGGCTGAGCGACGCGCCTCAGGCCTCCGGCGCCGGCAGCGTGAAATAGAAGGTGGCGCCGGTGCCCGGCGCCGAGTGCGCGCGCATGCTGCCGCCGTGGTGGACCACGATGCGCTTGGCGATCGCGAGCCCGGCGCCCGTGCCGTCGAAATCCTGCTCCGGATGCAGGCGCGCGAACAATCCGAACATGCGCCGGTAGTCGGCCATGTCGAAGCCGACCCCGTTGTCGCGCACGTAGTATTCGCCGTCGGCATGTCCGATCTCGACGACCGGCGCGGCGACGCCGGCCGAGTACTTGATCGCGTTGCCGATCAGGTTGGTCCACACCTCCTCGACGAGCAGGCGGTCGCAGCGCGCCGGCGGAAGGCGCGCGATGCGGATGTCGGCGCGGTGCGGCGGCAGCGCGTCGACGATGGCGCGCACGAGGTCTTCCTGCGCCACCGTCTCGGTGTGCAGCGCCGCCTCCGCATGCATCGCGTACTGCAGGAGCTTCTCGAGCATGGCATCGAGGCGGCGCGCGGCCGCGCCGATGCGCGCGGCGGAGGCGCGCGCCGAAGCCAGGTCCCCGCCGGCGAGGTCCTCGCCGAGCAGCCCGGCGAAGCCGCTGATGGAGCGGACCGGGCCGCGCAGGTCGTGCGACACCGAGTAGTTGAACGCGCGCAGGTCGGCGGTGCGCTTGTCCAGCCGGTCCTCGAGCTCGGCGTTGGCCTGGACCAGCGCGCCCTCGAGCTGCTTGATGCGGTCGATGTCGAGGTCGCAGCCGATGAACCCGACGGGGTTGCCCTCGCCATCGCGGCGCACGCGGCCGCGGCAGACCATCCAGCGGTAGCTTCCGCCGCGCTCGTGCAGGCGGTACTCCATGTCGAAATCGGCCCGCCGGGCCACCGCCTGCGCATAGGCGTCGAGCACCCGGGCGCGATCGTCGGGGTGCACGGCCTGCGCCCAGACCGCGGCGATGTCGGGTGCCGGTGCGCCCGCCGATTCGCCGGGTGCCATCCCGGCGCAGCCCGCGAAGTCCTCCGACAGGCGTGCCCATTCGGCGTTCAGCCAGGTGAGCCGGCCGTCCAGGTCGGCCATCCACAGCAGGACGGGCGTCTGGTCGGCGATCGCGCGGAAGTGGGCCTGGCGGGTTTCGATCTGGTCGATCAGCCGATGCGCGTGGCTGCCGTCGCGGACCGCGAGCAGCAGGCTGGGGCCCGCGCGCCCGGCGAGGCGCGCCGGCTTGAAATTGACGTGGGTGACGCCATGCGCGGTGCGCGCGCTGCGCACCTCGAACGCCGCCGCCGGATCGCGCCCCGCGAGGGCCGCGTCGAGATGGTCGCGGAACGCGGCGCGGTCGGCAGGCGCGACCCATTGCTGCAGGTCCTGGCCGATCACGTCGGCCGGGCTCAGGCAGCCGAGCACCCAGGCGGCGCGATCGTTGGCCTCGACCACGGTGCGTCCGCGCAACTGGACCAGCCCGGTCGGGCTGAGCTCGAACAGCGCGCGATAGCGCTGCTCGGCACGTTCGACCGCATCGCGTGCTGCGTCGACTGGGGTTGCGAAGCTCATCGGATTCTCCTCTGTGCCGCTGTGGCGCCGTCGGGCGCGCGGAAGCATCGGGCAGGCGGGTCGCCGGATGCGGCGCCGGCAGCGCCGTCGCAGGCCCCGGTTGGCGCGGCGCGAACGATTCGCGCCGGCGCGTCCTGCCAGGCTCCCCTCCTGGCGACTTGGTCGGCCAACACCCGAGGCGCTGGCGACCTTCCATCCTAGGTGCCGCGCGTCGCCATGACAATGGAATGGTTGCGAACCATGTGACGAATGTCACGCATCCGGGGCCGGGCGTACGCGCGGGGCGGCGGACCGGTGCGGCTCTGCTAACATGCGCGCCGCTCCCCGAACCGCAGCTCCCGCCCCGACGGCCGCCCGCAGGGCATCCGAACACCCTCCGCCGATGTCCGAAACAGTCGAATGCACCGTGATCGGCGCCGGCGTCGTCGGGCTGGCCATTGCGCGCGCCCTGGCGCGACGCGGCGTCGAAACCATCGTGGTCGAGGCGGAGACGGCGATCGGCACCGGCACGAGCTCGCGCAACAGCGAGGTCATCCATGCCGGCATCTACTACCCGGCCGGATCGCTCAAGGCGCGCTTCTGCGTCGCCGGGCGCGGCCAGTTGTACCGCTATTGCGCCGAGCGCGGCATCACCGCGCGGCGCTGCGGCAAGCTCATCGTCGCCACCGAGGAGGCGCAGGTCAGGACGCTCGCCGGGATCATCGACAAGGCGCGCGCGAACGGGGTCGACGACCTGGCGCTGCTGTCCGGCGCCGAGGCCAGGGCGCTGGAACCGAACCTCGCCTGCGTCGCCGCGGTCCACTCGCCATCGACCGGCGTGATCGACAGCCACGGCTTCATGCTCGGGCTGCAGGGCGATTTCGAGGCGGCGGGCGGCATGCTGGCATTCGGCTCCCCGGTCGTGGCCGCCGCCTGCCGGCGCGACGGCATCACCCTGGAGGTCGGCGGCGCGCAGCCGATGGCCGTGCGTTCGCGCATGGTGGTCAACAGCGCCGGGCTGCACGCGCAGGCGCTGGCCGCGCGCTTCGACGGCCTGCCGCCCGCGAGCATCCCGCCGGCGCACTTCGCCAAGGGCAATTACTACGCCCTGACGGGGCCGTCGCCGTTCTCGCGCCTGATCTACCCGGTTCCCGAGGCTGCGGGGCTGGGCGTGCACCTGACCATCGATCTCGGTGGCCAGACCCGCTTCGGCCCCGACGTCGAATGGATCGAACGCATCGACTACAGCGTCGATCCGGGACGCGCCGCGGCCTTCTACGCCGAGATACGCAAGTACTGGCCCGGCCTGCCGGACGGCGCGCTCAGCCCCGGCTACTGCGGCATCCGGCCGAAGATCCAGGCGCCCCACGAGGCGGCGCGCGACTTCCTGGTCCAGGGGCCGGCCGATCACGGGGTGGACGGCCTGGTCAATCTCTACGGCATCGAATCGCCGGGGCTGACGTCCGCGCTCGCGATCGGTGACCACGTCGCCGACCTGCTGCGGGAGCGTGCGCAATGATGATCGTGCTGTCGCCTGCGAAGACGCTCGATTTCGCCTCGACGCCGGCGACCCGCACGCATTCGCAGCCGGCGCACCTGGTCGATGCGCAGCGCCTGATCGGCCGCCTGCGCCGCCTCGGCGCGGTGGAGGTCGCGACGCTGATGTCGCTCTCGAACAAGCTGGCGGCGCTGAACGTGGCGCGCTACACCGCGTGGGGGCCGCCGTTCACGCCGGACAACGCGCGCCAAGCGATCCTCGCGTTCGACGGCGACGTCTACACCGGGCTCGCGGCGCGCACCCTGACGGAGGACGACTTCGCCTTCGCCCAGCGTCACCTGCGCATCCTCTCCGGCCTCTACGGCGTCCTGCGTCCGCTGGACCTGATGCAGCCATACCGCCTGGAGATGGGAACGCGGCTTGCGACCGGGCGCGGCGACGACCTGTACGCCTACTGGGGCACGCGCATCGCCCGCCATCTGCGCGCGGCGATGCGCGACGCCGGGGCGGACACGCTGGTCAACCTCGCCTCGGAGGAGTATTTCGGCGCGGTCGACATCGCCGCGCTGAAGGCGCCGATCGTGACGCCGGTGTTCGAGGACTGGCACGCGCCGTCGCGCCGCTACCGCATCATCAGCTTCCACGCCAAGAAGGCGCGCGGCATGATGGCACGGCACGCCATCGTCAACCGGATCATCGCGCCGGAGGCGCTCAAGGCATGCCGCGCCGGCGGGTATGTCTTCGCACCGGCGGCATCGTCGGCGGCGCGCTGGGTGTTTCGCCGGCGCGTGCCCTGAATCCAGACCACGAACCCGAAAGGAGACTCCCATGGCAACGAGGGCGGCAGTGAAGACGACGACCGCGCGGCGCGCGGCGGCAGGCCGGGCGCACGCGCGCCTTTCCCATGGCGCGGAGCGCACCGACCTGGCCGCGGCCCTGCGCTGGGCGGCGCGACTGGGCCTGAACGAGGGCGTGTGCAACCATTTCAGCCTGGAGGTGGGCCCGGACCGTTACCTGATCAACCCGCAGGGCCTGCACTGGAGCGAGGTGACGGCGGGCGACATCCTGCTGATCGACGCCCGCGGGCGCATCATCGAGGGGCGCCACGGGCTCGAGCCGACGGCGTTCTTCATCCACAGCCATATCCACCTGGCCAATCCGCAGGCCAAGTGCGTGATGCACACCCACATGCCGTTCGCCACCGCGCTCACGCTCGTGGCGGGCGGCCGCGTCGAGTGGTGCAACCAGAACGCGCTGCGCTACTACGGGCGCATCGCCTACGACGATGAATACAACGGCGTCGCGCTGGACGACGCCGAGGGCCGGCGCATCGCGGGCAAGCTGGCGGGGCGCGACGTCATGTTCATGGCCAGCCACGGGGTCACGGTCGTGGGGCCGAACGTGGCCTGGGCCTTCGATGACCTCTATTACCTCGAGCGCGCGTGCATGCACCAGGTGCTGGCGGTGCAGGCGGCCGGCGGCCGGCCGCTGCGCCGGGTGCCCGATGCGATGTGCGCCAGGGTCGCGGCCCAGATCGCGGGCGAGCGGCAGCAGGGCGATCTCTTCTTCGCCTCGATCAAGCGCATGCTCGACCGCGACGAACCGGGCTGGCGCCGGCTCTGAGGCGTCAGGGCGCGGCGAGCAGCGCGCAGGCCGCGCGCGGCGCGAGGATCGCGAACGGCAGGCGCGCGCGCCGCGCCAGCATCAGGAGGTCGCGGTCCTTGCTCACCAGCCAGGCGGCGCCGGCGTCGCGCGCTAGCTCGAGGAACGGCTGGTCGTCGCGATCGCGGCAGGCGGGCAGGTCCGCGGGCGCCGCCGCGCCGGCGTCGCGTTCGAATCGCCGCGACAATTCGCCGGCCCGGGCGAGCGCGCGCCGGCGTCCGGCGGCGTCGAGGCTAAATCGGCCCAGCGGATAGGCGAGCACGCGTTCGAGTTCGTCGCGTGCCTGGTCGTCCATGGTCGCCCCGAGGCGGCCGTCCGCCAGCGCGGCGCCAAGCGGCGCGGCCGTCGCGTCCTGGAACACCAGAAGGTCCAGCCAGACGTTGGTGTCGAGAACGACCAGTCGCATGGGCACGGCCAGCGCCGCCGGCGCGGCCGGCGCGACGCGACCTACGTGCCGTCGCCGGCGAAATCGAGGTCGTCGCCCTGGCCGCCCTCGGTCGCGCCGGTGAGCCGGTCGAGGTCCGCGCGGATCGCATCGACGTCGATCGCCGCGCGGCCCTGGTAGCGGGCGAGGATGCGCGACGGCAGGTCGACCAGCCGCGGCTCCGCGGCGCGGGAGTTGGCGGCCACGTTGAGCACCGGCGCCAAGTAGGTTGCCTTGAACCCGGGCTGCGCGCGGTCGATCGCGTCAAGGATGGCGTTGTTGGCCTTGGCGATGCCCGCCAGGAGTTCCGCCAGTTGCTGGTTGTTCATCGTCGTCTCCGCCGCAGTGGGGGCGGCTTGCTCAGGTGCCCGCAGCATACCCTGCCGTGGCCTGGTCGGGGGCAGGCGTCACGGTGACGCGCACCTCGAGGGTCTGCGTGCCGCCCCCCAGCAGCACGCCGCGCGTCGGCGTGACGTCGCTGAAGTCGCGGCCCCAGCCGAGGGTGACATGGCCGGTGCCGGCGCGACAGTCGTTGGTCGGGTCGAACTCCAGCCAGTGCGCGCCCTGGCCGTCGGCACCCGGGCAATACACGGCGACCCAGGCGTGCGAGGCGTCCGATCCGATCAGCCGCGCCTGCCCGGGCGGCGGCGCGGTGAGCAGATAGCCGCTCACGTAGCGCGCGGCGAGGCCCTGGGCGCGGACACAGCCGATCATCAGGTGGGCGAAGTCCTGGCAGACGCCGCGCCGCAGCGCGATCACCTCGGCCAGCGGCGTGGCGACCGTGGTCGCCGCAGGGTCGAACTCGAAGTCGCGATGGATGCGCCGGCTCAGGTCGGCCAGCGCCTCGGGGAGCGGCGCCCGGCCTGCGAAGCTGGGGGCGGCGTAGGTGCGCACCGCCGGGTCGAACGGCACGTGCGGGGACTCGAACGCGAAGCGGGCCGCCTCCAGCGTGGCGGCGTCGGCAGGGGCGGCGAGGGCGGCGCGCAGCCGGGCGAGGTCGGGCGGCGTCCGCAGGTCCTGCGGATCGCCGCGCGGCCCGACGTCGACGACCGACGCGGCGTGGATCTCCAGGGCGCGGTGCGGCGCGCCGATCAGGGCGCGGACGATGCGATTGCCGAAGAAGTCATCGCCCTCGCCCTGTTCCGCCGGGGCGGGCTCGATGCGGATCCGGTGCGTCACGACCCGCTGGTGCGGCAGCGCGCGCGGGGTCAGGTGCAGCAACTGGCGCGACTGCAGGACCGGGGCCGCGTAGCGATAGAGCGTTTCGTGGATGACCGCGAGCCGCAGCGGCACCCGCGCGTCGGGCGGGGGGCGATCGGTCATGGCGCCAGGACATGCGCCTCGATCTCGCCGACGTGGCTGAAGAAGCGCTGGGTGACGCGTTCGGCCACGGCGAACGACTCCGCGGTGAGGCGGTCGAGGAAGCGGCGCAGGCGCGGCGACGCCGGGTCGAGGTCCGTTCGCGGGTCGAGCGCGGCCATGTCGTCGATCAGGGGGCGCAGCGCCTCGGCGCCGCACGGGCCGTAGCTCTCGGCGAGGCGGACCAGGTAGTCGTGCACCCCGAGGAGCTGGAAGGCGACCGAGCGCGGATTCGATTCGTCGCGCAGCAGCAGGTCGAGGAGCGGAAGCCATTGCGGCCGTGCCGTGTAGCGCGAGCGGTAGGTGACGATGCTGTCGGCGAGCTCGAGCAGCCAGTCGAGATCGGCCCCGGCGGGCTGCGCGGTGCCGCAGGCGAGCGTGGCGCCGAGGAACTGCAGGCGCTCGATGCGCCGTCCCATCGACAGGAAGCGCCAGCCCTGGTCGCGTGTCATGCCGTCGAGCGCGAAGCCGGCCAGCGTCATGAGCGCGGCGGTCGCGCCGTCGAGCTCGGCGAGCATCTCGGCGAGCGACGGTGCCGTCGTCTCCCAGCGCGCCAGGCTCTGCGTCATGCGGTTGAGGGCGCGCCAGTTGTCGATCGACATGCGCTCGCGGATCTGGAACGCGACCCGGAACAGCTGCCGCATGCTCATCGCCAGGCCGCCGTGGCGCGGGTCGGCGAACGCGCGGCGCAGGGCGGCTTCGAGGTCCTCGCGTTCGCCGTCCGCCGGCGGCACCGCGATGCCGCAGCGGCCGAGCAGCGCGAGCATCGCCGGCCACGGCGCCGGCGCGCGCGATGCGGTCTCGTCGATCAGGGCCGACAGGCCCACGCGCAGCAGGCGCGCGAGGTTGTCGCAGCGTTCGCAGTAGCGCCCGTACCAGAGCAGATTCTCGGCGACCCGGCTCGACAGGTTGTGGCTGCTGCGCACCAGGCCGGCGGGACCGACGGCCGGGCGGACGGGCCGCGATCCCCCGGCGCTGCCGCCCCCCAGTACCCAGGTGTCCTTGCTGGCGCCGCCGCGCTGCATCGAGACCACCCGCACGTCGGCACCGGCCGCGACGCGGGTCAGCCCGCCCGGCATGGCCACGTAGCCGCCCGGCGTGGCGCAGGCGTAGACACGCAGTCCGATGCCGCCGGCCTTGAGGCGGCGCTCGCCGTGCCGGTCCCATACCGGCGCCTGCGACAGCCGCACCAGTTCCTGCGCGATGTAGTTGCCCGGATGCGCGCGCATCGCGGCGACGAGCGCGGCGCGCCCGCTGTCGGTGAGGTCCTCGCCGAACACCACTTCCATGCGCAGCTGCGGGAACGCCGGCTTGATCACCAGGCGGTCGAGCCGCTCGATGGTCTGTTCGAGCGCGTCCGGCTGCCCGCACCACCAGGTGGCGATCGAGGGCATCTTCAGCGGCTCGCCCATCAGGCGTGCGCAGATTCCGGGCAGGAAGCCCAGCAGGGCCCCGGATTCGAGCAGGTTCGAACCGAGCGCGTTGGCAACGAGCACGTTGCCGCGTCGCGCCGCCTCCGCCAGGCCGGGTACGCCCAGCGCGGAGTCGGCGCGCAATTCGACCGGGTCGCAGAAGTCGTCGTCGAGCCGGCGCAGCACGGCGTGCACACGCTCGAGCCCCGACAGCGTCTTGAGCCAGACGCAGCCGTCGCGCACGGTCAGGTCGTGGCCTTCGACCAGGGGAAAGCCGAGGTGGCGTGCGAGGAGCGCGTGCTCGTAATACGTCTCGTTGTACGGGCCCGGCGTGAGCAGCACCATGCGCGGCGCGCCGGCGCCGCCGGGCGCCTGCTGCGCCAGGCTGTCGCGCAGCGTGGCGAAGAACGGCGCGAGCGGCTGCACGCGCAGGTCGCGGAACAGCCCGGGGAACGCCCGCGACACCGCCAGGCGGTTCTCCAGGGCGTAACCGGCGCCCGAAGGCGCCTGGGTGCGGTCGGCCAGCACCCACCAGCGTCCGTCGGGAGAGCGTGCGAGGTCGGCAGCGTAGATGTGCAGGTAGGTCGAGCCCGCCGGACGAAACCCGTGACACGGGCGCAGGAACGCGCCGTTGCCGTGGATCAGCGCCGGCGGCAGCATGCCTTCGGCGACCAGGCGCTGCTCGCCGTAGGCGTCGGCCAGGATGCGGTCGAGCAGGGCGGCGCGCTGGCAGACGGCGGCCTCGAGTTGCGCCCATTCCTGGGCCGGGAGGATCTGGGGCAGCAGATCCAGGTCCCACGGGCGGTCGGATCCCTGCGGGTCCGCATAGACGTTGTAGGTGACGCCGTTCTCGCGCACCTGGCGCTCGATTTCGAGCACCTGCTCGCGCAGGCGCTCCGGCGGAGTCGCCGCGAGCTGGCGGAACATCGCCTGCCAGTGGGAGCGCGGGCGCTCCGGCGCCTCGAGCATCTCGTCGTAGCGCTCGGCGGATCGCGGATAGGAGGCGAGGAACGTCGCGGGCATGGAATGGTGCGGCAAACCGGAAGGTTAGCATTGGTGCCGCTCCGGCATGCCGATCTCCGCGCCCCGGCGCGGTGACGTCGCGTGTCCCCGACCGCTGACACTGGGGCGCCAGCGCCGATCGCGGTCCCGGATTAGTCCGAACGGGCTAGCCCCGGCGGGCGAAACCGGTTTCCGGGCCGTGCCCGAAATCGTAAAATTGTGCAATCAACCGGAAGCCGATCTTGACGTCGCAACCCTGTACGGATAGGTCGGTCGGCGGCGCCGATCCGGTCCGGAATGCTTGGTCGGGAGTCAATGACATGTCGATGCGACGATTCAACGGGTGGGCTGCCGCGCGTCTCGGTGGGGGGGTGCTGCTCGGCACCCTGGCCCTGGGCGGCCCGGTCCAGGCACAGAGCCAGTTCTCGGTGTTTTCCCAGATCTACGGCAATTCCCAGGCCAGTTCCTCGACGGTGGTCACCGACCTGGCCACCGGCAACATCCTCGAGCAGGACAGCGGAACGAACTACTACGATTCCTACTATCTTCAGGATCTCAAGTTCTCCGCGCTCGGATCGCCCCCGGTGTCGCCGACAGCGAGCGTGACGCTCGGGCCCGGCGGCCAGGGATTCCGTCAGCGCGGCGACGCGCCCGGCACGACGAGCGCCACGTGGAGCGCGTCGGCGGAGACCACGTATGGCGTCAATCGGGCGGCGGTCAGCATCACCGGCGCGATGCCGGCCGGCGTGTTCTACGACGTCAACGATGGCGCGACCCGGATCGAGTACTCGGCCACCCCGACGCGGTATGCGTATGCGCAGTCGGTCTGGCAGGATCTGTTCGTGGTGACGCCGCAGAACCCCGGCCTTCTCGGCAGCGCCACGTCCGCACAGTTCTCGGTGACGATGAGCGGAAGCTTCACCAAGGACACCTCGTACTTCAGCTACAGCCTGCGCAATTTCGACGGCACCCAGTCGTTCGGCGACAGCAGCTGGTCGTACGGGGCGGCCGCGAACCCGGGAGATCCGGTCAGCTTCGGTCCGGTCACCAACACCTACACCTTCAACCTGACCTACGGGCAGCCGTTCCTGGTCACGGGGACGTTGTGGGCGCAGGTCACCGACAGCGAGGGCGCGGTCGATCTCATGCACACCGCGCGCATCACCGACATCGCGATCCCCGCGAACGCGGCCATCACGTTCCTCTCCGGGGCGCCGGGCAGTGCCTATGGCGGCGTGTCGGGCGGGGTGTTCGGCCAGTACGGCGGATTGCCCGGCGGCGGCGGGAGTGGCCCGATTCTTCCGTCGATCCCGGAGCCGGAAACCTACGCCATGCTGCTCGCGGGCCTGATGCTCGTCGGTGCGATCGCCCGGCGGCGGCGCCTGCCGGTCTGACGCATCGCGCCACCGCGCGGCGCCTGTCGCGCGGCGGCGTTCGGGCTGGCCCGGCACCGATGCCGCGTGGCGGTGTGCCCGGCCGGGCGTGCGGCCCGGGGCCGGATCAGCGTCGCAGGTCGAGCGTGAAGGGAAAGTTCGGATTGCGCGGCGTCTCCGCCACGGCGATTCGTCCCGGCGTGTGCCCGATGCGAAAGAAGCGCGACAGGCGCCGGCCCTCGGCGGCGTAGGCGTTGACCGGGAAGTCCTCGTGGCTGCGGCCGCCGGGGTGGCTGACGTGGTACTGGCAGCCGCCGAGGCTGCGTTCGTTCCAGGTGTCGACCAGATCGAAGACCAGCGGCGCGTCGATGCCCACGGTCGGGTGCAGCGCCGAGGGCGGATTCCACGCCTTGTAGCGCACGCCGCCGACGAACTCGCCGACATTGCCGGTCGGCTGCAGGGGAACCGGCCGTCCGTTGCAGGTCAGCACATGGCGCGGATGGATCAGCCCGGTCGCCTTCACCTGCAGCCGCTCGACCGAGGAGTCGACGTAGCGCGCGGTGCCGGCGGCGACCGTTTCCTCGCCCAGCACGTTCCAGGGCTCCAGCGCCGCGCGCAGTTCGACCTGCACGCCGGCGGCGGCGAACTCGCCGTAGCGCGGAAAGCGGAACTCGCGGTGCGCCGCGAACCACTCGGGGGCGAATTCGTACCCGGCCTCCGCGAGCTCGGCGATGACGTCGCGGAAATCCTGCCAGACGAAGTGCGGCAGCATGAAGCGATCGTGCAGTTCGGTGCCCCAGCGCATGAGCGCGGCCGGCCGGTACGGGCGGCGCCAGAAGCGCGCGATCAGCGCGCGCAGCAGCAGTTGCTGGGTCAGCGACATGCGCGCGTGCGGCGGCATCTCGAAGGCGCGCAGTTCGAGGAGACCCAGGCGCCCGGTGGCCGAGTCGGGGGAATAGAGCTTGTCGATGCAGAACTCGGTGCGGTGGGTGTTGCCGCTGCTGTCGATGAGCAGGTTGCGCAGGATGCGGTCGAGTCGCCACGGCGGCATCGGCGGCGCACCCGGGGCGGTCAGCCGGTCGATCTCGCCGAACGCGATCTCGATCTCGTAGACCGAATCGTTGCGCGCCTCGTCGATGCGCGGCGCCTGGCTGGTCGGGCCGATGAAGGTGCCGGAGAAGAGGTAGGACAGCGACGGGTGGTTGTGCCAGTAGGCGATCAGGCTCTTCAGCAGGTCCGGGCGCCGCAGGAAGGGGGAATCGTGGACGGTGGCGCCGCCGAGCACGAAGTGATTGCCGCCG
>JAEUOS010000088.1 GCA_016790695.1 Burkholderiales bacterium
GGGATCGACCAGCGGAAGCGCGCGCACACCTCCTCGTAGCTCTTCCCTTCAGGCAGGACTCGTTGGCTCACCGCACCTCTCCCGGACGGATTCCGGCGTGCCACTGCGCGTGCGGCAGCGGCACGCCGGATTGACTGACGCCGGGCATCGTATCATAATGGTTATACAATTACAGCAGCCGGCGCCCCGCACAGGGCGCGCGCCGCGCATCGCGATGGACTGGCCCCAGGTGATCTACAACGAGGAGGTGATGCGCGAGGGCTTCGGCATCGAGGACGTCGCCATCCCGCTCGCCGCCAAGGTCGAGCTGCTCGAGGCGCTCTCCGAGACCGGCATCAGGCGCATCACCGTGGGCGCCTTCGTGAGCCCGAAGTTCGTGCCGCAGATGGCCTGCTTCGAGGACCTGCTCAAGACCTTCCGGCCCCGCCCCGGCGTCACCTACCTGCCCTTCCTGCACAACCAGAAGGCGCGCGCGCTCGCGCTGCAGTATGCGCCGCCGCTCACCGTCGAGGACGAGTGGCTGACGCTGTTCGTCGACATCTGCGACGTGCACCAGCGCCGCAACGTCAACCGCTCGATCGCACAGATCATGGCCGGCTGGCCCGCGGCGATCGACGACGCCAGGCGCCGCGGCGTGACCCGGGCGCGCATCGGCATCGCCTCCGCCTGGGGCTCGAACTTCATGGGGCGCTTCAGCCAGGACTACCGGTTCGGCTTCCTCGAGCGCCAGGTCGAGCTTCTCGACGCCGCCGGCCTGTCCGTGGCGGAAATCGGCCTGCACGATTCGCAGAGTTTCTGCCTGCCGCACGAGATGGAAGCCGACCTCGCGCGGATCCGGCAGCGCTGGCCCGCGGTGCGCCAGTTCCACCTGCACATGCACGACGCGCGCGGCATGGCGCTGCCGTCGATCTACGCGGCCCTGCGCAGCCTCGGGCCGGAGCACACGCTGATCCTCGAGGGGACGCTCGGCGGCATCGGCGGCGGCCAGTTCGGGGGCAACGGCCGCGCCTCGGCGATGGCGCCCACCGAGGACCTGATGCACATGCTCGAGGGCATGGGCATCGAGACCGGGGTCGACCTCGACCGCGTGATCGACTGCGTCTGGATGGTCGAGAAGATCATCGGGCGCCCGGCCTACGGCCACGTGTCCAAGGCCGGGCCGCGGCCGCGACGCCCGGCCGAGTACTACGACCCCAACATGCCCGGCATCGAGAGCCTCGCGGCGGCACGCCACTTTCGCCTCGGCCCGGCGGCCTGGGCCGGCGAAGGCACCTCGCCCTGGTCCCAGCCGATCACCGGCCCCTACCACCCGCCCCACTGAGACGCCGTCTCCAGGAGATCAGCATGCAATTCGGCTTCACCGAAGAACAGGAAACCATCCGCGACACGGTGCGCAAGTACGCCGAGGCGGAACTCCTGCCCAACTACCAGCGCTGGGACCGGACCGGCGAGTGGCTGACCAAGGAGTTCATGGACAAGCTCGTCGACATGGGCCTCCTGCGCCTGCGCCTGCCGGAGAAGTACGGCGGCCAGGGCTACTCGTTCGTCGACTGCGGCATCGTCTGCGAGGAGATCGGCCGCTGCGACCACCAGATCCGCTACATCATCTCCAACGCCATCCACATCGGCGAGATGGCCTCGTCGATGCACCCCGAACTGCAGGAGGAATGGATTCCGCGCATCGCCAACGGCGAGATCATGTCGCTGGCCTTCACCGAGCCCGGCGGCGGCGCGGACGCGGGCAACATCCGCACCAAGGCCGTGCGCGAGGGCGACCACTACATCCTCAACGGCGAGAAGACCAGCATCACCTTCACCGGCGTCTCCAAGGTCGTGTTCGTCTCCGCGCGCACCGGCGGGCCGGGCCCGCGCGGCCTGTCGTTCTTCCTGGTGCCGACCGATACCCCGGGCGTGCGCACGACCAATTTCGAGCGCATGGGCCAGAAGCTCGACCGCGGCGGCAGCTTCTTCTTCGACGACGTCAAGATCCCGGCGCGCAACATGATCGGCAAGGAGAACGAGGGCTTCATCTGGGCGATGACCATCATCGGCTACAACCGCAACTTCGTCGCGCTCGCCTGCCTGGGCGCGGCGCGCAAGTCGATCGAGGAGACCGTCGAGTACGTCAAGCAGCGCCAGGTGATGGGGCGCGCGCTCTCCAAGTGGCAGGGCGTCGCCCACGAGCTGGCCACCGAGGCGACCAAGATCGAGGCCGCGCGCATGCTGTGCTACCGCGCCCTCGCGTTGAACGACAAGGGCATGCGCCACGACGCCGAGTCGTCGATGGCCAAGTGGTGGGGCGTGAAGACCGCGAACGAGGCGATCTACACCTGCATGCGCCTGAACGGCCACTACGGCTGGGCCAAGGACCTGCCGCACGAGCAGCGCCTGCGCGACTGCCTCGGCATGGAGTCGGCCGACGGCCCGCGCGAGGTGCACCTGGGCATCATCGCGCGCGACCTGCTCGGCAAGGAGTTCGCGCCGTTCTGAAGCACCGCGGCGCGCCGGTCGCGCCGCGGCATCCGCCACGCGCAAGGGAGCTGGTCATGACGTTGGTTCGCGGCGTTCTGGTTCTTCTGGTCGCGGCGGCCGGCGCGCTCGCCGCCGGCAATGCGCCCGCGCAGCCCTATCCGGCGCGGCCGGTCAAGGTGATCGTGCCCTTCCCGCCGGGCCAGGGCACCGACGTGGCCACGCGCACCCTGGCCGAGCGCCTCACCAGGGCGCTCGGCCACAACTTCCTGGTCGAGAACCGCCCCGGCGCCGGTGCCGCGCTGGGCACCGAGGCGCTCGCCAAGTCGCCCGCCGACGGCTACACGCTGGGCATCGGCACCGCCGGCACGCACACCATGAACCCGTCGCTGTTCCCGACCCTGGGCTACGACCCGGAGAAGGACTTCGAACCGATCACCCTGACCGGCCGGCTGCCGCTGATGCTGGCCGCCCATCCGTCCTTTGCCGCGAACTCGATCCAGGAATTGATCGCCCTGGCCCGCGCCCGTCCGGACACCATCAACGTCGCCCTGCCGTCGCCGCCGCAGCGCATCGCCTTCGAAATGCTGCGCCAGCAGGGCGCCGCCCCGATGTTCGGCATCCCCTACAAGGGATCGGCGGTGGCGCTGCCCGAGGTGATGGGCGGCCAGGTCCCGCTGATCGTCGACAGCATCACCGCGCTGCGGCCGCACGTCAATTCCGGCCGCCTGAAGCCGCTGGCCGTAACCTCGCTCGCCTCGACCGAACTCATGCCCGGGGTCAGGTCGGTGGCCGAGCAGGGCCTGCCGGGCTTCGAGCTGACGGCGTGGAACGCGCTGTTCGCGCCGAAGGGCACGCCGCCTGCCATCGTCGCCTTCCTCAACGCCGAGGTGCGCAAGGTGCTGGCGGAAACCGAGATGCGCGCGCGCCTCATGTCCCTGGGCTTCGAGGTGGCCGTCACCACCCCGCAGGAACTGGCAGACCTGGTCAGGGTCGAGCGCGAGAAGTGGGGCCGCATCATCCGGGCCGCCAACATCAAGGCCGACTGATGGGCCCTCTGCATGGATTGAAGGTCATCGAGCTGGCCGGCATCGGCCCGGGGCCGATGTGCGCCATGCTGCTTGCCGACCTCGGCGCCTCGGTGCTGCGCATCGACCGCAAGGACCCGAGCGGCCTGGGCGTGCCGCGCCCGGCGCGCTTCGACCTGCTGCTGCGCAACCGCCCCGCCCTGCCGCTGGACTTGAAGCGCGCCGAGTCGGTCGAATTCGTGCTCGACCTGGTGGAACGCTCGGACGTGCTCATGGAAGGCTTCCGGCCCGGCGTCGCCGAGCGCCTCGGCCTGGGCCCGGCGGCATGCCTGGCGCGCAATCCGCGCCTGGTCTACGGGCGCATCACCGGCTGGGGCCAGGACGGGCCGCTGGCGGATGCGGTCGGCCACGACATCAACTACATCGCGCTGGCCGGCGCGCTGCACGCAATCGGCCGCGCCGGGCAGGCACCGACGCCGCCGCTCAACCTGGTCGGCGACTTCGGCGGCGGCGCCCTGTACCTGGCCACGGGCATCCTCGCCGCGCTGCACGAGCGGCAGTCCTCGGGCAGGGGCCAGGTGGTCGATGCCGCCATGGTCGACGGGGTGGCCTCGCTGATGACCCAGCCGCACGGCACCTTCGCCGCCGGCATGATGTCGGCGGAGCGCGGCACCAACATTACCGACTCGGGGGCGCCGTTCTACGACGTCTACCGCTGCGCCGACGGGCGCTGGGTCGCCCTCGGCGCGGTCGAGAAAAAGTTCTACGCCGAGGCCCTGCGCGTCCTCGGGCTTGAATCCCTACTCGCCGACCAGTGGAACCGAGACACCTGGGACGCGGCCAAGGCGAAGATCGCCGCGGCATTCGCTACGCGCACGCGCGACGAATGGACGGCACTGTTCGAGGGCACGGAGTCCTGCTTCTCGCCAGTGCTCTCGCTCGACGAGGCGCCGCACCACCCGCACCTGCGCGAACGCGGCACCTACGTGGAGATCGACGGCGTGGTGCAGCCGGCGCCGGCGCCGCGCTTCAGCCGGTCGGTGCCGCCGGCGCCGCAGCCGGCCCGGCCGTGGCGGTCCGACGAGGCCGAGGACATCCTGCGTCCGTGGCTGGACGGCGCGCAGGTGCGTTCGGCCCGCGAGGCGGGCACGTTCGGTTGAGGAGTTCTCACACCTTTTCGGAGGCGAGCATGATCCGGACAACAAGAAGAGTCGTTGCGGCCGCGCTTGCCATCCTGTGCGCCGCGGTCTGTGCGCAGGATTTCCCGAACAAGCCGATCCGGATCATCGTGCCGACCTCGGTGGCGACCACCTCGGACCTGACGGCGCGATTTGTCGCCGAAGAGATGGCCCGGGAATTCGGCGTCAACGTCGTCGTCGACAATCGCGCCGGCGCCAACGGCATCGTCGGCATCACCCAGTTCCTGGCCGCGCCGCCGGACGGCCACACCCTGCTGGTGACCTATTCGGGCCTGTATGCCAATCCGGCGCTGTACAAGAGCGTCCCCTACGATCCGGTACGTGATTTCCGCATCCTGGCGGGCCTCAACCAGGTATTGCTCGCCCTGGTGGCCGCGCCCACGTTCAACGTCGCCTCGGTTCGACAACTCATCGATTACGCGAAGGAACGACCGGGCGAGGTGACTTACGCATCGGCCGGCGCGGGCAGCTCGACCCACCTCGGCCCCGAATTGCTCGCATCGCGTGCCGGCATCCGGCTACGCCACGTGTCCTACAAGGGTGGCGCGCAAGCGATCGCCGATACCGCGGGTGGCCACGTGCAGATCGCCATGACTGCATTGCCGACCGCGCTGCCTCTGGTCGCCGGGGGAAAGCTCAAGGCCCTCGCAGTCACCGGATCGTTCCGCTCCGGCGTGATGCCCGACGTGCCGACCCTCGCCGAGGCCGGCATCGGCGGTGCCGAGATCACCTCGAAGCAGGCGATGGTCGCCCCTGCGGGAATTCCGGAGGCGATCGCCGCCCGCCTGACGGCGTCACTGTCGCGCATCGTGCGCACGCCGCAATACGCCAGGATGCTGGAAGCCAGCGGGGTCGAGAAGGAGCCGCTGGCGCCGGAAGCCTATTCGAAGATCGGCGCCGAGGAACTCAGGCGCTGGACCGAAATGGTTCGCCTGAGCGGCGCGAAGTTCGACTGACCCGCGGGCACGGCGCCGGCCGCGCCGTTCGCCGCAGGCGGGCGCAGCCGGCTTGCGAACGGTGTGCCCATACGGCGGCACCGGACCGATGCGGCCCACGTCCACCTCGACCAGCGTCGGGCCGCGCACCGCGAGCGCCTGCGCGACGGCCGCGCCGAAGTCCGCCGCGCGCTCTACCTTCCAGTAGGGCATGCCGGCGAGCCCGGCCAGGCCGCGCAGGTCCGGGCCGCGCAGCTGCCCATAGAAGCGCCGCCCGGCGTGATGGGCGTCCTGCAGGAAGCCGATCGCCGCGTAGATGCCGTCGTTCATGACGATCACGCACAGGTCGGCCTGCTCCTGCACCGCCGTCCACAGTTCGCCCTGGTTGACGGCGAACCCGCCGTCGCCGGTCAGCACCACGGTCTTGCGGCCCTCTCCGCCGGCGGCGAGCGCGGCACCGATGCCGAACGGCAGGCCCGGACCGATGCCGCCGCCCACCGGGTGCACCGAGTCGCGCGGTCCATACAGCGGCATCAGCCGGTGCGCCCAGGTATGCCCGGCCACCGTCGCATCGCGCACCCACACGGCATCGCGCGGCATGGCCGCGCGCAGGTGTTCGGCAAAGCTCGCGTACGGCCCGAGGGTCGCGCGATAGGCGTCCTGCGCCTGCCGTCGCGCGCGCGCGAGGTCGACGCCGAAGGCCGGGTCGACCGCGATGCGCCCCTGCAGCCGCCGGTGCAGGCTGGCGAGCGCCAGGGCGGCGTCGCCGGCAACGAAGGCCGCCGTCGCATAGGTGCGGCCGTTGGCCTCTGGAGCGACATCGATCTGCGCCAAGGTGCGCGGCAGGCGCAGCGCGCCGTCGAGCGTCTCGTGACCACGCAGCCGCGAGCCGACGACGAGCATCGCATCGACGGTCTCGTAGAAGTCCTCGATGGCCGGCGCGCCGTTGCCGTGCAGTGCGCCCAGGCTCCGCGGATGGTCCTCGGCAACGATGCCGCGGCCGTGCCAGGAACTGACGATGCCGAAGCCGAGGTCGACGAGGGCACGCGCCTCGGCTGCCGCGCCACGCGCGCCGCTGCCCAGCCACAGGAGCGGCCGGCGCGCCGCCGCGAGCAGGCCGGCCAGCCGGTCGAGGTCCGTCTCGGCGGGCGCGCGCACGCGCGGCGAGATGGCCAGGCGATCCAGCGCCGTGGGGCGCGCCACCGCCTTGCGCTGCAGGTCTGCCGCGATCTCGACGCTCACCGGCCCGTGCGGTGCCGACAGCGCCTCGGTGGCCGCGACCACGAGCGCATCGAAGATCTCATCGGCGCTGCGCGGCCGGACCACCGCCTTGCAGACTGCGCCAAGCATCGCCCCTTGCCCCGCGAAGTCGTGCACCGCCCCGGTTCCCCTGCCCTGCAGATGGGTCGCAGTCTGGCCGGTGATGTGCAGCAGCGGTGTGCCGGCGAAATTCGCCTCGACCAGGGCGGGCACGGCGGCAGCCGCGCCTGGCCCGGTGCTGGAGATCAGCACGCCAAGCCCGCCACCGACGCGTGCGCAGGCGTCGGCCATGTGGCCGCCGCCCATTTCCCCACGCGCAGGCACGAACCGGATCACGCCGCGCCGGCCGATCGCATCGAGTATCGGCAGGTTGTGGATCGAGACGATGCCGAACGCCGTGGTGACGCCGGCGGCGGCCAAGAACTCGGCGACCAGGTCGCCGGCGTCGTAGTTCATCGCCCGGATCCCCTGCGGCAATCCCGCAATGGCCGCGGCTTGGCTACTGCGCCTTGATGCCGCGCTCGCGGATCAGGCGCGCCCAGCGCGGCATCTCGCTTCTGATCAGCTCCGCGAGGTCGGCGGGCGTGCCGCCCTCGACGGTGCCGCCGAGGGCGACGATGCGGTCACGGATCTCAGCCGTGGCGAGCGCCTTGACCGCCTCCTCGTTCAGGCGCGCGACGACTTCGCGGCGCATGCCGGCGGGGCCGACGATCGCGAACCAGGCCATGCCCTGCACCTCCGGAAAACCGGCCTCCGCCAGCGTCGGCACCGCCGGGATCGCCGGCGAGCGCTTCGGACTCACGATCGCCAGGCCGCGCAGCTTGCCCGCCTGCACATGTGCGGCACTGGTGGTCAGCGTGTCGAAGTACACCGGGACATGTCCGGCCAGCACGTCATTCAGGGCTGGCGCGCCGCCCTTGTAGGGAACGTGGATCAGGCGCAGGCCCGCATGCATCTGGAACTGCTCTGCCAGCAGGTGGGTCATGGTGGCGTTGCCACCGGAGGCGATCGAGATCTGCCCGGGCCGCGCGCGCGCGTCAGCGACGAACTGCGCGACGGTCTGGTACGGCGAATTGACATTGGTCACGAGCACCAGCGGCGTCGACATCAGGAGCGCGACCGGCGTCAAGTCGCGCGCGGCGTCGAACGGCGGATTGGGCAACAGCTGCGGCCCGACCGTGATCGCGCTCGCCACAACGCCGATGGTGTAGCCGTCGGCCTCCGCCTTGACGACCGCCTCGGCGCCGACAAGGCCGCCGGCCCCGATGCGATTGTCGATCGGCATCGCCTGCCCGAGCGACTGGCTCATGCGCGTCGCGACCAGGCGCCCAATCACGTCAGTGAGCCCGCCGGGCGCGGAATTGACGATGACCCGGATCGGCTTGGT
>JAEUOS010000118.1 GCA_016790695.1 Burkholderiales bacterium
GACCTGAAGACCCTCGCCGATCTGGCCAAGTTCCCGTTCACCACCAAGGCGGACCTGCGCGAGACCTATCCGTTCGGCATGTTCGCCGTGCCGATGGACCGGATCGTGCGCATTCATGCCTCCTCCGGCACCACCGGCAAGCCCACGGTGGTCGGATACACCAGGGCGGACATCGACATGTGGGCCGACGTGATGGCCCGCTCGATCCGCGCCGCAGGCGCGCGGCCGGGCGACAAGCTGCACGTCTCCTACGGGTACGGGCTGTTCACCGGCGGCCTGGGCGCGCACTACGGCGGCGAGCGGCTCGGTCTGGCGGTCATTCCGTTCGGCGGCGGACAGACCGAGCGTCAGGTGCAGCTGATGCAGGACTTTCGGCCCGAGATCATCATGGTGACGCCGTCCTACATGCTGGCCATCGCCGACGAAATGGAACGCCAGGGCATCGACCCGAAGTCGAGTTCGCTGCGCATCGGCATCTTCGGCGCGGAACCCTGGACCCACAAGATGCGCGACGCCATCGAGACGCGCACCTCGCTGAATGCGATCGACATCTACGGACTGTCCGAAGTCATCGGGCCGGGTGTGGCACAGGAATGCATCGAGACCCGGGACGGACTCACCGTCTGGGAGGATCATTTCTACCCGGAAGTGATCAACCCGGACACCGGCGAAGTCCTTCCCGATGGCGCATTCGGAGAGTTGGTGTTCACTTCGCTCACCAAGGAAGCCCTGCCGATCGTCCGCTACCGCACGCGGGACCTCACCCGGCTCCTGCCGGGCACGGCACGCACCATGCGTCGCATCGAGAAGATCACGGGAAGATCGGACGACATGCTGATCGTCCGTGGCGTGAACCTGTTTCCATCGCAGATCGAGGAGTTGATCCTGAAGCAGTCACGCCTGTCCCCGCACTATGTGCTCGAAGTGACGCGACCGGACAAGCTCGACGAGATCGCCGTCTTGGTCGAGCCGCGGCCGGAGTTCGCGACCATGAACGACGCCGACCGCCGCGAAGCTGCGGGCACGCTGAGCCACGCGATCAAGACCTTCGTCGGCGTCAGCGCGGAGGTCCGGGTGGTCGCCGCCGGCAGCATCGAGCGCTCGATCGGCAAGGCCAAGCGCGTCGTCGACAAGCGCCCGAAGTAGCCGGACATGAACCGCGGCGGGCGCCGCCGCGCCCGCTCGACGGAAAACGGGGGCGACAATCCCGCCAGTTCCGCGCAATGGCACTGGTCGCTGCGGCTGACAATGCGATCACGCAGATCAAGGACGCACCGGCCGTGCCATCCCCTCGCTTCGCTGGCCCCCTGCTACTCGCCCTCGCCGGCAGCGCCAGCGCCGCGCCGTTTCACGAGTTCTGCGTCACCCGTTCGACCCCTGGCGGCCCGGAAGTCTCCCGCGCCCGGCTCTATTTCAGCGGCACCGACCCGGGCAAGGAAGCCGCGGGCCTCCACCTTGTCCGGCACTTTCGCCATCCACAGAGTGTCGTGGTCCATGTCGACGAGAACATCGACGGCACCTGCCGGATCGCCCCAACGCATCATGTGGTGCTCAACGACGTCGCGCCACCCGCGGCAGCAGGCCGCGTGAAGACGACGCCCCCCAACCTGCGCGACATCAGCCGACAGGCGAGCGATGCGCTGACCGACGCCGCCACCGAGGCCAGCCGCCTGATGTGCCGGTTCCTGCCCTGCTGACGCGACGCGCCGTGGTCATCGGCCAGCGGCGGCGCCTGCCAGCACCTCGCCGAGCGCCTTGTCGTCCAGACCGGCCTCCCGCAGGACTTCCTCGGTGTGTTCGCCAAGAGCCGGGGCATGACGGCGAATCGTCGGCGGCGTGACACTCCAGGTCGCCGGCAGGCCTGCCTCGACCAGGCGCCCCTCGGTCTTGTGGTCATAGGTCCGGAAGAAGCCGACGGCGTGCAGGTGCGGGTCGGCAAGGAGTTCCTCGAGGCTGCGCGCCGGCGTGTACGGCACGTCGAGCCGCGACAGGATCTGCAGCCATTCGGCGGTCGTCCGCTTGCCGATCTCCTGACCCAGCCACGCATAGACACGATCGATCGACGCACTGCGCGCCGCCATCGAGGCGAACATCGGGTCGCTCGCCATCGCCGGCATGCCGATCGCCTCGAAGAACGCCTGCCATTGCTTGTCGTTGTACAGGAGGATGCACAGGAAGCCGTCGCGAGTCGCGTGGGGCTTGCGAAACCGATTGAGGATCCGCGCGTAGCCGGGCGGGCCCGTCGGCGGATCGAACGTGTGGCCGCCGAGGTGCTCGCCCAGGACGAACTGCGCCATGGTCTCGAACATGGGTACCTCGACCGCCTGCGCCAGGCCGGTTCGCTCCCGGCATAGAAGCGCGGCTAGGACCGCGTTGACGAGCGCGAGGCCGGAAACGCGATCGCAGAAGTTGATCGGGACGAAGCGCGGCACGTCGCTCCCGGCACGGTGGCTCAGATCAGGCATCGCCACCATCGCCTGGATCAGGTCGTCGAATGCGGCGCGCCCGGCATAGGGTCCCGACTCCCCGAATCCAAAGCCGCCGACATAGACGATGCGCGGATTGACCCGGCGCACCTCCTCGTAGGACAAGCGCAGGCGCGCCATCGCCTGCGGACGAACGTTGTAAAGCAGCACGTCGGCCGTGGCCGCCAGATGCAGAAAGGCCTGCCTGCCGGACGCCGACTTCAGGTCGAGGACGACCGAGCGCTTGTTGCGATTGCAGTTCAGGAACAGGTGGCTCATCCCCGGATGCCTGCCCTGCCCGGTATGGCGCAGGTTGTCGCCACCAGGCGGCTCGACCTTGATCACGTCCGCCCCCAGATCGCCGAGCGTCTGCGTGGCAAACGGACCCATGACGATGGTCGTCAGGTCGAGCACCCGGATTCCCGCCAGCGGTCCGGCCGCCGGCGCAGCATCGGATGCAATCGCGTTCATCTCGGCCCCTTGTTCCCTTCGATGCGCGAATTGTCGCATTCCACCCCGAGCCGCCGCCGCGCGGCGTCAACGGATCGGTGGAACGGATGAACCCGCCCGCTATAATCCGCGCGTCGCATGAACTCCGAGCCACCTGCATGGGCAACCGACTCTCCAGGATCGTCACGCGCACCGGCGACGCGGGCACGACCGGCCTGGCAGACGGCTCCCGCGTTTCCAAGGATTCTCCGCGGATCCAGGCTCTGGGCGACGTCGACGAGCTCAATTCCGCCGTCGGCGTGCTGCTCGCCGAGACGTTGCCGGATGCGCTGCGCGGCATGTTGCTGCGCATCCAGCATGACTTGTTCGACGTGGGCGGCGAACTGTGCATTCCGGGCCACACGAGCGTCACCCCTGCCCATGTCGAACGCGTCGAGGCGTGGCTGGACGACCAGAACGCCGGACTCGAGCCGCTGGCGAATTTCATCCTTCCGGGCGGAACGCGCGCCGCCGGCCTTGCGCACCTGGCACGTGCGGTTTGCCGGCGCGCGGAGCGCAGCGTGGTCGCACTGGGGGCCGTCGAGGAGGTCGCCGAGCCCGTCCGGAAGTACCTGAATCGCCTGTCCGACCTGCTGTTCGTCCTTGGCAGGGCGCTCAATCGGCATGCCGGCACGGGGGACGTGCTGTGGCAGCAGGCCGGACGTTCGGGCCATGGCGATGTCCCGCAATCCTGACGGTGACGCCCGCCTGCGGCAACTCCTCGCTCAAGCGGCAGCGCGCGACGACCGGTCGCAGGCAGCGTTCGCCGAACTGTACCGGCTGACCGCTGCGAAACTGTTCGGCGTCACGCTGCGTATATTGAGGCGACGGGACTGGGCCGAGGAAGTCCTGCAGGAATGCTTCATGAAGATCTGGTCACACAGCGCCAGTTATCAGGCAGAACTCGCAGCTCCGATGACCTGGATGACGAGCATCGTCCGGAACCGCTGCCTCGACTGGCTGCGCCGGCCCGCTTTCGAGGACGCGACGGACGACAGCACGGTGTGGGAGTCGCTGGAATCCGGCGCGCCCGGTCCGCACGAACTGCTCGAGCGCGGCACGCAGGCCGATGCGGTGCTGCGCTGCCTGGCCGCGCTGGATGACAGGCAGCGCCGCGCGGTAAGTTTCGCCTTCCTGGACGGACTGACCCACACCGAACTCGCCGACCGGCTTGGCGAACCGCTTGGCACCGTCAAGACCTGGGTCCGCCGCGGCCTGCTTCGCCTCAAGGACTGCCTGGCCCGGGCCGGCGTGTCCGGCGCCTGAGTTGCCCGCGCTGCCACTGGCTCGATGAACCTCCGAGACAAACCTGAACTGGCCGAACGCCTCGCGGCGGAGTATGTGCTCGGCACGCTTGCCGGCGGCGCGCGACGGCGCTTCGAAGGCTGGCTGTCCCGCGATGCCGCCCTGCGCCAGCGCGTTGCCGGGTGGGAAGCACGCCTCTCGCCCCTTGCCGAATTGATCGCGCCGGTACAGCCGCCGGCGCGAATCTGGGACCGCATCGCCGCCGGAATCGGGCTGCGGAATGCGGCGCCGCCGCGGCGCGCGCTCTGGGACAGCCTGGCGTTCTGGCGCGGCCTCGGGCTGGCCGCCACCGGTGTCGCCGCCAGCCTCGCCGCATTCATCGGCTTGCGCCCGCCGCCAACCGTCGAACGCGTGAAGATCGTCGAACGCGTCGTCGAGAAGTCGGTGCGGGTCGCGGACGGCGCGAACCCCTGGCAGCCCTCCTACGTCGCCACGCTCAAGGATCGGGACGGCAGGACCATGCTCATGGTCTACGTCGGCCGCCGGTCCGACGAGCTATGGATCAAGTACGAAGGCGATGCGATGCCCAGGGACGCCAGCCTGGAGCTCTGGGGGCTCGACGAGCGCGGTCAACCGAAGTCCCTGGGCCTCATTCGATCGAACGGGAGCAGCACGATGAAGCTGCCGGCGATGGCCGATGCCTCGATCGCCTCCTTCAAGCGGCTCGCGGTCAGCATGGAGCCGGTCGGCGGTTCGCAGATCGGCACACCGACCGGGCCGGTGATGTACCAGGGGGAATGCCACACGTTCTGGTGAGCCCGACGGCGCCTACTTCTCGATCGCGTTGACGAGCTTCGAACTGGTCTGACGCAGGCGCTGCGACAGCATGAAGACGAGCTTCATCAGTATCTTCGCGGCGATCCTCGGCTCGTTGGTGATGAGGGCCTGCAGCGACGGGCGCGACAGGTAGGCGAACGTGGTCTCCTCGATCGCGGTGCACGAGGCGAAGCGCGCCTCACCGTCGATCATCGACATCTCGCCGAGCGCCTGCCCGCCCTTGACCACGGCGATCCGCTTGACGTTGCCGAAGCGGTCTTCCTTCGTGACATCAACGAGGCCGTCGATGATGAAAAGCATGAAGTCGCCCGCGTCGCCCTCGCGAATGATCACGCCCTGCGGAGGCGCGACGTACACCCGCATGAACGGCCCGAGACGCCGCAGATCCTCCTCGGTGAAGTCGTCGAACAGGCCGTTGTGCGGCACCACCGCGCGGATCTGCGCGGCGAACGGCGAGGCATCGCCGAGCGAACGGAATCCCGGGAACAGCGGATCAGGCGGCATGACGCGCAATTGTGCCTGATTCTCCGCGCGCCGCGCCCCGCCGGCGCGGCGCGCGGTCAGGCACGCCGCGCTAGCGGCGGCGCTGCGTGCGGCGCCGCTGCACCGCTGCGGCAAGACCGGCCAGCAACTCCGCGCTCTGGTCCCAGCCGAGACACGCGTCGGTGATGCTCTTTCCGTATTCCAGCGCCTGCGGCGAATCCTTGCCGGGCGTGAATTTCTGATTGCCCGCCTTGAGATGGGATTCCACCATGACGCCGAAGATGCATTCGTCGCCCCCGGCGATCTGCCCGCCGACATCGCGGGCGACGTCGATCTGCCGCTCGTGCTTCTTCTCGCTGTTGGCGTGGGAGAAATCGATCATCAGCCGGCACGGCAGCTTGTTCGTCTCCAGTTCGGCACAGGCGGCGGCAACGCTGGCCGCGTCGAAATTGGGCCTGGCGCCGCCGCGGAGGATGACGTGGCAATCCTTGTTGCCGTTGGTCTCCACCGTCGCCACCTGGCCATTCTTGTGCACCGACAGGAAGTGATGCCCGCGCCGCGCCGCCTGGATCGCATCGATGGCGATCCGGATGTTCCCGTCCGTCCCGTTCTTGAAGCCGATCGGCGCGGAGAGACCGGAAGCGAGCTCCCGATGCACCTGCGACTCGGTCGTGCGCGCCCCGATCGCTCCCCAGGAGATCAGGTCGCCGATGTATTGCGGCGAGATCACGTCGAGGAACTCCGATCCCGCCGGCACGCCCTCACCGTTGATGCGCACCAGCAGGTCGCGCGCGATGCGCAGCCCTTCGTTGATGCGGTAGCTCTCGTCGAGATAGGGATCATTGATCAGGCCCTTCCAGCCGACCGTCGTCCGCGGCTTCTCGAAATAGACGCGCATGACGACCTCGAGTTCGCCGGCGTGCCGCTTGCGTTCGCTTGCCAGGCGCCGCGCGTATTCGACGGCGGCCATCGGATCGTGGATCGAGCACGGGCCGATGACCACCAGCAGCCGGTCATCCTTGCCGTGCATGATGTCGTGAATGCGCCGACGCGTCTCGGCAACGAGGTTCTCCACCGGCGTCCCCTGGATCGGAAAGAAGCGAATCAGGTGCTCCGGCGGCGGCAGCGGCATGATGTGCTTGATGCGCTCGTCGTCGGTGCGCGACGTGCGGTCGTTGACGACGGTCTGGAACGGGTCGGCGGGTTTGGTCATGCTGATCTTCCGGAAACGATGGGACGAAAAAAAACCGCCGGAGGTCCGGCGGTTCATCTAGAGATTCTGTGACTTCGTGGTACAGCGCGTCCTCTCTACATTCTCCGCCGGTGGCCGAGGTAGCTCCAAAAATAGAAGAAATGAAAGAGGCTGGCGTGCATGACGATCGGATTGGCCCGCGCTGGCTGCACGGTAACGCCCGAATTTACCCGCAAGCTACCGCCCGGGCAAGGCCGTGTTGCATCGGCACAACGCGCGGGGTCACAGTGCGCGCTCGACGCGTTCGCACAAGGTCCGCAACATTTCGATGCGCGCAAACAGCTTGTCGTTGGCCGGCACCACGTTCCACGGCGCGATTTCGGTGCTCGTGCGCTCCACCATGTCGCACACGGCGCGTTCATAGTCGCCCCACTTCTTGCGGTTGCGCCAGTCCTCCTCGGTGATCTTGAATTGCTTGAACGCGATCGACTGGCGCTCGCGAAACCGCTTGAGCTGCTCCTCCTTGGTGATCGCAACCCAGAACTTCACCAGGATCACGTCGTTGCGTACCAGCTGCTCCTCGAAGTCGTTGATCTCATGGTAGGCGCGCATCCAGTCATACTCGGAGCAGAACTTCTCGACGCGCTCGACCAGCACCCGCCCGTACCACGACCGATCGAAGATGGTGACCCGCCCCTTGCGCGGCAGGTGGCGCCAGAATCGCCACATGTACGGCTGCGCGCGTTCCTCCTCGGTGGGCGCGGCGATCGGGATGACCTGATAGTGCCGCGCATCGAGGGCGCCGGTGATGCGACGTATGCTGCTGCCCTTGCCCGCCGCATCCTGGCCTTCGAACACCGCGATCAGCGACTTGTTGCGAAACCGCGGGTCGCGCGTGAGCAGGTTCAGGCGCCCCTGGAATTTCTCCAGTCGCCTGGCGTACTCGGCGCGGGTGAGCGACTGCTTGTAGTTGAGCGCGTTCAGGACGTTGTGCTTGTCCAGCACCGGCTCCAGGGGCGCGGGCTTGAACGAACTGCCGCCGCCGTTCTTGTCGGCGAGCCGCTTCTGCATCGCCTCCAGCAACAGCGTGCCGACCGTCAGATAGCGGTAGTTCGGGTCGGTCCCCTCGACGATGAACCATGGCGCCTCGCCGGTGGAAGTCTCGCGCAGGGTGTGCTCGGAGATCTCGCGGAAGCGATCGTAGATCTTGAAGCGCGCCCAGTCGGTGTCGGTCACGCGCCAGCGCGTCTTCGGGTCCTTCTCCAGCGACTTGAGGCGCTTCTTCTGCGCCTCCTTGGACAGGTGAAACCAGAACTTGAGTATCAGCACGCCCTCGGCAGCCAGCATGCTCTCGAAGTGGCGGATCTCCTCGATCGACTGCATCAAGGCCGGCGCCTTGGTCTTGCCGATGACGCGATCGACGATCGGCTGCGTGTACCAGGAGCCGAACAGGACGCCGATCCGCCCTTTCGGCGGCAACGCGCGCCAGAATCGCCACATCGGCGGGCGTTCGGCCTCCTCGTCGGAGACCTCGCCGAACGCGCGGGTGACGATATGCCGCGGGTCCATCCACTCGTTGAGCAGGTTGACGGTCTCGCCCTTGCCTGCGCCGTCGACGCCGCCGATGATGATCACCACCGGAAACTTGGCCTTGGCGAGCAGATCGTATTGCGCCTTGAGCAGCGCTTCCCGCAGCTTCGGCTCGCGGACGCGGTACTCGTCCTTGGGAATGCTGTGGCCGACTTCCGCCGATTCGAACATGTTGACTCCCTCAGTGTTGGCGCTTCCAATACCCCTGCGCGCCGCTGCATGCAGCGAACGCCCGGCCCAGCGCGGCCTCCGCGCCAGCCGCGTGGTCGATCCAAGCGCCCAGGATGCGGCTTTCCACCGCTCCGTCGAAGCCAAAATCCCGCAAAAGCGCCTGTGCCGTCTTGATGTCGGTCAAGCTCCCCAGCGAATCCTGCGCGGTCGCCAGCGCGCCGGCGTAGGACTTGGCCGCGGCACGGTCGAACAGGTCGGCGAAGAACTCGGCCGCATAGCGGGCACGCTTGATCTCGATGCGCAGGTCGTGCCTTGCCTCGTCGTCGAGAGCGCTGAAGCGGGCGGCGCCGCGCGTCACCTTGCGCGCCTGCACCTCGAGCATCCTGCGGGCCAGGGTCAGGAGCGCCCCCTGCCGCGCGTGCGCCTCGGCCGGCGCAGCCAGCCACAACGCGAGATGCGTCATCAGCCGCTCATGGGCGGGCGAGCGCAGATGCGCGCGCGCCGCGTCGCGTGCTTCGCGCACGCGCGCCCGGATTGCCGCGCGCGCCCGGCGCGCCTGCGCCGCCGGCACGTCGCGCAGCACCGGCGCCACCGCCGCCGCGAACACGTCGAGGTCGCGCGAGCGCCCCAATACGGACGCCAGGCCCTTGAGCGCGGACCCACGGCGCTTGCGCAGTTCGCGGGCCGCGCCGTGATCGAACAGCCGGAGCGCCGAACGCATCCGCCGGATCGCCACCCGCATCTGGTGGACGTACTCGGGGTCGTCGGACAGGAGCACGCCAGGCTCGTTGGCGCGCAGCTGGGCAAACGCGGCCGCAACGATCGCGCGCAACGCCTGATCGGGTGTCATCGAACGACTCAGCAAGACCATTGCGGCCTTGCGCGGCGGCGACAGCGGACCGCCCGGCACTGCATCCCTGGCGATGGTTCGTGCACCGCCGCCGCGGGTATTCATCGCTTCAGGCGGTGCCGCCCACCGTCAGCCCGTCGATCCGCAGGGTCGGCTGCCCGACGCCGACCGGTACGCTCTGGCCCTCCTTCCCGCAGGTGCCGACCCCGGGGTCGAGGCACATGTCGTTGGCCACCATCTTCACGCGAGTGAGGGCGTCCGGCCCGTTGCCGATGATCGTCGCGCCTTTGACCGGCCGGGTGACGCGCCCGCCCTCGATCAGATAGGCTTCGGACGCGGAAAAGACGAACTTGCCGCTGGTGATGTCGACCTGGCCGCCGCCGAAGTTCTTCGCGTACAGGCCGTTGCGCACCGAGGCGATGACCTCCCCGGGCTCGCGGCTGCCGTTGAGCATATAGGTGTTGGTCATGCGCGGCATCGGCACGTGCGCGAACGATTCGCGCCGGCCGTTGCCGGTCGGCCGCACCTTCATCAGCCGCGCGTTGAGCGCATCCTGCATGTAGCCGCGAAGAATGCCGTCTTCGATGAGGACGGTGCGCTGGGTGCGATTGCCCTCGTCGTCGATGTTGAGGGAGCCGCGCCGGTCGGCGATCGTGCCGTCGTCGACGACGGTCACGCCCCGCGCCGCCACGCGCTCGCCGACGCGGCCGGAAAACGCCGACGAACCCTTGCGGTTGAAGTCGCCCTCCAGCCCGTGCCCGATGGCCTCGTGCAGCAGAATGCCCGGCCAGCCGTTGCCGAGCACCACGGTCATCGTCCCTGCAGGCGCGGCTTCGGCTTCCAGATTGGTCAGGGCCGCGTGCACGGCCTCGGACGCATATTCCTCGAGCCGGTCCTCGCTGAAGTACCCGTAGTCGAAACGCCCGCCGCCGCCGGCGCTTCCGGACTCGCGTCGCCCGTCCTGCTCGGCGATCACGGTCACCGACAGCCGCACCAGAGGCCGCACGTCGGCCGCGAAGACGCCGTCGCTGCGTGCGACGAGGATCACCTCGTAGGTGCCGCCGAGCGAGGCCATGACCTGAACCACGCGCGGATCGCGCCGCCGCGCCGCCCGTTCGAGCCGCTCCAGCAGCCCGACCTTGTCCTGCGCCTCGAGCGAATCGAGCGGATCCGCGGCGCCGTACAGCCGCCGCGGCGCCCCGCGCCCCGACTTCACGCTGCGCGACTGCCCCTGGCGACCGATTGCCGCCGCCGCTGCCGCCGCGCCCTGCAGTGCCCCGAGCGAGATGTCGTCCGAATACGCGAATGCCGTCTTCTCCCCGGACAGCGCGCGCACCCCGACCCCCTGCTCGATGTT
The DNA here is from genome assembly GCA_016790695.1 of Burkholderiales bacterium. Taxonomy (GTDB): domain Bacteria; phylum Pseudomonadota; class Gammaproteobacteria; order Burkholderiales; family JAEUOS01; genus JAEUOS01. The sequence continues at coordinate 10,680 of JAEUOS010000118.1, forward strand.
GAAGCTGCCGGACTTGACGATGCCCTCCTCCAGGCTCCAGCCCTCCGATCGAACATACTGGAAATAGAGATCGGCGTAGTCGATGCGGCGCGAGAACATCGCCGCCAGCACGCGGCTCAGATCGCCCTCGGCCAATCCATAGGGGTCCAGCAGCAGTTCGCGCGCCCGGGCCAGGTGCGCGATGTCGGGGGAAACGGGATTCACGTTGGAACTCCAGATGAGGGGGCGCTCACGCGAGGCTGCGGCACGCGACACGCCTTCGCCTCGTAGTTTACCCGGCCGGGCACGCCGCGCGTTTCATGCCAGGCGCCGGTGCGCGAGCGCCGGCAGGCTGCCGCGGCATTCGCGCAGGCGTTCCCGATCGAGGTCGCCGGCCACCACGCCGGGACCGACCGGCAGGACGCCCCGTACTTCACCCCAGGGATCGACGAACATGCTGTGGCCATGGGTGGTCCGGCCGTTTGCATGGCGACCACCCTGCGCCGGCGCCAGGACATAGGCCAGGTTCTCGATCGCGCGCGCGCGGAGCAGCGGCTCCCAGTGGGCCTTGCCGGTGGTGGCGGTGAACGCCGACGGAACGAGGATCAGATCGACGTCGTCCATGCCGCGATACAGCTCCGGAAACCGGACGTCATAACAGACCGACAGGCCGAGGCGCCCGAGCGGCGTGTCGACGACCGTCGGCCCGTTGGTGCCGTGCGCGATCGTGCGCGCCTCGTCGAACTGTTCGACCGTCCCGTCTTCATGCCGCCGATGGAAGCCGAACAGGTGAATCTTGTCGTAGCGTGCCACGCACGCGCCGGCCGGATCGTAGACCAGGCTGGTATTGAGTATCTTGTCGTCCGAACCGCAATCGATCGGCACGGTGCCGCCGACGATCCAGATCCGGTGTCGCCGTGCCGTCTCGGCCAGCCACGCCTGGATCGGTCCGCCGCCGCGGCCGCCCTCGGCAAGAGCCTCGCGCACGGCGAGCTTGTCGCGCTCGTGGTTGCCGAGGATGCAGAAGTACTCCGGCAGAGCCACCAGTTCCGCGCCGTCGTCGACGGCCTGAGCGATCAGCGCGCCGGCGGCGGCCAGATTGTCCGCCACGACGGCCGAGGAAACCATCTGGATCGCCGCGACGCGGTGCGGTCGCGTCATTGCCGCGGCCCCTCGCCGTCGGCTCGCGGCGTCGCGCCCGGGCGCGCACCGCCCGCCTCGGCGCCGGCGCCCTGCCCGGCCTGGCCCAGCTGGGTATCCTGGATCCGCGCGATGCGCGGGTCGGCCCAGGTGCCGCCAATGACGTATTCGTAGGAAAACGCCTTCGACAGCGGATCCTTGAGCACGCGCTGGGCGAGATAGGTTGCGAGGCCGAGGATCGGATTGCCCAGCAGTGCCGTCACCACCGAACCCATGCCGCCCGACATGTCCGGAAGAATGACCACCCGCAGCCCCTGCGTTTCGCGCACCAGGTCGACCTCGCCGTTCATCAACACCGCCGCGGTGATGCCGGTCATCTTGAAATCCGACGTCGAGAGGACGCCCCGTTCGACCTTGCTCGACGCCGACACCAGATCGAACGCGAACCCTTCGGAGAACACGTCGCGAAAGTCCAGCGTGAGGCGCCGCGGCAGCGCCTGCAGGCTCATGATACCCATCAGCTTGGCGACCCCGGGATCGGCCTTGAGGAACTGCCCCTTCTCCACCCGCAGGGCCATGGTCCCGGACAGGCTCGGGTAGTCGATCGCCAGCGGCGAGCCCTCCCACGCGAGATTGCCCTCGAGCCGGCCGCTGCCGCTGCGCACGGTTCCCGGGTAGCCGAGGCGATCGAGCAGCTTGCCGGCGTCATACGCTTCGAGCGTGAAATCGAGGGCCAGGCGACGCCGGGCCTCGCCTCCCCGCCGCGCGCGCCAGGCCCCTGACCCCGCCAGAACGCCGTCGTCGTTCGCGAGGTTCAGGCGCTGGATGCGCCACTCGCCGCGCTCGTTGCTGGCCATCATCTCGAGCCGCCCGAGCTTCTTGTCGCTGACCTCGAACGCATCGACGATCACATCGAGCGCCGGCAGCTCCTGGACGATCCGGTCCAGCGGCGAATCGTCGCGGACGTCCTGTCGCGCTGCGCTGGCCGGAATGAGCAGGTGCTTGAGGCGGGCGCGTACGCGTCCGGCATCGCGCCCGGGGCCGGGCATGTAGTTCAGGCTGCCATTGACCTCCTGCGCCGCCACCGTGACGTTCCAGCTGGACCCCTCCTGAGCGGCTTCGAGGCGCACCATGCTCAGCCGCTTGCCGAAGGCATCCAGCGCCTCCGCGCGCACGGTCGCCCGCACCGGCTGGAACTCCGCGAGGCTGCTCGCGGGCAGGCCCGACGTCGCACCGCCCGGGGCCGCCGCGGCGCGCGGATCGACCAGACGGGCGCGCCACTGTTCGACATCGATGGACTTGGCCGACACGCTCAGGTTCAGTCCGGAACGCGGCATCTCCGGCATCGCGTCGCCAAGGCCGACCGCCCCACGCGCGAAGCGGCTTTCGCCCCGTTCGGTTCGACGCACGACGCGCGCGGCAAGCGCGCGGCCATACGTGACGTTCACCTCGTCCTCGGCCGCGGTCCCGGGGACTGCCGCCTTCGACAGGCGGAAGGCGACACTGTCGGCCGCGGGCTTGCCCAACGGCGACGGCAGGTCGATGGCGAGTCCCGCCAGGCTGGATTCAACGGAAAAGTCGCCGCCGCCGCGCCGGACATTGAGCGCAGCGCGCCAGGACGCGCCCCCGGACATGGCGGCGAGGATCGGATCGGACAGCCAGGCGCGCAATCCGGGCGCGGTGAAGTTGCCGGTCGCGCTGATGCCGATCGAACCGTCGCCACGCGTCGCGCCGTTCAGCATGAAGCTCCCACCCAACGCGTCGCCCCGAATGCCGCGCAGGCTCATGCCCGTCTCGGAAAAGGCCAGCACGCCATTGACCCGCGCCAGGCCGGGAATTTCGGGGCCGAGCCGCACGTCGTTGTTGGTGAACTGGAATTGGCCGGCGACCTGGGTCTTCGCAACGTCCTCGACCGGCAGCGTGATGCGCAAGCTGAGCCTGCCGGAACCCGTGGCCTGCATGCCGTCGGTGAATCCGTCGATCATGCGGTCGACCGGACTCTGGTCGATGAACTGCAGAAAGGACTGCACGGGCCCGTCCGCCACCCCCTGGATATCGAGCAGGTGCACGCGGCCGCCGAGATCGGGAATCCGCACATCGACGCGCCCGAGCTTCACCTGGCCAACCGCGCCCGCCGCCGCACTGCGAAACGTCATGCTGCTGCGGTCGAAGACGAGCTCGCCGCGCACCCCCTCGATCCGCGGCCAGCCGCTGGCATACAGCAGATTGGCGTCGGCCACCTTGACCGTCGCCCGGAAGTTTCCGCGCTTCGGGTCGTCAAACGGAAAGTCCGCGAGGTTGCCCTTGACCTGAAACAGCGCCTCGTCGACGCCGCCCTTGTCGATCGCCGCGGCCAGCCAGGCACGGACCTGAACCAGGTGCTTGGGCAGGTAGCGGTGGACGCGTGCCGCGCGCGCCCGACCGAGCTTGGCCGACAACTCGAGGTACCCGGCGCTGTCGGGCCCCGCGCGATAGAGCAACTGTGCGCTGCCGGCCGCATCCTCGTTGGCGAACGCCACATTGTCGGTGCGGACCTCGAAGCGCCCCTCCGGATATGTCCAGCCTAGCTGCGCTGTCAGCATGTCCAGGCGCAGCGACGGGTCTTCCAGAATTTCCGGAAGCTGGATCGTCGCGTTGCGGCTGGCCAGGGTGAGGGTGCCTCCCTTCTCCGTGGCCACCACCGACCCCGACAGGTTGGCAAACCCCGGCAGGCCGCCGCGCGCGTCCATGCCGAGTTCGGAAAACCGCCCGCGCGCGCTGTAGCCCACCGGCTTCTCGAACTCGCCACGCCAGGACAACTGGAAGTCGAAGATCGCCCCGCGCGGGTTGGCCTCGCCCAGGACCTTGCGAAAATGCGCGTCGACCGGCAGGTGCTCGAGCAGTTTTGCCACCGGCTCCAGATCGAGGGAGTTCGCGGTCATCTCGATTTCCTGCGGCTTGCTGCCGCGCGCGCTGACCGTCCGCATCGAGAAATCGGCCGGTGCCAGCGCGACTCCCGCAGGCGTCGCCAGGCTGACCTGCTGACCGCTGACTTCAAACCCGGTCACCTGCTTTTCACCCAGCCGCAGGAAGCCGAGGGCCTTGCCTCCCGTGGCCAGTTCGCGCATGGCCAGCCTGCCGGAGACACGCGCAAGCGCGAGCATCGGCAGGTCCCTGGACAGGCGCGCCTGCGCGTGGTCGAGCCCGACATCGGCGACGAAGTTCTCCAGGCGGTCCCCGTCGAAACCGAGCCAGGCGCGCACGCGTCCCTTGCCTGCCCCGATCTCGACCGGATAGTCGATCCACGCGCGCCAGGCCGCCAGATCGATATACGGCAGGTTCGCGTACACCTGTCCGCGCCAGCCGGCCAGGCGCTCCAGCGATTCGCCGGTCAGATCGGCACGCACATCCAGGCGCGAGGCCAGTTCGCGCGGCGGATCGGCGGTAACTCCGAGGCGGCGCCGCTGGCCCGCATTCTGGAGCACCGCGCGAATGTTGGACAACGCGAGCTCCGGCGCGCCGCGACGGTCGTCGTTCCAGCGCACCCTCGACTCGGCGATCACGATCCGCCGCTGCGCGAGGATCCAGTCCGCCGCGCCGCCGCCGTCCGCGGACGCGGCGAGTTCCATTCCGCCGACAACCAGGCTGCCGGCGGCGGTCCGCCGGATGTCAAGGTCCGCGCCGGTGATCTCCAGAGCGTGAAGCCGCAGCTGCGCCGCCGGCACCGACCACCAGGAAACCGTCAGCGAGACCATCGGCAGGGACAGCGCGACACGTCCCTGCCGGTCGAAGATGCGGACGTCGGCCAGGTCGAGGTCGGGCTGGAGCCCGTCCCATCCTGCCTCGATCCGGCCGATCGTGACCTTGGCGGCGAGCCCCTTCGAGAGGGCGGCCTCGATGGCCGGGCGGTACCGCTCGATGTTCGGCAGCACCGCATAGCGCAGCGCGACGATACCGAGGGCAGCCGCGAAGAAGGCCGTCCACGCCAGGGCCTCGCCCAATCCGAACACCGACCGCGCGAATCGGCGCCAGCCCGGGACGGCAGGCAGATTTTGCATAGCGCGTTCGCGGTCCATGGCAGGTCTTGGCAATGTAGCATAGGCGAGGATTCGCACCCCGCTCGCACCCCGCAAAGACAACGTTTGGCGCCCCGCATCGGAAACCGTGAAATTACATTTGGAAACAAACACTTCCTCGATTGCCTCCGGGCTGCCCGCGGCGTCCGCGTACAGTGCCTGGGCGCGGGCCCAGCTGGCCGCCGACCCGGATGGGGCCGCACTGGCGGCAGGCCTGACGGCGGCGCCGGTCGACGGCGATGCGATCGCCGCGCTCATCGCGACGCAGCGCGCAGCGGCCGTTGGCGACCTCGGCCGCGCGCTGCGCCGCGCGCGCCGCCTGGCCATGCTTGCCATCATGGAACGGGATCTGGCCGGCAAGGCCGGCCTGGCCGAAGTCACCGGAGCGGTGTCGGCGCTGGCCGAGCAGTCCCTCGCATGCGCACTCGAGGAGGTCGTATCCGAGCTGACGCCGCGTCTCGGACGGCCGTTCGGGGAAGCGAGCGGCACCCCGCAAGCCCTGCACATCGTCGGCATGGGCAAGCTGGGCGGCGGCGAGCTCAACGTCTCGTCGGACATCGATCTCATCTTCCTCTATCCCGAGGAGGGCACCACCCGGGGCGGCGCCGTACAGGTGACCGCACAGGAATACTTCAGCCAGGTCGGCAAGCGGCTCATCGCCCTGATCTCGGCGACCGACGCGGACGGCTACGTGTTCCGCGTCGACATGCGGCTGCGGCCCTGGGGCGACGGGCCGCTGGCGATGAGTTTCGACGCCTTCGAGGACTACCTCGTCGCGCAGGGGCGCGATTGGGAGCGCTATGCCTGGATCAAGGGACGGGCCCTGACCGGCGATCGCGTTGGCGATCTGATGGCACTGGTCACGCCGTTCGTGTACCGCCGCTATCTCGATTTCGGGGCGATCGAATCCCTGAAGAGCCTGCATGCGCAGATCAAGCGCGAAGTCGCGCGGCGCGAGCTGGCCGACCACGTCAAGCTCGGGCCCGGCGGCATTCGCGAGGTCGAGTTCATCGCGCAGGCACTGCAGCTGATCCGCGGGGGGCGCGAGCCGGGCCTGCGGCTGCGCCCCACGCTGCCGGCGCTGCGCGCGCTCGCCGAGCTCGGCCTGATCGCCGATGCCGCCCTCGACGAACTCGGCGCCGCCTACGACTTCCTGCGGCGGGTCGAGCACCGCCTGCAGTATGCCGAAGACCAGCAGACGCACATGCTGCCGCGCGACCCGGCGGCGCGCGAGCGCCTCGCCCATGCGATGGGTGCGGTCGACTGGACATCGTTCGCCAGCGCGCTCGACGCCCACCGCGACCGCGTGCGCCGGCATTTCGAAACCGTGCTTGGCGACGCCGGCGACGCGCCGCGCGCCACGGCGGGGGACGACGCGCCGGTGGAAGCCCAACTGGCCCGCGGCGGGTTCGCCGCGCCGGCCGACCTCGCCCGTCTGATCGAGGCCACCCGCGGCGGCGCCCGCATCCGCCGCCTTGCCGACAGCGCCCGCGCGCGCTTCGAGGCGCTGCTGCCGCGCCTGATCGACCACGCCCGTGCCGCGGCCCATCCCGACGCCGCGCTCAAGCGCCTGCTGGCGTTCACCGAAGCGATCGCCTCGCGCTCCTCCTACCTCGCCCTGCTCGCGCAATCGTCACCGGCACTGCAGCGGCTGACGCGACTGTGCGGCAGTGCCGAGTGGGCGGCCGGCTACCTGACGCAGCATCCGATCCTGCTCGACGAACTCATCGACGAGCGCACCCTGTTCGCCGCTCCTGATCTCGCCGGATACTCGCGGCAGGCCGCCGCCGCCCTCGCGGCCTGCGCCGGCGACCTCGAGGCGCAGATGAACTCGCTGCGCGAAGCGCATCACACGGCCCTGTTCCGCCTTCTCGCCCAGGATATTGAAGGCATGTGGACCGTCGAGCGCCTGGCGGACCAGCTCTCGGAACTGGCCGACCGGACGCTCGAACTGGCGCTCGCCGAGAGCTGGCGCACGGCCCGCGGAAGGCACCGCGAAGCGCCGGAATTCGCGATCATCGCCTACGGCAAGCTCGGCGGCAAGGAACTCGGCTACGCCTCCGATCTGGACCTCATCTTCATCCACGACGACACCGACGAGCACGCCGGAGAGATCTACGCGCGCCTGGCGCAGCGCCTGGTCACGTTCCTGGATACGCAGACCACGGCCGGACGCCTTTTCGAGGTCGACACCCGCCTGCGGCCGGACGGCGCCAGCGGCCTGCTGGTGACCAGTCTCGAGGCGTTTCGCGACTATCAGCGGCGGCGGGCCTGGCCATGGGAGCACCAGGCCCTGACGCGCGCCCGCGCCTGCGCCGGCAGCCGGCGCATCGGCGCGGCGTTCGAGGACGAGAGACGCCACATCCTCACCCTGGAGCGCGACGCCGCGCAACTGCGAACGGAGGTCCGCTCGATGCGCGCAAGGATGCACGACGGCCACCCGAACCGGTCAGGCCTGTTCGACCTCAAGCATGACCCCGGCGGCATGGTCGACATCGAATTCTGCGTGCAGACGCTGGTGCTGGCCCACGCACGGCAATACCCGCAGCTGGTCGGCAATCTGGGCAACATCGCGCTGCTCGGCATGGCCGGTGAGGCGGGGCTGATCCCCGCCGCGCTGGCGCGGGCCGCGGCCGACGCCTATCGCGACTATCGCCGGCGCCAGCACGAGCTCAGGCTGAACAATGTCGAGTTCGCGCGTGCCGACCCCGCCGAGTTTGCGCCGCAGATCGCGGCAGTGCGCGATCTCTGGGCGACGGTCGTCGCCGACTAGAACCCCTGCCGCGCCAGCTGGAGCGCGTGCAGGGCCAGCATTCCGGCGGCAATGCCGCCGAGCGTGCTGCGCAGCAGGGCCGCCACCGCCAGTCCGATGAAGCCGGCGTACAGCCGCGGATTCCCGAGCGACAGGTCGATGCTGCCGGCGGGCGCGAACAGCTCGGGAATCGCAATGGCGGCCAGCGCGGACGCCGGCGCGTACTTGAGCGCCGCCTGCCACGATGGCGGCAGCACGAAACGCCCCGAGAAGATCAGCGGCCCGGCGCGATTGAAATAGGTCACCAGCGCCATGCCGGCGATCACCACCCACAGGGTCCAGCCGTACGCGGAGCCTTCGAGCATCATCGCCGACCCTGCGCCAGCGCCCGTTCGGCAAGCGCGCCCGCGGCGATGCCGGCCAGCGCGCCGCACACGAGTCCGAGCTTCATCGGCAGGCCGGTCGCGGCCAGCGCCACAGTGCTGGCGACGATGGCGGCGACGAACTCGGCGCGATCGCGCAGGAACGGCACCAGGAGCGCGAGAATGCCGAGGGTGGCGGCGAATTCCAGCTGCCACGCCTTCGGCACCTGCGCACCCGCGACGATGCCGAGCACCGCGGAGGCCACCCAGATCACCGCCACCATGTTGCCCGCGCCGAGGAAGAACCAGTGGCGGTGCGGCATCGCCGGATCGTCGGCAACCCGACGCATGAACAGGGCGAACCCGGTGTCGGTGACGAAGTACCCGAGCAGCAGCTTCCAGCGCAGCGGCATGTGGCGGAAGTACGGCACCACCGAGGCGCCATAGATGAGGAAGCGCAGATTGATGATGAACGCCGTGAGGATGACGATCGTGGCGGGAACGCCCGCGACGAGCAGCGGCAGCGCGGCGATCTGCGCCGTCCCGGCGAAGACGATGATCGTCATCGCCGCCGCTTCGAGCGGGGTGAGGCCGGCAGCCTTCGTCGCGATTCCCGTGACCACGCCGAACGGCACCGTGCCGATCACGAACGGCACGGCAGCCGACATGCCGGCGAGATAGGCGCCCCGCGCACCGCCCGCGACCACGGCGCTCACCCGGCCGCAACGGCGCGGCGACGCGTCCCCAGCCAGAGGATAGCCACGGTAACGATCGCCAGGAACGGCAGGGCGCCGTAGTTGAGCAGTTCCCAGCCGCGCGTGGTCACCAGGGCGCCGGACGAGAACGACGACGTGGCCATGGTGAGGAAGACCAGGAAGTCGTTGGTCCCCTGCACGCGATTCTTCTCCTCGGGCCGGTAGCACTCCGTCAGGAGGGTCGTGCCGCCGATGAACATGAAATTCCAGCCCACCCCCAGCGCGAACAGCGCCACCAGGAAGTGCATGACGTCGTTGCCGGCGAGCGCGAAGGCGACGCAGCCGAACATCAGCAGCACGCCGGCGAACATGACCTGCAGAACGCCGAATCGGCGAATCAGGCTTCCGGTGAAGAACGAGGGCGCGAACATGCCGATGACGTGCCATTCGAGGACCAGGGCGGCATCGGAGAACGGATGGCTGCACATCTGCATGGCCAGCGGCGTGGCCGTCATCAGCAGGTTCATCACACCGTAGCCGACGGTCGCGCCGAGCGCGGCGACGACGAATGCCGGCTGGCGCATGATCTCGCCGAGGCGCCGCCCGCCGCCGGCCTTCTCCGCCGCGGTCTGCGGCGGGAACCGGATGAACTGGATGATCACGAGCGACGCGATCGCGAACAGCACCAGCACCGCATAGGACCCGGCGAACGCGACGGCGAGCATGTCCTTGGAGTACTTGGCGAGATTGGGCCCGACCACACCGCCGATGATGCCCCCCGCCATGACATAGGAAATCGCGCGCTCCTTGAACGATGGCGGCGCGACCTCCGCGGCGGCGAACCGATAGAGCTGCCCGCAGGCGTTGTAGATGCCCACCACCATGGTGCCGAGGCAGAGCAGCCAGAACAGCTTGAAGTGCGCGCCCAGCGCCGCCAGCAGGACCCCGGCGACACCGAACAGGGTGCCGACCGAGAAGCCGATGCGACGCCCGTGGCGACGCATCATGCGCGCGATCGGCGCCGATGCGAGCGCCGAACCGATCACGTAGGCCGTGACCGGGACGGTCGCGAGGGCGGCCGTCGGCGCCAGCGCGTAGCCGACCAGCCCGTTGACCGCGATCATGGTCGTGTTGTTGATGAACAGCAGTCCCTGACAGACGATCAGGAGGAAGACGTTGCGCTTGGCGTCGGC
>JAEUOS010000133.1 GCA_016790695.1 Burkholderiales bacterium
CTGCGCGCGCAGCATCTTGTCGAGTCCCATCGGGCGGATCGAGCCCGCCTCGATGCCCGCGTCCGAGCAGACGATCACGCAGCGCGTGCCGCTGACCCAGCCGATGCCGGTGAGCGAGCCGCCCCCGGGCACGCTCTTCGCGAGCTCGGCGCGGTCCTGGCCGTAGCCGGCCAGGGTGGAGAGCTCGAAGAAGCTCGAGCCGGGGTCGATCAGCAGCGCGAGCCGGTCGCGCGGCAGCAGCTGGCCGCGCTTCTCGAACAGCGGCCGCGACGACTCCGAGCGCTCGCGCGTGCGCGCCTCGAGCGCGCGCACCTCGCCGAGCAGGCGCAGCATGTGGTCGCGGTTGACGCGGTAGGCGTCGTTGTGGACGAGGCGGGATTCGAGGATGGGCATTGCGGTTCAGGCGGTCGGTACGTCGATCAACTTCAGGCGCGGCGCGATGCTGCGGATCGCCGGGAAATCACGGTCTTCGGTCAGCAGGGGCTCGCCGTGTTCGATGGCGGTGGCGGCGATCAGGCAATCGATCGGTGATCGGATCGTCACGCCGCCCCAGCGGCAGCGCGCGTACAGCTCCGCTGCCGCGAGGGCGAGCGCGATTCCGCTCTCGGCTTCGAGCACCGGCACCCGCGCCATGCCGGCCTTGAGGACCGCCAACTCCTGCGCGTCGCGCGCCCCCTGCACCACTTCCTGGACAATCGCCGGAACGGCAAACACCCGCGCGCGGTCGGCAAGAGCCCGACGCAAGACGGGCCAGGCCCGTCCTCGCTTGCGCGTGAACAGGTCGACCCAGACCGCGCTGTCGACGATCATCCGCCGGCCGGAACCCGCGTTCCGTAGGCCGCCTTGGGATCGTAGTCGTCCGAGAAACACAGTTTGCCCTCGAGCGCAAGGATCGCGGAGTAGTCGGGGGGTTCCTTGACCAGTTCGGTCAAGGCTCGCTGGATGACCTCGCGCTTGGTCCTGGCGCCGGTCTTCTTCATCGCCTTGGCGAGGAGCTTGTCGTCGATCTCGACGTTGGTGCGCATCCTTACACCTCGATGTGTATCGAATGTGCAAAGTATAGCGAACCGGAAACGCCGGCCAGGCAGGGGCGCCGGCAGGCAGCGTCGGCGGCCGGGCCACCGGTCCGCGGTGCGTTCGCCGGCCTGCGGGAATCCGCGGCCAGCCCGGCGCAGGTCGCCGCGGCGCCCGCGCGCGGGTGGCCCCGAGGCGGAAGTGCGAGAATGAACCAGTTGACAGGCGGGTCGACATCAGACCGCAAGGGGGACGTCATGGCGATGTTGCTCAACGATATTGCGTGGGACGAGCAGATCGTGCCCGCCGTCCCGGACCCGGCCTGGGAGGCCGAGGCCAGGCGCCGGCGCGGCATGTCGGCGGTCGGCGACAGGCTGGTGGCGCCGCTGCCGTGGCTGCGCGAATTCTGCCTGTACGCGACGACCTTCCAGGCCACCGCGATGCCGGTGCGCCTGATCAATTTCGGCGCCATGGTGACCTCCCAGGAGAATGCCTGCCGCTACTGCTATGGCGTCCAGCGCGCCTTCCTGAAGATCCTCGGCTACTCGGAGGACTTCATCGACAAGCTCGAGCGCGAGATGCACCTGGCCGAACTCGACGACGCCGAGCGCGCCTTCCTGCGCTTCTGCCGCAGCCTGGCGCGGTCGCGGCCGCGCCCGGCCAGGGCCGAGCGTGATGCGCTGGTCGCCGCCGGATATTCGCCGCTCGCCGTCAACGAGATGGCGCTGATGATCGCGCTGTTCTGCTTCTACAACCGCATTGGCGTGCTCACCGCCTGCCCCCCGGAAAAAGGCATCGAAGGCGCCGCCGGCGGCGTGCTGGGTCGCGTGTTGCGCCTGGTCAGCCCGCTGCTGCGCCGCGTGGCAGCGAGCAGGCAGCGCGGCGTGGCGACCGCGGACGACGATGCCGCCACCCTTGCGCAAAGCCCGTTCGGCCGCATCCTGGTGCCCCTGGCCGGACTGCCCGGCGCCTCGCATTTCCGCAGGGCGCTCGAGGGCGCGTTCGCGTCGCCGGCGCTTTCCCGCGAGGTGAAGGGCCTCATGTTCGCAGTCGTCGCGCGCACCCTCGATTGCAGCCACTGCGAAGCGGAGTCGCGCGCCCTGCTCGACGGGTTCGGCATCGGCGCGGACGAGTTCGAGACCATCGTCGCGACCCTGGACGCGCCGCGCCTCGGGCCGGGCGAGGCGTCCCTGCTCTCCTGGGTGCGCGACACCGTGCACTACCAGACCGGGCCGGTCCAGGCGCACACCCGCGCCGTGCTGGCGCAGCTGCCGCCGCAGGCCGGCCTCGAGGCGATCGGCATCGCCTCCCTGGCCAACGGCACGGTCCGGCTGGCGATGCTGCTCGAATGAGGCTCGTCGACTGGCTGCCGGCGGCCCTGTGCGCGCTCGCCGCCGTCGCCGCCGCAGCGTGGTGGATGCGCCGGCGCGAAGGGCGCCTGTGGCGCCTGCTGGCCGAGGGCAACCGCAAGCTCGAGGACCTGCAACGCCAGTTCGAGCGCTTCGTGCCGGCAGACATCGTCGACCGGCTCTCCGGCGACGCCGCCGCCTGGGCGCCGGAGCGCCGGCGCGTCACCATGCTCTTTGCCGACCTGCGCGGCTTCACCGCGCTGTGCGACCGCCTCGACCCCGCGGTCGCCGTCGACATCCTCAACGGCTACTTCGCGCACATGGACGCCGCCATCGCGCGCCACCACGGGCACGTCAACGAGCTCGTCGGCGACGGGCTCCTGGCCCTGTTCGGCGCGTTCGAGGCCAACGCGTGGCAGGAACGCGACGCCGTGCTGGCGGCGCTCGACATGCGCGCGGCGCTGGCGCGCTACAACGAGAGCCTGGCGAAGCGCTCGCTGCCGGCGCTCAAGTTCGGCGTCGGCATCCACTGCGGCGAGGTCGTCGCCGGCGTCCTCGGCGCCGGCGTGCTGTCCAAGTTCGGCGTGACCGGCGACCCGATCAACGTCGCCTCGCGCATCGAGGGCCTGACGCGCGACTTCGCCGTGGACTTGCTGGTCAGCGAGGACGTGCGCATCCGCCTCGACGCGCGCTTCCGCGTGCGCGAGATGCCGCCGGCGGCCGTCAAGGGCAAGGCCCGCCCGATCGTCACGTTCCACGTCGAGGGCGTGGCCGACGCTGCGCCCGTCGCTTAGGCGCGCCGCGCGCGCTTGCCGTGCCCCCGGGGCACCGCGCGCCTGCGGCGCTCAGGTCCGCTTCGCGGCCGCCTCGCGCATCGCCTTCGCCTGCTCGCGGCTGATGCCCAGCGCGGTCTGCATCGGCCCCGGGGTGTCCGGGTC
>JAEUOS010000134.1 GCA_016790695.1 Burkholderiales bacterium
GACCGTCAGTGCGGCTGGCGGCGCGCCGGCCGGCGCCGCTCCCGGCACGCAGACCGGGTTCGCGCCTGCCGACGCGGCCGCCGGCCGGGCGTCGGCCGGTGGCGGCGCGGACGGCGCGAGCGCCGGCGCGGCGGGTGCCGAGGGGGGGCTCGCCACCGCGCGGCCGGCAACCACGACCGGCGCGGCGCGCGGCGCGGACCCGGGCACGGCGGGCAGCACCGGCACCGGGACTGGCACCGGCACCGGCACCGGCCTCGCGGCCCCCGGTCGCGAGGCGCCGGGCACGCTGTCCGGCCAGGCCGCCTTCGAGAGCACGGTGCTCGACACCATCACGCCCGAAATGGCCGTGGGCGGGGTCGGCCAGGCCGACCCGGCGGCGCGCGCCGACATGCTCTCGGCCGGCATCCGCGACATCACCGACACGCTCGCCGGCAGCTACCAGCTCAACGACGTGCTGCGCATCATCCTCGAGACCATGTATCGCGCGATCGGCTTCACGCGCGTGATGCTGTGCACGCGCGACGTGCAGACCAACAGCCTGCGCGGCCGGATCGGCTTCGGCGACGGCGCCGACGCGATCGTGCGGCGCGGCTTCCACGTGCCGCTCGAGACCTCCCGGGACGTCTTCTTCGGCGCGATCAGCAAGGGCGCCGACATCTGCATCGCCGACCGCGACTCCGAGAAGGTGCGCGCCTACATCCCGGCGTGGTACCGCAAGGCCGTCGACGCGCGCGGCTTCGTGCTCTTTCCGGTGATCATCAACAAGAAGCCGGTGGCGCTGATCTACGCCGACCACGCCGAGGCCGGGCGCCTCAACTTCGCCGCGGGCGAGCTCAACCTGCTCAAGACCCTGCGCAACCAGGCGATCCTCGCGATCCGGCAGAAGAGCTGACCGGCTGGGCGGCGGGTAAACTTCGCGGTTCCCCAGAACCCGCGAATGCCGACATGACCCTGCGCACCTTCCCGGGCAGCCCGTACCAGCTCCACGAGCCGTTCCCGCCCGCCGGCGACCAGCCGCAGGCGATCGAGAAGCTCGTCGAGGGCATCGGCGACGGCCTGGCGTTCCAGACCCTGCTCGGGGTGACCGGCTCCGGCAAGACCTACACCATGGCGCAGGTCATCGCGCGCACCGGCCGCCCGGCGCTGGTGCTCGCGCCGAACAAGACGCTCGCGGCCCAGCTCTACTCGGAGTTCCGCGAGTTCTTCCCGCACAACGCGGTCGAGTACTTCGTCAGCTACTACGACTACTACCAGCCCGAGGCCTACGTGCCCTCGCGCGACCTGTTCATCGAGAAGGACAGCTCGATCAACGAGCACATCGAGCAGATGCGCCTGTCGGCGACCAAGTCGCTGATGGAGCGGCGCGACGCGGTGATCGTCGGCACGGTGTCGGCGATCTACGGCATCGGCGACCCCGAGGACTACCACAAGATGGTGCTGACCCTGCGCGTGGGCGACCGGCTCAGCCAGCGCGACGTCATCGTGCGCCTGACCTCGATGCAGTACGTGCGCAACGAGATGGACTTCGCGCGCGGCAGCTTCCGCGTGCGCGGCGACATCGTCGACATCTTCCCGGCCGAGCACAGCGAGACCGCGATCCGCGTCGGGCTGTTCGACGACGAGGTCGAGAGCCTGCAGCTGTTCGACCCGCTGACCGGCCACATCCGCCAGAAGATCCCGCGCTTCACGGTCTACCCCGGCAGCCACTACGTGACCACGCGCGAGACCACGCTGCGCGCGGTCGAGGCGATCAAGGTCGAGCTGCGCGAGCGCGTCGACGCCTTCGTCGCCGCAGGCAAGCTGGTCGAGGCGCAGCGCATCGAGCAGCGCACCCGCTTCGACCTCGAGATGATGGCCGAGATCGGCTTCTGCAAGGGCATCGAGAACTACTCGCGCCACCTGTCCGGGCGCGGCCCCGGGGAGCCGCCGCCGACGCTGGTCGACTACCTGCCGAAGGACGCGCTGATGTTCCTCGACGAGTCGCACGTGCTGATCGGCCAGCTGGGCGGCATGTACAACGGCGACCGCTCGCGCAAGGAGAACCTGGTCAACTACGGCTTCCGCCTGCCGTCCGCGCTCGACAACCGGCCCCTCAAGTTCGAGGAGTTCGAGCGCATGATGCGCCAGACCGTGTTCGTCTCGGCCACCCCGGCCGACTACGAGCGGCGCATGAGCGGCAGCGCGGTGGTCGAGCAGCTGGTGCGCCCGACCGGGCTGATCGACCCGCAGCTGTCGGTGCGGCCGGCGCGCACCCAGGTCGACGACCTGCTCTCCGAGGTCGGCGCGCGCGTCGCGGCCGGCGAGCGCGTGCTGGTCACCACGCTCACCAAGCGCATGGCCGAGCAGCTCACCGAGTACCTGTCCGACCACAAGGTCAAGGTGCGCTACCTGCACTCGGACATCGACACCGTCGAGCGCGTCGAGATCATCCGCGACCTGCGCCTGGGCGTCTTCGACGTGCTGGTCGGCATCAACCTGCTGCGCGAGGGGCTCGACATCCCCGAGGTGTCGCTGGTCGCGATCCTCGACGCCGACAAGGAAGGCTTCCTGCGCAGCGAGCGCAGCCTGATCCAGACCATCGGCCGCGCCGCGCGCCACATCCACGGCACCGCGATCCTCTACGCCGACACCGTCACCGACTCGATGCGCGAAGCGATCGGCGAGACCGAGCGGCGCCGCGCGCGCCAGATCGCCTACAACGCCGCGCACGGCATCACGCCGAAGGGCGTCGAGAAGCGCATCAAGGACATCATCGACGGCGTCTACGACCCGAAGGCGCAGAAGGCCGAGGTCGAGGAGGAGAAGCAGAAGGCCCGGCTCGAGGTGATGAGCGAGAAGCAGATCGCGCGCCAGATCGGGCGCCTGGAGAAGCAGATGCTCGACTACGCCAAGAACCTGGAGTTCGAGAAGGCGGCGCAGGCGCGCGACGAGCTCGCGCGCCTGAAGGCGCGGGTGTTCGGCGCGGCCCCCGAGACCCTGGCGCCGAACGTGATCCCGATCAAGGCGGCCTGAGCGCGCGGCCGGGCGCGCCGGCCGCATCCACACCCACGGCAAGGAGAACCACCGATGTCCAGTCGTCTGGCAGGCAAGGTCGCGGTCGTCACCGGCGCCGCGTCCGGGATCGGGCGCGCGACCGTCGCGCGCTTCGTCGAGGAGGGCGCGCGCGTCGTCGCGGCCGACCTGCAGGAGGAGGCCGGGCGCGCGCTCGCGCGCGAGCTCGGCGACGCGGTGCGCTTCGTGCGCTGCGACGTGTCCGACACGGCCTCGCTCAAGGCGGCGATCGACGCCGCGCCGCAGGCCTTCGGCGGGCTCGACATCCTGTTCTCCAACGCCGGCGCGGTCGGCTCGATCGCCGGCGTCGAGAACTGGGACGCGGCCGCGTGGGACGCCACCTTCGCGCTCCTCCTGCGCGCGGTCGTCGCCGGGGCGTCGTACGCGGTGCCGCACATGAAGGCGCGCGGCGGCGGCGCGATCGTCAACACCGCGTCGATCTCGGCGCTGCAGGCGGGCTACGCGCCGATCGCGTACTCGACCGCCAAGGCCGGCGTGCTGCACTTCACCCGGATGGCGGCGACCGAGCTCTCCGCGCACCGCATCCGCATCAACGCCGTCGTGCCCGGGTTCATCGCCACCAGCATCTTCGGCGGCATGCTCGGCATGGACGCCGCGCAGTCGGCCGAGCTCGCGCGCGCCGTGGCGGCGAAGAGCGGCAGCGCCAACCCGATCGGCCGCTCGGGCCTGCCGGCCGACATCGCCGAGGCCGTGCTGTACCTGGCCTCGGACGGCGCCGGCTTCGTCACCGGCACCCACCTGACCGTCGACGGCGGGCTCACCATCGGCCCGCGCCATGCGTGGGACCCGGACACCCCGGGGCCGATGCAGACCGCGCTGGGCATCAGCCGCGAGCAGGCGAAGGCGATGCGCGAGGCGGCCGCGCGCGCCCGCGGCTGAGCCAGCCGGGCGACGCGCGCGGGCGCCGCGTCGCGTAACATGCGCCCCGCCGGCCCGCCCGCGTCCCCGTCCACGGAGCGAAACGACACAGCATGCCCATCCTCGAATCCCGCCTCGTCCACAACGACGCCTACCGCGTCAACCGCGACCACATGCTGCGCCTGCTTGGCGAGGTGCGCGCGCTCGAGGCGCGCACGCGCGAGCGCTCGGAGTCGTCGCGGCCGCTGTTCGAGAAGCGCGGCCAGCTCCTGCCGCGCGACCGCCTGGCGCTCCTGATCGACGCGGGTTCGAGCTTCTTCGAGCTCTCCTCGCTCGCAGGCTACGGCCAGGACCGCGCCGAGCTTGCGAAGAGCGTGCCCGGGGGCGGCTCGCTCACCGGCATCGGCTGGGTCAGCGGCACGCGCTGCGTGATCGTCTGCTCGGACGCGGGCATCGAGGCGGGCTCGATCCGCCCGATGGGACTCGACAAGATGCTGCGCGCGCAG
>JAEUOS010000197.1 GCA_016790695.1 Burkholderiales bacterium
GCCCGGCGACGACGACCGGCCGGCGCGCGCCGGCCAGTAGCGCGCGCGCGCGCGCCAGCGACGTCGCCGACGCGGCCGGCACGGCGCCGGCCGCGGGGGCCGCCACCGGCGCCACCTGCGCGCGCGCGGCGCTGCCGGTCAGCTCGAAGTGCACCGGGCCGCGGCGCGGCGCGCGCGCGAGCGCATGCAGGCGCGCGACCGCGCGCGGCGCGTCGGCGGCGTCGAGCGCGCTGTGGCCCTTGACCAGCGGCGCATAGAGCGCGCGCTGGTCGAACCACTGGTGGGTCACGTAGCTGCGCGTGGTTGGCGAGAAGCCGTCGGTGACCACCGCCACCGGGCAGCGGTCGAGCGCCGCATGGGCGACGCCGTTGGCCGCATTGGCCGTGCCCGGGCCCTTGGTGGTCAGCGCCACGCCCAGGCGGCCGTCGATCTCGGCGCCGGCCGCGGCCATGAACACCGCCGCGCATTCGTGGCGCGCGAGCACGAAGTCGATGCGCTCGCGCTTGGCCGCCTCGATCAGGTCGAGGCTGCTGCCGCCGCCGGGCAGGCCGTAGATGCGCCGCACGCCTTCGGCCTTCCAGGCGCGCGCCAGCGCGGTGGCGAGGCGCACCGGCGCGGCCGGCCCGCCGCGCGCTGCCGCGGCCGCGTTCGCCCGCGGGGTCGCTGCGGATTCATCCTTCACGGCGCGCTCCTCGATGCATGACCATTTGTCCGGGCAATTGCGCGGGGAATTTTTAGTATACCTTCGGGGTTCCGGTCCAACGGGAGGGCAACGATGGCGGCACTGGGCGCGCTGCAGGTCGGGCTGATCTGGCAGCGCCTGGCGGGCTTCATCGACGAGGCGGCCGAGGTGTTCGTGCGCACCTCGTTCTCGTCGGTGGTGCGCGACAACTGGGACATGGCGCTGGGCCTGATGGACAGCCGCGGCCGGCAGATCGTGCAGTCGACCAAGAGCGTGCCGTCGTTCATCGGCACCATGCCGCGCACGCTCGCGGTGATGCTCGAGCGCTACCCGCGCGAGCGCCTCGCACCGGGCGACGTGCTGGTGTCGAACGACGCCTACCACGGCACCGGGCACCTCAACGACATCACGATGATGAAGCCGGTGTTCCGGCGCGGCGTCCTGCTCGGCTTCATCGGCAGCACCTTCCACAGCGTCGACATCGGCGGCGCGCCCTCGGTGGAGGCGCGCGATTCCTTCGAGGAGGGACTCACCATCCCGGTGTGCAGGATCGTCGCCGCCGGGCGCGAGGACCCGGTCGTGGTCGCCTTCCTGGAGGAGAACCTGCGCGCGCCGCAGGAGACCCTGGGCGACATGCGCGCGCAGTTCGCCGCCTACGCCCAGGCCGAGGCGCGGCTGCTGCGCCTGATCGACGCCGAGGGCCTCGACGGCCTCGACGCGCTGGTCGACGACATCCTGGCGCGCTCGGAGGCGAGCATGCGCCGCGCGATCGCGGCGCTGCCCGACGGCACCTACACCGACGCGCTGACCATGGACGGCTTCGACGCGCCGCTCACGATCCGCTGCGCGGTGACGGTGCGCGGGTCGGAGATCGAGGTCGACTTCGCCGGCACCTCGGCGCAGATCGCGCGGCCGATCAATTCGGTGATGAACTACACCGTCGCCTACACCCACTATGCGCTCAAGTGCCTGCTCGATCCGGGCACGCCCAACAACGACGGCAGCTTCCGGCCGATCCGCGTGCGCGCGCCGGAGGGGTCGATCCTCAACCCGCGGCGCCCGGCGCCGGTGTGGGCGCGCCACCTCTCGGGCCACTACGTGCCGCCGGTGGTGTTCGGCGCGCTCGCGCCGATCCTGCCCGACGACATCGTCGCCGACTGCGGCTCGCCGCTGTGGAACGTGTACTTCCAGGGGACGCAGCCCGACGGCCGGCGCTTCGTCAAGATGTTCTTCATGAACGGCGGCCACGGCGCGCGCATGGGGCGCGACGGCGCCGCCTGCCTGTCGTTTCCGTCGAACGTGGCGACGGTCTCGATCGAGCGCTTCGAGAGCAGCGTGCCGCTGCTGGTCACGGAGAAGGCGATCCTGCCGGACTCCGGCGGCGCCGGGCGCTATCGCGGCGGCCCCGGGCAGCGCCTGTCGTTCCGGGTGACGGGCGACGCGCCGGTGACGATGACGATCCGCCACGAGCGCGTCCGGCATCCCCCGCGCGGGCTGCTGGGCGGCGGCCCCGGCGCGCCGGGGCGCGACCTGATCAACGGCGTGCCGGTCGCCGCCAAGGGCCGCTACACGCTCGGCCCCGGCGACGTGGTCACCTTCGAGACGCCGGGCGGCGGCGGCATCGGGGCGGCGCCGGCATGAACGCGCCGCGCTACCGCATCGGCGTCGACATCGGCGGCACCTTCACCGACTTCGTGCTGCAGGACACCGCCACCGGCCGGCTCCACAACGAGAAGGTGCTGACCACGCCGGCGGACCCGTCGCAGGCGGTGCTCGCCGGCGTGCGGCTGCTGCTCGCGAGGCACGGCATCGCGCCGGCCGAGGTGGCGCAGGTGATCCACGGCACCACGCTGGTGGCCAACGCGCTGATCGAGCGCAAGGGCGTGACGACCGCGCTGGTGACCACGCGCGGCTTCGCCGACGTGCCGGAGATCGGCCTGGAGTGGCGCTACGACACCTACGACCTGAAGCTCGAGCTGCCGCCGCCGCTGGCGCCGCGCGCGCGGCGCTTCGAGGTGGCCGAGCGCGTCGGCCCGGACGGCGCGGTGCTCGAGGCGCTCGACGAGGACTCGGTGCGCGCGGTCGCGCGCGCGCTCGCCGCCGGCGGCGTGGCGGCGGCGGCGGTGTGCCTGCTGCACGCGTTTCGCAACCCGGTCCACGAGGAGCGGGTGCGCGACATCCTGCGCGAGGCCGTGCCCGGGCTGGTGGTGTGCACCTCGAGCGACGTGGTGCCGGAGATCGGCGAGTACGAGCGCATGACGACCACGCTCGCCAACGCCTACGTGCTGCCGATCTTCGAGAAGTACCTCGGCGCGATCACGCGCGAGTTGCGCGCGCTCGGCATCGCACGCGACCTCACCATGATGCTCTCCGACGGCGGCACCGTGCACGAGAGCACCGCGATCCGCCACCCGGTGCGCCTGGTGCAGTCGGGACCGGCCGGCGGGGTGCAGGCGACCACGCTGATCGGCGCGGCCGCCGGCGCCGCCGACGTGTTCTGCTTCGACATGGGCGGCACCACCGCCAAGGCCTGCCTGATCGACAACGGCGAGCCGCTGCGCTCGACCCAGTTCGAGGTTGCGCGCGTGTACCGCTTCAAGCGCGGCAGCGGCCTGCCCTTGCGCATCCCGGTGATCGACATGATCGAGATCGGCGCCGGCGGCGGCTCGATCGCGCGCATCGACCGCCTCGGGCTGCTGCAGGTCGGTCCGGACAGCTCGAGCGCCGACCCCGGCCCCGCGTGCTACGGCCAGGGCGGCACGGACGCCACGGTGACCGACGCCGACCTGGTGCTGGGCTATCTCGGGGCCGACAGCTTCCTCGGCGGCGACATGCGCCTCGACGTCGCGGCCGCGCGCGCGGCCGTTGCCGAGCGCATCGGCGCGCCGCTGGGGCTGGCGGTCGAGCAGGCAGCGTGGGGCATCCACGACCTGGTCAACGAGAACATGGCACGCGCCGCGGCGATCCATGCGCTCGAGAAGGCGCGCCGCATCACCGACTACGCGATGGTGCCGATCGGCGGCGCCGGGCCGGTGCACGCCGCGCACATCGCGCAGAAGCTGGGGCTCGCGCGCGTGATCTGTCCGCTCGGCGCCGGGGTGGCGTCGGCGTTCGGATTCCTCGCCGCGCCGACCGCGTTCGCGTTCGTCCACGGGCGGGTCGAGGCGCTGGGCGCGCTGGACTTCGGCGCGGTCAATGCGCTGCTCGACGACATGGAGGCGCAGGGCCGCGCGCTGCTCGCGACCGCCGGCACCGCCGGGGCCGGCGTCGAGGTGCGGGTGGAGGCGGCGATGCGCTACCTCGGCCAGGGCTACGAGATCGACGTCGCGCTCGAGCGGGCCGCCATCGCGCGCGCCGACACCGCCGCGCTCGGCGCGGCCTTCGCGCGCACCTACGAGCGGCTGTTCGGGCGGGTCGAGGACGGCGTGGCGGTCGAGGTGGTGTCGTGGCGCCTCGGCGTGCACGGCCCGCGCCCGCAGATCGCGCTGGCCGCGTCGCGCGATGCCGCCCCGGCGCGCGCCGGCACGGCGATCAAGGGCAGGCGCGCGGCGTGGTTCGCCGCCGCCGGCGGCTTCGTCGAGACCACGGTCTACGACCGCTACGCGTTCGCGCCCGGCAGCACGGCGGCAGGGCCGGCGCTCTTCGAGGAGCGCGAGTCGACGCTGGTGGTGCCGCCGGGGGCGCGCGTGCGCTGCGACGAGAGCCTGAACCTGGTCATCGATTTCTGAGCGGCAGTTCCTCAGGCCGCAAGCGGCCGGGCTACTCCGGCACCATCCCCGCCGCCTTGACCACGCGCGCCCAGGTTGCGGTATCGCGCGCCTGCAGCGCGGCGAATTCGCTGTTCGACAGTGGCAGCACCTGCGAGCCGCTGGCTTCCAGTGCCGCCTGCTCGGCCTTGATGGCGGCATGGATCAGGCTGGTGAGCTTGGCGGTGATCGCCGGCGGCGCGTTGGCGGGCAGGTACATGCCCTGCCAGTTGACCAGTTCGTACTCGGGAAAGCCCTGTTCCATCATGGTGGGGATGGCGGGCGCCGCGGGCAGGCGCGATCTCCCGGTGACGGCCAATGCCTTCAGCTTGCCGCCCTGCGCCAGCGGCATGCCGGTGATGATGTCGGTCCACATCACACTGACCTGACCGCCCATCAGGTCGGTGAGCGCCTGCGGCGCGCCCTTGTACGGCACGTGCAGCATGTCGACGCCGGCCATCTGCTTGAACATCTCGCCGCCGATGCGGCTGGGCGCGTTGCCACTGGCAAAGCTGTACTTGCCCGGACTGGCCTTGGCGAGCCGCGCGAACTCGGCGACGGTGTTGGCCGGGAACGAAGGCGCCACGACCATCACGAACGACGCGGTGACCACGGAACTGATCGGCGTGAAGTCGCGCACCGGGTCATAGGGGAGCTTCTTGAAGAGGTTCGGGTTTGCCGCGTGGGTGGTGCCGGTGGTGACCAGCACGGTGTAGCCATCCGCGGGCGCCTTTGCGACGATCTCGGATGCGATGAAGCCGTTGGCACCACCGCGGTTGTCGACCACGACGGTATGCCCGGTGACTTTCGAGATCTGCTGCGCGATCAGCCGCGCCGACTGGTCGGTGGCGCTGCCGGCAGGGAACGCCACCACGAAGCGAATCGGTTTGTTGGGGTAGTCGGTGGCCTGGGCGATAGCTGCGGGTGCGGCACAGCATGCGGCGAGGGCGAGCAGAGCGCCAATCGTGCGCTGGCGCGGAATTCGTCCCGCAATGGATGCACTCATCGGAGAGGTCTCCTCGATACGGTATGGACGGATGCCGGGCAGATATCGCCGCCGGCGAGCACGGCGGGGCAAATGTACAAGGGAGCGAAGACCGGGCGCAAGTGTCGGCGTCAGCCGGCGTTGCGGTTCCTGTCCGCACGGTTGACCCGTGTCTTCAGTAGCACCGCCAACCCGCCAAGCGCAGTGACAGCCGCCGCGACGACCGTCAGCGAGGCCCGCGGCTGGGACGCGATGGTCGTCTCCTTGCCGGACCAGAACTGCATCGGTGTCTCGCGCAGCGTCGAAAAGGCGGCGGGTTCGATCCGTCTGGACAATGTGTCGCCGCGAACGATGACGGCGTCACCGGCGCAGTCGATGCCCACCACCTGCGGGAACGCGTAGGCGAAGAACACCTGCCGCTCGCGTCCGAGCGCATCGCCTTCGAGGGTGACGGTGTACCAATAGGATGTGGTGGCGCCGCCATTGCCTTCGTAGAGGCGCGCGGTCACCTTGCCGGTGGTTCGGCAGGAGGCGCGCAGCGTTTCCAGGCCCGGGTTGCCGTGGACGTTGCGCGAGGGCCAGGCGAGCCAGGCGGCGACGGCGGTGCAGGCCAGGAAGACGGCCAGGCCGGCGCGCGGCGGAACGGTGCGGGCCGCCACGGGTGCCGGGTCAGTGCGCGCCCTCGGCGTGGCGCTTGAGGCTGGCCAGGGTGACCGGCAGTCCGGCATCGAGCCGACGTGCGAGGAGGCGGCCGAGCAGCGGGGCGAGCGCGCCGGAGAACGTGGCGCGGTGGGTCACATGCACCATGGCGCCCGCCGGTTGCAGCAGGTGTTCGAAGCGCATCGTGAACAGCGGGATCCGGCATTCGACGGTGAAGCAGACGTCCGGCACCAGTTCGGTGATGACCATGGGTACCGTGTTGCCGCGCGTCGGGGTGAGGCTGCCGCGCGTGCCGACCGCGAATGGTCCGTCGAGCCGCGCCTCCCGGGTGTCAGGGTCCCAGGTATGCCAGCGCGCGACGTCCGCATAGAGCCGGAACACGCGTTCCGGCGCGGCCTCGACGACGATGCTGTGCGCGATCTGCATGGCGGCAGCGCCCGTGACGGCCCGGCCCTAGGCCGGGCGCCGGCCGCGCGCGTCGCGCTTCCCGGTGACCA
>JAEUOS010000006.1 GCA_016790695.1 Burkholderiales bacterium
TTCTGGGGCGTGTTGGCGACCGCGCCGAGGAAGTCGCGCGTGCTGACTTCGAGGCGCGCGCGCGCCACCGCCTTGGCCGAGACCTCCCAGGTCGGCCCGACGTAGAGCCGGTGCGCGCGCGTGAAGCTGCTGCTCGCGAGCTGGAACGAGGCGAGGTCGCGCCTGACACCAGCCGCGATGCTGGTCTTGCCGGTGAGGCCCCAGTCGGCGTCGAGGCTGCCGACCCAGCCGCTGTAGTCGCGCTGCGCGAAGTTCTCGTGGCTGCGCTCGAGCCAGGCCAGGCGCGCGTTGACCGACGACTTGCCGGTCGCCTGCCAGCGCAGGCGGCCCTCGAGCTCGTTCTGCCGGAACTTCGTGTCGAGCAGGCCGGCCGCGAGCGGCGCCGGACGCTTGAAGAAGTCGCCGCTGCCGGCGCGCGCGACCAGCTGCGCGAAGCTGCCGGACGGGGCCTGGTAGCGCAGCCCGCCCTCGACGTTGCTCAGCCGGTTGTCGAAGTCGGCGATGAACACCTGGCTGTTCGCGGTTTCGGTGCGCGAGGCGCCGCCGACGAGGCGCCAGACGCCGTCGATCTCGTAGCTGCCGGTCAGGCGCTGCGTCTCGACGGTGCGCAGGTTGCGCACGAAGCCGGTGAAGTCCGCGAAACTCGAGAGCGCCTGGTTGCGGTCCGCGCTCAGGCTGCCGGAAAAGCGCGGCGTCAGGCTCCAGCGCCACGCGGCGTCGTAGTTGCGCGCGGTGAACGAGAGGAACTTGAAGCGGTCGTAGCGGTAGTCGACCAGGTTCAGGCCCAGCTCGAAGCGTTGCAGCGACACCGGCTTGGACAGGCGCAGCCCGGCCGTGGTGACGGTGATGGTGTCGGCCTTGGTCGGCGAACCGATCAGGCGGTTGGGGTCGGCGCCGGAGGAGAGGCGGAACACGTTGTCGTCGAACAGCACGGTGGCGCCGACGTTGACGTTCAGGGTGTCGAACTGGTCGGCCGCCGCGGGCCACGCGGCCCCGGCCAGCGCGAGGCCGAGCGCGGCGCGCCGCGAGCCCCGCCGCGCGGTGCGCCGCGGCCTCATACCGGGCCCTCGGCCAGGTACGGCAGCATGCGCTGCGTGGTCTCGCGCAGGCGCGCCGCCATCAGGCGCAGCAGCATCAGCAGGAGCTTCTGGCCCAGGCGCGGATGGTCGACCATCAGCGCGTTGAGCCCGTCGCGCGTGAGCACCGCGAGGTCGGCGGGCGCGGCGGCCAGGCAGGAGGCGAAGCGCGGCTTGCCGTCGATCAGCGACATCTCGCCGAGGAACGCGCCCGGCCCGGCCTCGGCCACGACGCGCGGCTCGCCGTCCTCGCCGCGCTTGACCACGCGGATCATGCCGGTCAGCACGATCACCAGGAAGTTGCCGGGCTCGCCCTCGCGGATGATGGCGGCATTGGTCGGCGCGCCGAAGCACGCGAGGTAGTCGCAGAGCTCGCCGCACTCCTGCGCCGAGAAGCCCTCGAACAGCGCGAGCGGGCGCAGCACCTCGAGGATGTCCTCGAGGAAGTCGCTGGCCCTGCCCAGCGGGGCCAGATCCGGCAGGAGCGCCGCGGCGCGATTCAGCATGACGGGTTCACCAGGCACCCTGCGCGCCGCGATGCGCGCGGCCGGCGCACGGGCCGGCTGCTGCTTCGGGCGATGGCAGAAGCTTGAAAGTTCCAATCATAACAGCAGCTTGCAATTCTCTTCTCAAGTGAAATCCAGATCGCCGGACCGGTCAGTACGCGGTCGGATCGCCCTTGAAGACCACGACGACGGTCTTGAGGATGATCTTCAGGTCCAGCGGCAGCGACCAGTTGCGCAGGTAGTCGAGATCGTAGTCGACGCGCGCCTGCATCTTCTCCAGCGTCTCGGTCTCGCCGCGGTAGCCGTTGACCTGCGCCCAGCCGGTGATGCCGGGCTTGACCTTGTGGCGCACCATGTAGCCGAGGATCAGCTTGCGGTACATCTCGTTGTGCGCGACCGCGTGCGGGCGCGGGCCGACGATGCTCATGCGCCCCTGCAGGACGTTGATGAACTGCGGCAGCTCGTCGAGCGAGGTGCGGCGCAGGAAGCGCCCGACCGGCGTGACGCGCGGATCGCTGCGCTTGGCCTGGGTGATCGCGCCGCCGTCCTCGGTGACCCGCATCGAGCGGAACTTGTAGACGTAGATCTCCTCGCCGTCCAGGCCGTAGCGGCGCTGCTTGAAGATCACCGGCCCGGGCGAGGTCGTCTTGATCGCGATCGCCACCGCCAGCATCACCGGCGCGATCAGCACCAGGATCAGGATCGAGAGCACGATGTCGGAGAGCCGCTTGACGATGCCGTTGACGCCCTTGAACGGGGTCTCGCACACCGAGATGACGGGCATGCCGTAGACCTGCGACGGCCGCCCCTGGATCAGGTCGGTGACGAACATGTCGGGCACGAAGTAGATCGAGGCGGTGGTGTCCTTGAGGTCGTTGAGCACCTGCAGGATGCGCGGCTGCGAGGCCATCGGCAGCGAGAGGTAGATCAGCGAGACGCGCTCGTCGCGCGCGTAGCGCGGCAGGTCGCCGAGGCGGCCCAGCACCGGGTAGCCGCTCGCGAGGTCGAGGCGCTCGCCGGCGCGGTCGTCGAAGAAGCCCGCGAGGCGCATGCGCGAGTAGCGCGCCAGGCCGATGCGCGCGGCCAGCGCCAGGCCCTGCTCGTTCATGCCGACGATCACCGCGCGCTGCGGCGGCCCCTGCAGGGCGAGCAGCCACGGCGCCGAGACGCGCAGCAGCAGGTGCGCGCCGATCTGCGCGGTCGGCGCGACCCACAGCCAGGCGGAGATCGCCTCGGGCGAGAACTCGCGGATGTAGCGCGTCGCGAAGCCGGTCAGGAGCAGCAGCGCTGCGATCCAGATCCAGCCGAAGATCACGTCGGTGAAGACGCGCCGGATCGGGTACTGCAGGCGCGAGGTGCCGGGAAAGGTGACCGAGAAGACGATCACCGAGAGGATCAGGTAGGCCGGCTGCAGCTCGCCCTCGAACCACAGCGCGAGCGCCCACAGCGAGACCACCAGCACCCCGGGATCGAGGATCGCCTCGATGGCGGACAGCAGGTCGTCGGTGGCGATCTGCGCCGGCGCACGGCGCGCGCTGTTGCGCGTGCTGGCCAAGGCGATCTCAGTTTGCGACATTGAGGTGCAGCGCCTCGAAGCGCGTCACCGCCTGCATGCGGTTGTAGACGCCCAGCTTCTTGAAGATGCGCTTCAGGTGGTTCTTGACCGTGAAGGCGCTGATGTCGAGGATGAGCCCGATCTCCTGATTGGTCTTGCCCAGCTTCACCCACACCATGATTTCCATTTCCCGGTCCGACAGGCCGTGCTCGGCGCATTCCGCGGCGCTGTCGTCGGCGGCCTCCGCCTCGGCGCGCCACTGCGGCACCTGGCGCAGCGCCGTGTCGAGATAGGGCAGCAGGAGCTCGATGGCCATGCGCGCACGCGCATCGTGGACCGCTTCCTCGCTCAGCATCACGTACAGGCAATCGTGCCGGCCGCGCTCGTCGCAGATGCCGTGCACCAGGGCGCTGCCGGTGCGCGCCAGTGCGCCGCCGAGTTCCCGGTCGAGGGCGGCGGCGTCGAGGCCGTCCTCGCCCAGGCGCACCGTGAACGGCACCCGCCCGAACTCGATCCAGCGCCGGAACAGCGACGCCAGCAGCGGCGACACCGACTCGGTGCTCGCTCGCGACGTGCGCACGCCCGGCAAAGCGGAAACTATATCATGCGAGAGCAGCCCCAGCCGGAAGTCGCCCCACCCGGCAAGCATCACGTCATGCGGTATCCAGCGCTGCACGTCGCCCTGCAGCCAGAGCAGCAGGTCGAAGTGCCGGCGCACGGCGAGCGACTGCTCGACCAGGCTGACGAACTGCCGCAGGTCTTCGTGCGAAAGTGAGGAAAAACGCGCCATCGTGGTCCGATTCTCCGGTGACAACCGCGCATGCCCGGCGTCGAGTCCGCGCGGGCGATCCAGGCGGTTCACCGGATCCATCAAGACATTTAACAACATGTTGGCTTCGCGCGACGCCGCTTCCTTGCGGAAAGACGCCTTAACTGTGATCTACGTCACCAAATCGGGAAATTTGAATCTTTTCCGCAACTGCACATGCGCCGCCCCAGTGCGGCACGCGCGGCGGGCGAAAACCGAGGATTGTGCAGTGCGCGCATGACCGCCGGGTGACGCGTGTCCGGGCCGGAGCAAGGCGAGTACCGCGGACGTGCCTTGCGGACGTGCACCGCCGACGCGCGCCCCGGCCGCGATCGCCGCTGCGGGCGGGTGCTACCGCCGCCGCAGGCGGCCGCCACCCTTGCCGCGTGCGGGCGCCACCGTTGCCGCAGGCGGCCGCTGCCTGCGCCGGCACGAGGAAAAGACGAAGGGAAATGGAGGCGGAGGCCGGAATCGAACCGGCGTACACGGCTTTGCAGGCCGCTGCATAACCACTTTGCTACCCCGCCGCCGGGGCCCGGCGCTGCTGCCGGACGCGCCGCCGGGCGCGCTGGCGCGGCCGGCAGAAACGAAAAAGGAAAGCCGGATTGCGCGACTTTCCTTTCCTCAAGCACTCAAGAACTGGAGCGGGAGACGAGTCTCGAACTCGCGACCTCAACCTTGGCAAGGTTGCGCTCTACCAACTGAGCTACTCCCGCGTTGACAGAACCGAGAGTATACCAAAGCGGCGCGGCCCCGTGTCAACCTTTGAGGCTGGGCCAGGCCGCGCGCAGGTAGACCAGCATCGACAGCAGCGTCAGCGCGGCCGCGGCCCAGACGAACCACTGGCCGAGCACGTGCGCGTCGAACAGTCCCAGGAAGTTGTCGTGGAACAGCAGCAGCGGGATGGCGATCATCTGCACGATGGTCTTGATCTTGCCCAGCGCGTTGACCGCGACGCTGCGCGCGCGCCCCTGCTGCGCCATCCACTCGCGCAGCGCCGAGATCGCGATCTCGCGGCCGATGATGACGAGCGCCACGATGCTGTGGCAGCGCCCGAGGTGCACCAGCACGACCAGCGCGGCGGCGACCATCAGCTTGTCGGCGACCGGGTCGAGGAAGGCGCCGAACGCCGACTGCTGGTCGAGCCGGCGCGCGAGCCAGCCGTCGAGCCAGTCGGTCACCGCCGCGAGCACGAACATGAAGGTCGCGGCCTGGTTCTTCTCCTCGATCGACAGCCACGCGTCGGGCAGGTAGAACACGCCGACCACGAGCGGGATCAGGAGGATCCGGAGCAGCGTGAGGAGGTTGGGGATGTTGAGCTGCAAGGACGGCCTACCGGACTTCCTCGACGCGCACGAACACGCGCCGCTCCTGCGTCGCCGCGTCGCTCGAGCGCGCGAGCAGGCCGCGCCCTTCCGACTGGCCGGCCTGGTTGACGACGGCGAGTTCGACCCATTCGCCGAGCCGCGCGCTCACGGTCGAGACGACGCGATTGACCGCGGCGGCGCCGCGCCCGAGCCCGGCGCTGTCGGGCAGCGGCGTGTCACGCTGCGCGCCGATCTCCAGGTGCACGGTGTCGCCCGACAGCCGCGGCGTGACGACGAAGCCGGTCGCATAGTCGCGCTGCACCGCGGATTCCTGCACCACCACGGCGCCGCCCGCGGTGCGGGTCACGGTCCGCTGCGGCACCAGCGTGCTCGCGCCGGTGTTGATCACCGCCGGGTTGCCCTCGAGCACGCGGATCACCTGCGAGACGTTGTCCTGCGCGGTGGCGGTGCGGTCCCAGACGCCGGCGCGGGCGCCGCTCGCGCCCGGTGCCAGCACGACCGTGCCGCCGACGCCGGCGGAGGCGGCGGTGGCCCCGGCGTCCTGGCGCACGTGGATCAGGAGCTGGCGCGGCGCGCGGTCGAGGCTGGCCACGACCTGGCGGATCTGCGCGAGGTTCGCCGGCGTGGTGCGCACGAACAGCTGGAAGCCGGTGCCGCTGGCGGTGCCGCCGGCGGCCAGCAGCGGCTGCAGCAGCGGCAGCATCTGCTCGGCCGGACGGTGTCGCAGTTCGATGATCTCGAGCGCCTGCGCGCACAGCGGCGGCGCGGCGCCCGCGAGCGCGGCGCCGAGCGCGGCGGCCATCACGACGGCGAGGCGGCGGCGCGCCGCGAAGGCGGGGCTCAGCACGAGGTCACGCGGGGATGTCGGGGATCAGGCGCATCTGCAGCAGCGTGATCGTGTCCTTGAGCTGCAGCTTGCGCTTCTTCATGCGGCGCAGCTGCAGCTCGTCGCGGCCCGGCGTCATCGCCAGGGCCTCGATGGCGAGGTCGAGGTCGCGGTGCTCGGTCTGCAGCTCCACGATGCGTACCTGGATCACCTCGATGTCTTCTGCCGTGAGCATGCGCCGCGCGCCCCCATTCGATGCCGGAGAATGCCTGCCGGCGCGGCGCGCAACGCGCCGGCCCGCGCCCGGCTCCGTCAATGGCGCGGATGATACACGGGCCATCGCCCGAACAGCGCCCCTGCGCCGCCGCGCGCGCGTCGTTGGGCGCGCGGAGCGCACGATATAATCGTTCGCCATGCCCATTCGCATCGAAGCCGGGACCGGCCAGCACATCGGCGATCGCTCCGAGCAGCAGGACCGCCTGATCATCATCCCGAGCAAGCGCGAGCCCGGCGTGGTGCTCGCCGTGGTCGCCGACGGCATGGGCGGGCACACCGGCGGCGCGATGGCCGCGCAGCAGGTGATCTCCACCGCGCAGCAGGTGTTCGAGAACTTCAGCACGCGCGAGGACTCGCCGCAGAAGCTCCTCACCTCGATCGTCAACGAGTCGCACCTGATCATCACCCTCTCGTCCTACACCAGCGAGCAGGAACCGCACAGCACGGTGGTGGCGATGCTGCTGCAGAAGGACCGCGCCGACTGGGCGCACGTCGGCGACAGCCGCCTCTACCACTTCCGCGGCCAGCCGCTGATCCAGCGCACGCGCGACCATTCCTACGTCGAGCAGCTGTTCCGCGAGGGGCACATCACCGAGGCGGAAC
Source organism: Burkholderiales bacterium (assembly GCA_016790695.1). GTDB lineage: Bacteria > Pseudomonadota > Gammaproteobacteria > Burkholderiales > JAEUOS01 > JAEUOS01. Next base: position 6,979 of record JAEUOS010000006.1, read on the forward strand.
TCGAAACCCATCCGAACAAGAACCTGCTCGTGCATTGCCTGGGCTCGACGACGGCGCCGCACATCGACTTCGGCGGCACGTCCCGGCTGGAACCCAACGATACCTTCCTGCTGTGCAGCGACGGCATCTGGGCCTACTTCAGCGACCTCGAGCTCGGCTCGATCCTGGCGACCTGCGCGCCGCGGGTCGCCTCCGAGCAGCTGATCTCCCTCGCGCGCGAGCGCGCGAACGGACGCGGCGACAACTGCTCGCTCGCGATCGTCAAGCTCACCTATTTCGAGGAGGCGAAGCCGGCCCCGCCGCCGCCAAAGCCGCCGCCGCCGAAGCCGCCGCCGAAGCCGCCCCCCCCGCCCGAGCCGGCGCCGGAAGTCCCGGAAAAAGGCGGGCTGCTCGGGCGGCTGTTCGGCAAAAAATAATGCGTGTACAATGACTTGCGTCAGGCATTTGACCTGTTTTGTAAGTTGATGCCGGCTGCGCGCGCTGTCCGCGCGCAGCAAACCGGAACCCAAGGGAGTCTGGCCATGAACGTCCGCCTCTTTTCGGCAAGCCTGCGTGCAGCCGCCGCCGCGGCCCTCGTCTGCAGCGTCAATCTCGCCCAGGCGCAGTCGGCTCCCGCCGGCGCGCCCGAGGCGCAGCCGGGCGCGGCCGCCGCGCCCGCCGTGCAGCCGGGGGCGTCCGCCGCGCCGCGCCGGGCCGTGAAGCGGCGCGGCGCGCGTGCCGACGCCGGCATGGGGTGCGAGAAGGTCAACGATCCGTGGGGCGACCTGTGCCAGATCCGCAAGAATGCGGAAGCCGCCTGCAGCGACCTGTCCCCGCCGGCCAAGGCAAAGACCGCACGCAAGTCCCGCAAGGCGGCGCCCGCGCCTGCCGCCGCGGCGCCCGACCAGCGCCGCGAATGCGTCGACGCCTACATGCGCAACGTGTAGCGGCGCTGCAGCAGCACGCGCGGCCGCGGCCCGCGCTCGCGTGCGGCTCCCCACGTCGCAGGACGCCGCCGTCCGGTTGATTCGCCGCGCGGCCCCGCTGGCCGCGCCGGCCGCAGGGCGGCTCCGCGTCAGCGCTGCGGCGCCGGTGCGCTGCC
>JAEUOS010000023.1 GCA_016790695.1 Burkholderiales bacterium
GGCACGTTCGGCAAGCCCAGTTCCCTTTCCCCGCTCGCCCTCGGCGCCCGGGTCGGCGCCCACGAGATCGTCGTCGAATTGCTGCGGCGCGGGATTAGCCCGAACAACCGGATCCGCACGGAATCGGATACGCCGTTCGCCATCGCTTCCCTCGCGCTCAGCGACGGTCGCACCAGGGAGCGACTTCACGTATTGAAGGCGATGCTTGCGCACGGTGCCGACAGGTCCGTGCTCAGGGATCCGCGCGTGATGGAGAGAGCCGCCAGAACCGGTAGTCACGAACTCCTTGATTTCCTGATCGCGGAGGGGGCCGTTGCGGGAGGAAGGGGCGGAAGAAGAGACCTGCTCAACAGTGCGCTCCACACCTGCGACGCAAGCTTCCTGACGAAGCTGATCCGTGCCGGGGCGGTTGTCGACAGCGAGAACCCTCCTCTTGCGCGGTTTCGCCCGAGCCGCGCGTGGTGTGCGCATTCGACATCACGGGTGGATCTGCTGCGCCTACTCCTGGATGCCGGTGCTTCGCCGAACGTCGTGCTGCGATCCCCGGGCGGAGAGACGCCCGTCTTTTTCGCGGTTGACGACCTGTCCCTACTGAAACTGCTGGTTGATGCCGGTGCGGACCTCTCGCATCGAAACCGGGACGGATACGTGCCGCTACATTTCGCAGCACGTGGTCGTCATGACGACGCTGTCTCGCTGCTGCTCGCCCGGGGCGCGCGGCCGGATGCCGTCTCGAACGCATTCGACTCCCCGTTGCACTTGGCGGCAGCATCCGGCCAGCGGAGAGCGCCGGATTCCCCATCGGCGCAAGGCATCGAGGAACTTGCTCGAACCGTTCGCGCATTGCTGGCCGCCGGCGCGGATCCGGCCGCCAGCAATTCGAGCGGATTGCGTCCGGTCGATCTGTTGCCGGAAGGAGCGGAGTTCGACGGAATAAGGGACCTGCTTCGCGCGCCCATCGGTCCCAGATGAGAGCCCGATTCGGCGGAACTTGCGCCCACCTTCTTCCGCCGCGTCGGGACGGATGCTTGCATTTGCGCCCGCCACAAATGGGGCATGGCAGCCGCACTACCGCGCGAGCCGCGTTCCCAATCCCACGCGCCGCGCCGTCGCGTACGCGATGCGCGCCGCGGCCAGGTCGGCCAGCGCATGGCCGGAGAAGTTGAACATCGCGCGCTGCGCCGCCGACGCGCGCCCGGCGAAACGCCCGGCGCACAGGTCCGCGAGGTCGGCCTCGTAGGGCCCGGCGAAGGTCATGCGGCCCGCGGCGGTGAGCGCGCGCGTCTGCTCGTGGTCGTCGGTCGCGAGGATCTCGAAGCTGCGCAGGCCGCTGCGCCGCCAGGAGCGCGCGAGGTCGACCGCGGCGACGAAGGCGCCGGGGGCGACCCAGTCGGGGTCGAGGAACTCCACCCGAGCCGCGCCCTCCGGCACCGTGGTGACGATCACGTCCAGGCCCGCGACCGCGTCGCGCGGCTCGCTCACCACGCGCGCCTCGAGGCCCATCGCGCGCGCGGCGGCGGCCAGGGCGTCGGCGCTGGCCGCGGTGCGGCTGCAGACCACGGCACGGCGCAGGCCGGGCAGCACGCGCGGCAGCGCTTCGAGATGGCTGTGGCCCTGCACGCCGGCGCCGACGAAGCCGATCGACGCGCTGTCGGGCCGCGCCAGCGCACGCGCCGCGATCGCGCTCATCGCCGCGGTGCGCTTGGCGGTGATCCAGTCGCCGGCGATCAGGGCCACGGCCATGCCGCTGGCGATGTCGGAAAGGATGATGGTGCTGCTGATCGAGGGGCCGGCGGTGGCGCCCGGCGGCACCAGGCCGAACCACTTCATCCCGGCGTAGCCATCCTCGCGCAGGATCGCCGGCTTGGCCTGGAACACGTGGCCCGGCGCGACGTTGACGACCGATTTCGGCGCCGCGTCGGCCGCGCCGCGCGCCTTGGCCGCGAAGGCCGCGGCGACCGCCTCGCGCAACGCGTCGAGGTCCATGCCGAGGCCGGCGACGTCGGCCTCGGAGAGGTAGAGGAGGGTCGGCTCGATCATGCGGACCCGGTCGGGCCGCGCCCGTCCCCCCGGATGCGGGAGGACGTCACAGCGCCGCCCGGCCGCGCCCGCCGGCGATCGCCTCGATGCGCGCGCCCAGCGCCTCGGCCTCGGCCTTGCTCGCCAGGCCGGTGAGGCGCACCTGGTAGACCCGCTTCTCCGCGCTGCCGGTGGGGAAGATGGTGGCGGCATAGCCCTCGGCGCGCAGCTTGTCGTAGACCGCGAGGGCCTGGCCCTGCTCGGCGGCCTCGGCCGCGATCAGCTTCCAGCGCCCGCCGCGCCGCGCCGCGCCCTGCCCTGCCGCGATCTCGGTCTCGGCAGCCCACTGGGCGAGCTGTTCGCTGGTGACCGTGGCCAGCTGCACCGGCCGCGACGCGTCGGGCCGCCCGTTCGCCTTGGGCGCGATGTAGAACTGCAGCGCCTGGTCCATGCTGACCGGCTCGCCGCCTTCGCGCTGGACGGCGATGCGGCCCTCGATCAGGCAGACGATGTCGCGATCGGCGGCGCTCTTGCCCCACAGGTCGGTGCCGCGGATGCCGGCGGTGACCGTGGCGACGCGGATGTCGACCGCGCGCCGGCTGGTGAGCCTGGCGCGGGCGTCGGTGGTGAAGCGGAACGCGCCGCGCGCGACGTCGAGGGCGGCGCTGAGCAGGGTCTGGCGGTCCTCCCGGGTCTGCGCGAGGCGCTCCAGCGACAGCTGCGCGTTCTCGCCCAGCTTGACCTGGCTGCCTTCGGCCAGGCGCAGCAGCAGCCGGGAATTGGCGCCGGTGGTGATGCGGTCGGCGGGGCGCAGCTCCATGCCCGGCGCGAGCGGCTCGCGGCTGCCGCCGCGCTCGACCCAGGCCGGCATCTGCACGCCCTCGACGACCGCGGTGGGGGCGGCGGCGACGGCCGAGGCGCCGGCCAGGAGGAACAGGGATACGGCGACGAGGCGGTGTTTCATGGCGACTCCGATGAAAACGAGGGGAACATGTCTTCAGTACGCCTGCCGCGGGGTGCGCGGATGCAGCATTCTCGGGCCTTTCGTGACCGAAGTCACGCCGCGCGCGCGAGCGCGGGACTGCGGGTGGCAGCGGCTATAATTTTGGATTGTCCGCAGCCGCTCCTCCGGCGCCACGCCATGCAAGAAAAATACTCCCCGTCCGAGGTCGAACAGGCCGCGCAGGCGCACTGGGGCGCCACCGACGCCTACCGCGCGGTCGAGCGCGCCCGGGACGCCGCCGGCCGCGAAAAGCCCAAGTACTACGCCTGCTCGATGCTGCCGTATCCGTCGGGCAAGCTGCACATGGGCCACGTGCGCAACTACACGATCAACGACGTCATGGTGCGCCACCTGCGCATGAAGGGCTACAACGTCCTCATGCCGATGGGCTGGGACGCGTTCGGCCTGCCGGCCGAGAACGCGGCGATGAAGAACGGCGTCGCGCCCGCCAAGTGGACCTACGAGAACATCGCCTACATGAAGAAGCAGATGCAGGCGATGGGTCTGGCGATCGACTGGAGCCGCGAGATGGCGGCCTGCGATCCGAAGTACTACAAGTGGAACCAGTGGCTGTTCCTCAAGATGCTGGAGAAGGGCATCGCCTACCGCAAGACCCAGGTCGTCAACTGGGACCCGGTCGACCAGACCGTGCTCGCGAACGAGCAGGTCATCGACGGCCGCGGCTGGCGCACCGGCGCGCTGGTCGAGAAGCGCGAGATCCCCGGGTACTACCTCAAGATCACCGACTACGCCGCGGAACTGCTCGACCACACGCTGACCAAGCTGCCGGGCTGGCCCGAGCGCGTGCGCCTGATGCAGGAGAACTGGCTCGGCCGCAGCGAGGGCGTGCGCTTCGCCTTCCCGCACGACATCCGCGGCGACGACGGCGCGCCGATCGGCGGCGGCCGCATGTACGTCTTCACCACCCGCGCCGACACCATCATGGGCGTGACCTTCTGCGCGGTGGCCCCCGCGCATCCGCTGGCCGCGCACGCGGCGCGCTCCAACCCCGCGCTCGCCGCCTTCATCGACGAATGCCGGAAAGGCGGCACCACCGAGGCCGAACTCGCGCTCCGGGAGAAGGAGGGCCTGCCGACCGGGCTGTCCGTCACGCATCCGCTGACCGGCGCGGCGGTCCCGCTCTGGGTCGGCAACTACGTGCTGATGAGCTACGGCGACGGCGCGGTCATGGGCGTGCCGGCGCACGACGAGCGCGACTTCGCGTTCGCGCGCAAGTACGGCCTGCCGATCCGCCAGGTGGTCGGCAAGCCCGGGCTCGCGTTCTCCGACCAGGCGTGGCAGCCCTGGTACGCGGACAAGGACGGCGGCGCCTGCATCCACTCCGGCGCCTACGACGGCCTGGCCTACCAGGCCGCGGTCGACGCGGTCGCGGCCGACCTCGCGGCCAGGGGCCTGGGCGAGAAGCGCGTCACCTGGCGCCTGCGCGACTGGGGCATCTCGCGCCAGCGCTACTGGGGCACCCCGATCCCGATCATCCATTGCGAGGAGCACGGGGCGGTGCCGGTGCCGGAGAAGGACCTGCCGGTGGTGCTGCCCGAGGACTGCGTGCCCGACGGCTCCGGCAACCCGCTCAACCGCCACGCGGGCTTCCACGCCGGCGTGACCTGCCCGGTGTGCGGCCGCGCGGCGCGGCGCGAGACCGACACGATGGACACCTTCGTCGACTCGTCCTGGTACTTCATGCGCTACTGCAGCCCGGGCGAGGACGGCGCGATGGTCGACGCGCGCAACGACTACTGGATGCCGATGGACCAGTACATCGGCGGCATCGAGCACGCGGTCCTGCACCTCCTGTATGCGCGCTTCTGGACCAAGGTGATGCGCGACCTCGGCCTCGTCGGCTTCGACGAGCCGTTCACCCGCCTGCTGTGCCAGGGGATGGTGCTCAACCACATCTATTCGCGCAAGGGCGACAAGGGCGGCATCGAGTACTTCTGGCCCGACGACGTCGACAACGTCTTCGGCGCCGACGGCCGCATCACCGGCGCGCGCCTCAGGGCCGACGGCAGCGCGGTCGACTACAACGGCATCGGCACGATGTCGAAGTCGAAGAACAACGGCGTCGACCCGCAGGACCTGATCGAGAAGTACGGCGCCGACACCGCGCGCCTCTACACCATGTTCACCTCGCCGCCCGAGGACACGCTGCTGTGGAGCGACGCCGGCGTCGACGGCGCCGCGCGCTTCCTCAAGCGCCTCTGGGCCTACTGCCACGCCTGGTCGGGGCCGATCCGCGGCGCCGGCGCGGTCGACGCGGCGCAGCTCGGCACGGCGCTCGGGAAGCTGCGGCGCGAGGTGCACGTCGCGCTGAAGCAGATCGATTTCGACATCGCGCGCATCCAGTACAACACCGTGGTCTCGGGCGCGATGAAGCTCCTCAATGCGCTCGAGGACGCGCCGCGCGGCGACCCCGGCGCGGCGGCGGTGGTGCGCGAGGGCGTCTCGATCCTGCTGCGCGCGCTGCATCCGGTGGTGCCGCACATCACGCACGCGCTGTGGGTCGAGCTGGGGTTCGCCGACGCGGCCGGCGACATCCTCGACGCGCCGTGGCCCGCGGTCGACGACGCCGCGCTCAAGTCCGACGTCGTCGAGCTCGTGCTCCAGGTCAACGGCAAGCATCGCGGCAGCGTGCAGGTGCGCGCCTCCGCCACGCGCGAGGAGATCGAGGCCGCGGCGACCGCCAGCGACGCGGCGCGCCGGCACATGGACGGCAAGGCGCCGCGCAAGGTGGTGGTGGTGCCGGGCCGCCTGGTCAACATCGTGGTCTGACATGGGCCTGCCGATCGCAGCCGGGCGCCGCGCGGTCCTCTGCGCCGCCGTTGTCGCCGCCTTCGCCGCCGGCTGCGGCTTCCAGCTGCGCGGCAGCGCGACCCTGCCGTACGAGACGCTGTACGTCGACATCCCGGATTCGAGCCCGCTCGGCGCCGAGTTGCGCCGCACGCTGCGCGCGGGCACCGGCACCCGCATCGTCGAGCGCCGCGAGGAGGCCGAAGCCATCCTCTCCCCGCTGCGCGAGCTGCGCAGCAAGACCATCCTGTCGCTGTCGAGCGCCGGCCGGGTGCGCGAGTTCCGGCTCCGCTACAACTTCGACTTCCGCGTCGCCGACCGCCAGGGCCGCGACGTCATCGCGCCGGTGGCGCTGCTGATCGAGCGCGACTTCCCGTTCAACGACAATCAGGTGCTCGCCAAGGAAAGCGAGGAGGCGCTGCTGTACCGCGACATGCAGTCCGACATGGTGCAGCAGGTGCTGCGCCGGCTCGCTTCGGCCGAGCGCCTGCCGCCGCCGCGCTGAGCGTGGCCGCGCGCCGATGAACTGCACCCCGGAGCAGCTGCCCGGCCTGCTCGCGCGCGGCCTGGCGCCGCTCTACGCGGTCACCGGCGACGAGCCGCTGCGCGCGCTCGAGTCCGCGGACGCGATCCGCGCCGCCGCGCGCGCGCAGGGCTTCACCGACCGCAAGATCCATTCGGTCGGCCAGCATTTCGACTGGGCCGCGCCGCGCGCGGAACTCTCCGGCATGTCGCTGTTCGGCGACCGCGTCCTCGTCGACCTGCGCATCCCGTCGGGCAAGCCGGGCAGGGACGGCGGCGCCGCGCTCGAGGAACTGGCCCGCCTCGCGCACGCCGACGCGGTGCTGCTCGTGACCTTTCCGGGCGACTGGGCGACGCTGAAGACCGCCTGGTGCCGCGCGCTGGCCGACGCCGGCGTGCTCGTCGAGTCGCGCGCGATCGAGGCGGCGATGCTGCCGCGCTGGATCGGCGAGCGCCTCAAGCGGCAGCAGCAGAGCGCCGCCGCCGACACGCTCGAGTTCATCGCGCGCAAGGTCGAGGGCAACCTCCTCGCGGCGCACCAGGAACTGCAGAAGCTCGCCCTGCTCGCCCCGCCGGGCGAACTGGCGCCGGAGGTGGTGCGCGACGCGGTGCTCAACGTCGCCCGCTACGACGTCTTCAAGCTCTCCGAAGCCTGGCTCAGCGGCGACCTGCCGCGCTTCCGGCGCATGCTCGAGGGCCTGAAGGGCGAGGGCGAGGCCCCGCCCCTGGTGCTGTGGGCGCTCGCGGACGACGTGCGCACGCTGGCGCGCCTGCGGCGCGGCGAGAAGGTGTTCGGCAAGGGTCCGCGCATCGGCGCCTACGAGCGGCGCGCGCGCGCGATCCATCCGCGCCGCATCGGCGAGGCGCTCAAGCACGCCGCCGCCATCGACCGCCTGATCAAGGGCCTGCGGCCGCGCGAGATCTCCGGCGACGTCTGGGAGGAGTTCTACCGGCTCGGCGAACGCCTCGCGACCTAGGGCCCGGCGCCGCGGGGCGCGCGCTCCTCCGGCGCCGGCCGGCCGCGGCGCGCCGGCCGCGCGTTGCGACATGTAATCGCCGCGCCCGCCAGCAACATCCGCTTACGCCGTTTACATCCGCGCGGTCGGCTCCGCGCGCGCCGCCGCCGTTGCTCTTCGGCATGGGGACGTCCCATGACCATCGAGGAGTGACACGCCATGATCCATCTGCCACTGCGCGCCGCCGCCGGCGCGATCTGCCTGGGCATCGCCGCCGGCGCCCTGGCGCAGACGGCCGCCGACAGCGCACACCGCAATGCCGAGCTCGAACGCCGCATCCAGCGCGGCCTGGCCGCGGGCGACCTGAGCGCGGTCGAGGCGGCGCGCCTGGAACACCGGCAGGCGCGCATCGCCGGCGCGCAGTCGCGCGCCCTCGCCGACGGCCGCTATGCGCCGGACGAAGCGCGCCGCGTCGCCGCCATGCAGGAACGCCAGGCCCGCGCCATCCACGCCGAGCGCGCCGACGGCGAGCGCGGCGATCCCCGCACGCCGACCGCGCGCCGCATGCAGGAGAACGCGGCGCGCGACGCGCACCAGCAGGAGCGGATCGCGCGCGGCCTCGCCGACGGCTCGCTCACCGCGCGCGAGGCGGCGCGCCTCGAGCACCGCGAGGCGCACGGCAACCGCGCGCAGGCGCGCGCCGCCGCCGACGGTCATGTCGGCCGCCACGAGGAAGCCCGCCTGCGCCATGCCGAGGCCCGCGACGGCCGCGCGATCCGCCACGAGCGCCACGACGCCCAGCACGGCCGGTGGAACGCGCCGCACCGCCACGCCGCGCCCGGCGCGGACCACGGGCACGGTCCGCGCGCCGACGGCCACGGCCGCATCGACCACGGCCGCGGCGACGGCTACGGCCACCGCTACGGCTATGGCCACCGCTACGGCCACGGCGACCGCTTCGGCCACGGCAATCGCTTCGGCCGCGACGTCCGTGCCGACCGTGACGGTCGCTTCGGGCGCCACGGCCAGGCCGGCCACGGCCCGTACCTGCACGCCGGCGGCTGGCACGCCCGCGGCCGCTGACCGCTGCCGTCGCGGCGACCGTCCCGCGGCCCGCACGGGCGGCGGGACGGTGCCTGCTTTTCCCCTAGAATTGCGCCCATGAGCGCCGTACTGAAACCCCAGGACGACCTCGCCGCTGCGATGCAGGCGATGGGCCGGCGCGCGCGCGCCGCGTCGCGCGCGATGGCGCGCGCGTCGACCGCGGCGAAGGACGCCGCGCTGGCCGCGATCGCCGCGGCGATCCGCCGCGAGCGCGCGCGGCTCGCCGCGGAGAATGCGCGCGACCTCGAGGCCGGCCGCGCCAAGGGGCTCGATGCCGCGATGCTCGACCGCCTGGCGCTCACCGACAAGGCGATCGACACGATGGCCCGGGGCCTCGAGCAGATGGTGGCGCTGCCCGACCCGGTCGGCGAGATCACCGACCTCAAGTTCCGGCCGACCGGCATCCAGGTCGGCCGAATGCGCGTGCCGCTGGGCGTGATCGGCATCATCTACGAATCGCGCCCGAACGTGACCGCCGACGCCGCCGGCCTGTGCATCAAGAGCGGCAACGCCGCGATCCTGCGCGGCGGCTCGGAAGCGATCCACTCGAATCGCGCGGTCGCCGCCTGCGTGCGCGAAGGGCTGGCCGCCGCCGGGCTGCCGGCCGACGCGGTGCAGGTGGTCGAGACCACCGACCGCGCCGCCGTCGGCCACCTGATCACGATGACCGAGTTCGTCGACATCATCGTGCCGCGCGGCGGCAAGGGCCTGATCGAGCGCCTGATGCGGGAATCGAGGATCCCGATGATCAAGCACCTCGACGGCATCTGCCACGTCTACATCGACGCGCATGCGGACGTCGACATGGCGATCGCCGTCGCCGACAACGCCAAGACCCAGCGCTACGGCACCTGCAACACGATGGAAACGCTGCTGGTGCACGCGGCGATCGCGCCGGCGGTGCTGCCGCGGCTCGGCGCGATCTACGCGGCCAAGGGCGTCGAACTGCGCGGCGACGCCGCCGCCCGCGCGCTGGTGCCGGCGATGCGCGAGGCCACCGAGGCCGACTGGGCCACCGAATACCTCGCCCCGATCCTCGCCGTGCGCGTGGTCGACAGCCTCGATGCGGCGCTCGACCACATCGAGCGCTGGGGCTCGAAGCACACCGACGCGATCGTCACCAGCCACCACGGCAACGCGATGCGCTTCCTGCGCGAGGTCGATTCGGCCTCGGTGATGGTCAACGCCTCGACCCGCTTCGCCGACGGCTTCGAATACGGCCTGGGCGCCGAGATCGGCATCTCCAACGACAAGCTGCACGCGCGCGGACCGGTCGGCCTCGAGGGGCTGACCTCGGTCAAGTGGGTGGTGCTGGGCGACGGGCAGGGCCGCAGCTAGCGGCTGGGACACCGGCCGGCGCCGGAGCCGGCGTCGCCATCCGCGCGCGGCGCCTGCCGCCGGCTAGAGCGCGAAGCGCCGCTTGAGGAGCCAGGCCCACAGCGCGCCGCCGGCCACCTTCGCGACGAACTGCATCGCGACGATGTGCGGCAGGAGCGCGCCGAACGCGATGGTGGGAAACAGCAGCGAGTCGACCGCCGCGCCGACGACGTTGGAGACGTTGGCGCGCCTGATCCAGGGTCCGCGCAGGCGCGCGAAGGTCGCCCAGTCGGCCAGCGCCGCCGCCGAGAACGCGCACGCGCTCGCGACCGCGATCATGCCGGCCGCGGGGTTGAGCACGTAGGTGAGGCCCCCGGTGGCGCCGATCAGCAGTCCCATCTGCCAGGCCTTGAGGCGCACGTGCAGGAAGTCGCGCAGCGCCAGGTCGAGCCCGATCAGGACGAAGGCGTTGATCGGCGTCACGGCCGGCCCGAACGCCGCGACGCTGAGGTTCGCCAGCGTCATCGCGGCGGCGTAGATGAGGATGGCGAAAACGAGCAAAGCGGCGCGACGGTCGAAGGAAGGGACGTTCCTGAAGCGGGGTCGCCGCACGCGGAAGCGGCACGGCGCACACGATTATCGCCGATTGCCCTGCCGGCTTCCGTTGCCGTCGCACGCCGCCATGTGCGATGCTTACGCTCCCCGCACCCGCCACGCCCATCCATGTCCCTGCTCGGCAACGCCGCGATGGTGCTGTTCTTCGACCTCGACGTCGAGGACGCCACCGAACACGACCACTGGCACACGCACGAGCACTTCGCCGAGCGCCTGGGGATCCCCGGCTTCAGGCGCGCGTCGCGCTGGGCCGCCGCCGGGCCCGGGCCGCGCTATTTCGTGATGTACGAGACCGCCGAGGTGGAGACGCTGACCTCGGACGCCTATCGCGCCCGGCTCGACCACCCGTCGCCCTGGACCCGCACGCTGATGCCGCACTACCGCAACATGGTGCGCGGCCTGACCCGCGTGGTCGCGAGCAGCGGCGCCGGCATCGGCGGCGCGGCGCTGGTGGTGCGCTTTGCCGCCCAGCCCGGCCGCGAGGCGGCGCTCGATGCCTGGCTGTCGGGCCTGGTGCCGCAACTGGCCCTGCACCCGGGACTCGCCGGCGCGCACCTGCTGCGGTCCGCCGCCGCCGCCGAGATGACCGCCGAGCAGGCGATGCGCGGCCGCGACGGCGGCGTCGACGGGGTGCTGGTGGTCACCGGCTACGACCTGGCGACCGTGCGCGAGGTCTCCGGCAACGCCCTGGGCGAGGCCGCGCTCGCCGCGCACGGCGCGGCGCCCGGACGCCTGGCCCACACGTTCCGCCTCGCCGCGACCGCCACCGGCGGCGAGGCGGTCGCACTGCCGGCCTCGCGCTAGGCCCCATGCGCGTCCTCCTCGCCGTCGTGCTGCCGCTCATCGTGCAGGCCGGCATCTTCGCGGTGCTGATCTGGGGCGACCTGTTCGGCGGCGGCTCGTTCGTGCCCCTGGGCGCGATGCTGATCGGCGCGATCGCGGTCCCGCTCACCGCCGTGTGGAACGCCACGCGCCTGTCCACGCGCGCGGACGATCCGCTGGTCTGGCTGATCGCCACCGCGCTCATCAATGCGCTCCTGGTTCCGCTGGCGACGCTCGCGGTCCTGTTCGTGCCGTCGCTGGTGGCCGGGCCGGTCGCCACCCTCGCCTGAAGGGGAATCCATGCTCGAGGGCAGCTGCCTGTGCGGTGCGATCCGCTTCGAAGTCGACGCGCCGCTGGGGACGATCGGCATCTGCCACTGCCGGCGCTGCCGCAAGGCGAGCGGCTCGGCCTTTGGCGTCAACGCCAGCATCGACGCGGCAGGGTTCCGCCTGCTGGCCGGTGCCGACGCGCTCGCGGCGTACGCCGCGCCGACCGGGCTCACGCGCAGCTTCTGCCGGCACTGCGGCGCGCCGGTGTACAGCCGGCGCGAGAGCATGCCGGGCATCCTGCGCCTGCGCCTGGGCCTCCTCGACACGCCGATCGCGGCGCGGCCGGCGTTCCATTTCTTCACCGACTCGAAGGCCGAATGGGACGCGATCTGCGACTCGCTGCCGCAGTACGGGGAACGCCCCGACGATCCCGCGCTGATGGGACCGCCGCCGCCGCGCGCGCCCTAGCGGGCGGACCACGCGCATCGCGCCGGCGCCGCGCCGCACCGGGCGCGACGCGCGGCGCCGCCTATTTGCCGTAGAGGGTGCGCGGCAGCCACAGGCCGATGTCCGGCCAGACGTAGAGCAGCACCAGCGCCAGCACCTGGATGCCCATGAACGGCATCATCCCCGCGAAGATCTGGTTCAGCGTCACGTGCGGCGGCGACACGCCCTTGAGGTAGAAGGCCGCCATCGCCACCGGCGGCGACAGGAATGCCGTCTGCAGGTTGAGCGCGACCAGGAGCCCGAAGAACAGCGGGTCGACGCCGAACTTGGGCAGGAGCGGGATGAAGATCGGCATGAAGATGACGATGATCTCGGTCCATTCGAGCGGCCAGCCGAGGATGAAGATGATGAACTGCGCGAGGATCATGAACTGCAGCGGCGTGAGCCCCAGCGACAGCACCCATTTCTCGACCAGTTCCTGGCCGCCGAGGAGCGCGAAGGACGCCGAGAAGATCGACGAGCCGACGAACAGCCAGCAGACCATCGCCGAGGTCTTCGCGGTGAGGAACGACGAATCCTTGAGGATCACGCCCACCTCGCGGACCGTCGCGCCGGCGGCGCCGGCCGCGCGCCGGCTGTGCTCGAGGTAGCGATAGGCGATCGCGAGCAGGAACCCGCCGAACGCGCCCACCGCGGCCGCCTCGGTCGGGGTCGACAGGCCGAAGACGATCGAACCGAGCACCGCGAGGATCAGCAGCGCCAGCGGAAAGAACGAGCCCAGCAGCATCTTGAAGACCTCGAGGCGCTCCCAGGTCCAGAGCGCGTAGAGGACGAGCAGGAACACGGCGAAACCGGCGGCAATGCCCCAGAACCAGCCGGGTGCCGGCAGGCGCTCCACCTGGGCAGCGGTCTGCGCATCGGCCTTCGCATCGTTGCCCGGCGGGGCGCCCGCCTGCGCCGGTGCCTCGCCCTTGGCGGGTTCGGCCGCCTTGGCCGTCGCGGGCGCCTCCTTCTCCTCCTTCGGCTCGGCCAGCGCGCCTTCCTCCTTGGGCTCGGTCAGCCCCGTTCCTTCGTCCTTGGGTTCGGCCAGGCCGCCTTCCTCGGTCGGCTCCGCCAGACCGGTACCCTCTTCCTTGGGCTCGGCCAGACCGCCTTCCGCCGGCTTCTCCGCGGCGCCGCCCATTTCCACCAGCCCCGCGGTGCTCTCGACCACCTTGGGCATGGTCGCCGACTGGTAGAGCAATGCCAGCAGGCCGGCCAGCGCCAGCGCCGGCAGCAGGCTGATCAGCAACTGGCGCGCCACCGCGCCAACCGGCGCGCCGCCGCCGCCGAGGCCGCGCAGCAGGCCGGTCAGGGCATTGCGCCCGCGCGGCGCGAGCGCGGCGCCGACCGGCGACAACGGCACCTGCCGGTCCTCGGGCGCCAGCGGCGGCATCAGGTCGGGCTTGAGCTTGGCGAGAATCACCACGTAGCCCACGTACAGCGCCGCCAGCATGATGCCGGGGAAGAACGCGCCCGCGTAGAGCTGCACCACCGACACGCCGGCGGTCGCGCCGTAGACGATCAGGAGCACCGACGGCGGGATCAGGATGCCGAGGCAGCCGCCGGCGGTGATCGCGCCGGCCGACACCTTCGGGTTGTAGCCGGCCTTGAGCATGGCCGGAAACGCCAGCAGGCCCATCAGCGTCACCACCGCGCCGACGATCCCGGTCGCGGTGGCGAAGATCGCGCAGGTGACGATGGTGGCCACCGCGAGCGAGCCCGGCACCCGCGCCATCGCCAGGTGCAGGCTGCGGAACAGCTTGTCGATCAGCGCGGCGCGCTCGACCAGGTAGCCCATGAACACGAACAGCGGGATCGCGATCAGCACGTCGTTGCTCATCACCGCGTAGGCGCGCTGCACCATCAGGTCGAGGATCTGCCGCGTCGCCGTGTCCGGATTGACGCCGCGATACGACAGCCAGCCGAAGAACACCCCCATGCCCATGAGGGTGAAGGCGGTGGGGAAGCCGAGCATGATCGCCACCACCACCAGCGACAGCATCAGCAGCCCCAGGTGGCCGCTGGTGAGGTTGCCCCAGGGCATGAAGACGAGCGTGGCGAGGACGATCACCGCCATCAGCGAGAAGCCGAACCAGAGTTCCTTGCGGATCGTCATTTGGCGCTCCCGGCATCGTCGGCGTGGACCATCTGCTTGAGCTTGTCGACATCGACCTCCTCGACGTCCTCCTCGCGCGAGGGCCAGTCCCCCTGGCGGATGCAGATCACGCAGCGCACGATCTCGACGATGCCCTGGGCCAGCAGGAAGGCGCCCGCGATCGGGATGACGGTCTTGAACGGATAGATCGGCGGGCCGTCGGCGGTGATGTTCGAATGCTCGTTGATGCGCCAGGAATCGGCGGCGTAGTCGTAGCCGGCCCAGGTCAGCGCGATGACGCCGGGGATGAAGAAGACGAAATACAGGATCAGGTCCAGCGTCGCCTGGGTGCGCGGCCGGAAGAAGCCGTAGAGGACGTCGCCGCGCACGTGGCCGTTCTTCGACAGGGTGTAGGCGCCCGCCATCATGAACAGCGTGCCGTACATGATGATCATGGCGTCGAATGCCCAGGCCCGGGGATTGTCGAGCACGTAGCGCGAGAACACCTCCCAGGTGACGTGCAGGGTCAGGAGGACGATGATCCAGGAGAACGCCTGGCCCACCCAGGTGCTCACCTTGTCGATGAAGAGCAGCAGCTTCTGCATGTTCGGGTCCAGCCGCAGGCAGCCGCGGCACGGTCAAAAAAAGACACCCGGCGATGCGGCCGGGTGTCGGGGCGCGGCGCCCCGCGGCGGCGGGGCGGACCGCGACGGATCAGGCCTTCTTGGCGCCGAAGTAGTGGTTGTAGGCCATGCGCCGGTTGACGTTGTTGTCGAGGTCCCATTTCACGGCGCGCTGCGCGAAGGCCTTCTGCGAGGCGGCGATCTCGTTGAACAGCGCGTTGTCCTTGCGCTTGGCGACCGCCGCGTCGTAGGCCTTGAGCTGGTCCTGCAGCACCGCGTCGGGCGTCTTGTAGAACTTGACCTTGTCCTTGGTCTGCAGCTCGACGTAGTCCTTGGAGTAGCGGTCGATCGACTTCCACACCAGGTCCTGCGACGCCGCCTCGACGCCGTTCTCGATGATCGCCTTCATCTTCGCCGGCAGCGCGTCGAACTTGGCCTTGTTGAACATGATCTCGAACTGCTCGGCGTTCTGGTGGTAGCTCTGCAGCATGCACACCTTGGAGACGTCGGGGAAGCCCAGCAGGCGGTCCGAGGTCATGTTGTTGAACTCGGCCGCGTCGAGCAGGCCGCGGTCCATCGCCGGCACGATCTCGCCGCCGGGCAGCGCGTTGACCGCCACGCCCATCGAGGTGAACACGTCGATCGACATGCCGACGGTGCGGTACTTCAGGCCCTTCATGTCGGCGGCCTTGGTGACCGGCTTCTTGAACCAGCCGAGCGGCTGGGTCCACATCGGACCGTAGGGGAACGACACGACGTTCGCGCCGATCGACGCATAGAGCTTGGCGAGGAGCTCCTTGCCGCCGCCGTACTTGTGCCACGCCATCAGCTGCTGCGCATCCATGCCGTAGGCCGGGCCCGAGCCCCACAGCGCCAGCGCGTTCTGCTTGCCGTAGTGGTAGACCAGCACGCCGTGGCCGCCGTCGAGCGTGCCCTTGGTCACCGCGTCGAGCAGGCCGAACGCGGGCACCACGGCACCGGCCGGCAGCACCTCGATCTTGAGGTCGCCGCCGGTCATGTCGTTGATCTTCTTCGCGAAGTCGTTGGCGTACTCGTGGAAGATGTCCTTCGCGGGCCAGGTCGACTGCCACTTGAAGCTGATCGGACCCTGCGCCTTGACGATGGTCGGAAAGCCCAGGGTGGCGGCGCCTGCGGCGGCGGCGCCGGCGCCGGAAAGGAACTTGCGGCGGGAAGCGGCGGCTTCTTTCATGGCTGTCTCCTCGAAATTTTGGGTTGGCCGCCGCCAGCCGGCGGCGACCCGAACGAATGAGTATATGCCGGTGCCGGCGCCCGGACCATCGGGTTTACCCTGCCGCCGCGCGGCGCCGTGGGACAGGCACGGATTGACAGCACCGAGGCGATATGTTGTCCTCGCGGTGGCGCCGCGCGACCGCGCGCGCCCGTAGATTCGACGTCCGCCACGCGCCATGCCCCTGCCGCCGCCCCGCCCCTCCGCCCGTCTCCCCGGCAGCTGGCGCGTCTGGTTCGTCCCCTTCGCCAGCCTCGGCATGTTCGTCGCCGCGATCCTCGCCTCGCTCTGGTTCGTGCACCGCCACGAGTCGGAGATCCAGATCACCAACCTGCGCCGCGACACGCAGTACGCCGAGCTGGCCATCTCGCGCAAGATCCTCGCCCACCAGGAGTTCGCCGACCGGCTCGCCGGCGCGCTGTCGGCCGGGCAGAAGCCCGCGTCGGTGATCGAGCAGGCCGAGCTGTACCAGGCGCAGAACCCGGAAGTGCGCAACATCGGATGGACCGCCGCCGACGGCATGACGGGCTGGACCGTCCCGGCCTGGAAGGATCCGCTGGCGATCGCGCGCGAGCGCGCCTCCCCGGAGGAGCGCGAACGCATGCGCCGGCTCACCGCCGCTACCGGCCGCTCCAGCTACACCGAGCCGTACCGCGACTACCAGGACGAGCCCTACATCGAGTACCACAGCCCCGCCACCATCGACGGCCGCCCGCAGGGCATCATCAGCATGACGCTGTCGCTGCGCGCGGTGATCGAGCGCCTGGTGCCGATCGCGGTGGCGGAGAAGTACCGCCTGTCGCTGCTCGACGCCGAGGGCCGCGAGCTGTTCCGCCAGGACACCGAGCGCGAGACCTACGACTGGCTGACCCAGACCGTCTCGCTGACCCTGCCGTGGCGCAACCTCGACCTCTCGGCGACCTCCTACAAGACCGACTCGCTGCTCGGCCGCACGCTCCTCACCGGCGTGATGCTGCTGATCACCGGCGTGCTGGCCTGGAGCCTGATGTCGCTGCGCCGGCGCGTCGCGCTGCAGGCGCAGGCCGACAGCGCGCTGGTCGCCTCGCACGAGCGCTTCGTCACCGTGCTCGACGCGCTCGACGCCGGCGTCGCGGTGTCGGACATGGACTCGCGCGAGCTGCTGTTCTGCAACGAGAGCTTCTCGCGCATCTTTCCCGGCCACGGCATCGGCAGCAACGCCGCCGTGCTCGAGACCGCGTTCTCGCCGGTGCCCTCGCACGCGGTGCCGAGCAGTGTCCTGCTCGACGCGGCCGGCGCGCCGACCGGGGTGCATCGCCTCGAGGTGCGCGACGAGGCGCGCGGGCTCTGGTACGCGCTGCGGGTGCGCGCGGTGCGCTGGGTCGACGGCCGGCTGGTGCGCCTGACGATGATCTCCGACATCACCGACCGCAAGGCCACCGAGGAGCGCAGCCGCGTGCAGCAGGAGAAGCTGGTGCTGACCTCGCGCCTGATGAGCGTCGGCGAGATGGCCTCGACGCTCGCGCACGAGATCAACCAGCCGCTGTCGGCGATCGCCAACTACAACATGGGCGCGGTGCGGCGCCTGAAGTCCGACCACTGGAAGAAGGAGGACCTGGTGATGGCGCTCGAGAAGTCCGCCGCCCAGGCCGAGCGCGCCGGGCGCGTGGTGCACCGCGTGCGCGAGTTCCTGCGCCGCCGCGAGCCGATCCGCGAGCCGGTGTCGGTCAACGAGGTCGCCGCCGAGGTCGCCGACCTGATCGAGCTCGAGGCCGAGAAGCACGGCGTGCAGATCCGCCTCGACCTGGGCGCCGAGGTGCCGACGGTCAGCGCCGACCGCATCATGCTCGAGCAGCTGCTGCTCAACCTGATCAAGAACGGCATCGAGGCGATGCGGCGCACGCCCAAGGCCGAGCGCGTGCTCACCGTGCACACCGCGCGCGCCGGCGACCAGGCCGAGATCCGCGTCGCCGACCGCGGCCACGGCATCGCGCCCGAGGTCGCGCCCGAGCTGTTCTCGCCGTTCTTCACCACCAAGGAGAACGGCATGGGCATGGGCCTCAACATCTGCCGCTCGATCGTCGAGATGCACGACGGCCGGCTCTGGTTCTCCGCCAACCCGGGAGGCGGCAGCGTCTTCCACTTCACCCTGCCCGCCTTCGCCGAGGCGGCCATCACGCCATGAACCCGAAACCCACGATCCATGTCGTCGACGACGACGAAGCCATGCGCGACTCGCTGGTCTGGCTGCTCGACGACGACCGCTACCAGGTGCGCACCTACGTCTCCGGCGAGGACTTCCTCGAGCGCCGCGCCGCCTCGGTGCCGGCCTGCATCATCCTCGACATCCGCATGCCCGGCATGAGCGGCGTCGAGGTGCACGAGCGCCTGGTGCGCGACGGCGTCTCCACGCCGGTGGTCTTCGTCACCGGCCACGGCGACGTGCCGATGGCGGTCGAGGCGATCAAGCGCGGCGCCTTCGACTTCATCGAGAAGCCGTTCAACGAGCAGAAGCTCACCGGCATCATCGAACGCGCCATCGAGCACGATGCCGAGGTCGCGGGCCGCAGCGCCGCCGCCTCCGAGATCGCCGCGCGCCTCGCGCGGCTGTCGCCGCGCGAGCGCGAGGTGCTCGACCTGGTCGTCGCCGGCAAGATGAACAAGACCATCGCGGACGTCATGAACATCTCGATCAAGACGGTCGAGGCGCACCGCGCCAAGGTGATGGAGAAGATGGGCGCGCGCTCGCTCGCCGAGCTGGTGCAGTCGGTGATGCGCGCCGCCGAGCCGGCGGCGCGCGCCTGAGGCGCCGGCCGCGTTCCGCGCCCCGGGCCGCCGCGCGGCAGATCGCGCCGGCGCCCGCGCACCGGCGCGCGCGCCGCCTAGTCGAGGAAGCCGTACGTGCGCGGCAGGTACAGCACCACCTCGGGGAAGATCATGCACAGCACCAGGGCCAACAGCTGCACGGCGACGAACGGCGTGATGCCCTTGTAGATGTCCATCATCGTCACCGACGGCGGCACCGTGCCCTTCATGTAGAACAGCGCGAAGCCGAACGGCGGCGTGAGGAACGCCGTCTGCATGTTCACCGCGAGCAGGATCGCGAACCAGGTGAGGATGATCTGCTTGCCCTCGATGAAGGTGCCGAAGTCGAGCTTGCCGATGATCGGCGCGAAGATCGGGATGACGATCAGGCAGATCTCGATCCAGTCGAAGAAGAAGCCCATGATGAACACCAGGATCATCACGAAGGTCAGCACCTCCCAGCCGGTGTCGATGCCCATCGCCTTCAGCAGCTCGGCGACGA
This sequence comes from Burkholderiales bacterium, assembly GCA_016790695.1. GTDB lineage: Bacteria > Pseudomonadota > Gammaproteobacteria > Burkholderiales > JAEUOS01 > JAEUOS01. Next base: position 19,179 of record JAEUOS010000023.1, read on the forward strand.
GATCGTCGCCGCCGAGCGCGCGGAACACGTAGGAGAACAGCGTCGCGCCGAAGACGATGAAGAACACCATCGCATTGGTCAGCGCCGACGAGGTCATGACGTCGCGCAGCACCGCCATCGAGAAGCGCTTGTTGGCGATTGCGAGCAGGATCGCGCCGAGGGCGCCGATGCCCGAGGCCTCGGTCGGCGTCGCCCAGCCGGCGAAGATCGAGCCCAGCACCAGCGCGATCAGGAACGACGGCGGCAGGAAGCCGCGCACCACCATGCCCACGGTCAGGCGCTCGTCGTCGGGCCCCAGCTTCCCGGTCACCGCCGGCGCCAGGCCCGGCTTGATGATGCAGATCACGATGATGAAGACGACGTACAGCGCACTCATCAGCAGGCCCGGCAGGATCGCGCCGGTGAAGAGCGTGCCGACCGGGATCCCCATCAGGTCGCCCATGATGACCAGCATGATCGACGGCGGAATCAGGATGCCGAGCGTGCCGGCCGACGCGATGGTGCCGACCGACAGCGACTTGTCGTAGCCCTTCGACAGCATCACCGGCAGCGCGATCAGCGTCAGCATGATCACGGACGCGCCGACGATCCCGGTGGTCGCCGCCATGATCGTGCCGAGCACCGTGACCGCGATCGCCAGCCCGCCGGGCACCTGGCGCAGCATCAGCTGCAGGATGTGCAGCAGGGTCTCGGCCACGCCGCTCTTCTCGAGCATGGTCCCCATGAAGACGAACATCGGGATCGCGACCAGCACCGGGTTCTGCACCGCCTGGCCGTAGACGCGCGGCAGCAGGTTGGCGAACTGGTTCATGTTGAAGACGTCGAAGGCGACCCCGAGAAAGCCGAAGCCGATGCCGACCGCACCCAGCAGGAACGCGACCGGATAGCCCAGGAACATGATCGCGACCAAGGCGAAGAACATGATCACCGCGAGGTGATCGATGAGCCAGTCCATCAGTGTTCCCCCTTGCCGGCGAACGGGGTCGGGGCAAGGCGCGCCTGCTCCGGCGCGCCGAACAGGACGACCGCACAACGCGAGGCTACCGCCACGACGGCGAGAGCGACCGTGATGAACGCCAAGTACAGGAAGCCCTTGATGACCCACCGGTACGCCAGGCCGTTGGGCGCCTCCGAGGCCTCGCCTTGCATGTAGGAATTGACGAAAAAGTCGTGCGCATACGGCAGTGCCACCGCGAGGTAGGGCAGCGCGAACGCCAGGCAGCAAAAAAGCTCGAGCCAGACCTTCTTGCGCGACGTCATGCCGCCGGTGAACACATCGATCCGCACGTGGCCGTTGCGGATGTAGGCGTAGCCCAGCCAGCAGCAGAACAGCACCGCGTGCAGGTGCCATTCGAGTTCCTGCAGGCGGGTCGAGCCGAGGCCGGGCACCTGAAAGCCGGCCTTGCGGGTGATGACATCGAGGGTGATGACCGCGATGCAGGCGATGAACGCCCACGCGCCGGCATCGGCGATCCGTTTCAGGAATCCCTCGATCAGATCGGACAGACGCAACAAGCCCTGCATGGCTTCCCCTGTGGCAAGACGATGGTCGAAGCGAACGTGGCGTCGGCGCCATCCTTCCCCGAGGGCGCCGGCGACGCCGCACCGCCCGCGCGCGGCGGGCGGCCGGCTACCTGCGGACAGCGGCTACTTCAGGTACCCCATGTCCTTCCAGATCGCGTAGTCCTTGCGGAACGCGGAGTACGAGTCCCAGGCCTTCTTGAACTCGGGGCTCTTGGCGGACTGCTCGGCGGCCACCTCGTTCCATGCCTTCTCGAAGGCATCGAGGAAGTTCTTCGGCCACTTCTTGATCTGCACGCCCTTGGACTGGATCTCCTTCATCGCCTTGAACTGCACCGCCTCGCCCTCGGCGAACTGCTGCAGCATCGTCGCGTCGCACGCGCCCTGGATGATCGCCTTCTGCGTGGCGCTGAACTCCGCCCACTTCTTCTTCGAGATGATCAGTTCATTGATCGTCGCCTGCTGGTGCCAGCCGGGGAAGTAATAGAACTTCGCCACCTGGTGGAACCCGAGCGTCAGATCCATCACCGGCATCGAGAACTCGGTGGCGTCGATGGTGCCGAGCTGCAGCGCCTGGAAGATCTCGCCCGCCTGCAACAGCTGGGTCGAGACGCCGAGCTTCTGCATGACGTTGGCGCCGAGGCCGAAGAAGCGCATCTTCAGGCCTTTCAGGTCGTCGAGGGTCTTGATCTCCTTGCGGAACCAGCCCGAGGCCTCCGGCGAGATCACGCCGCAGGGAATCACCTCGACGTTGTACTTGGCGTGCAGTTCCTTCATCAGCTTCTCGCCGCCGCCGTGCTTCATCCACGCGAGGTACTCGCCGACATCGGGGCCGAACGGCACCGAGCCGTACATCGCGAACGCGATGTCCTTGCCGGTCCAGAAGCCCGACACGGTCCAGGCCATGTCGAGCGAACCGTTGCCGACCGCGTCGAGGTACTGGTTGGCGGGCACCAGCGCGCCGGGTTCGAAGCCCTTGACGTCGATGCTGCCGCCGGACATCGCGCGCAGCATCTCGACCAGGCGCGTCTGCGTCGGCCCGAGCAGTCCGGTGTTGCTGGGAAACGCCCAGCCCATCTGCACCCGCACCCGCTTGTCCTGCGCCACCGCCGGCGTCGACGCCAGCCCGACGGCCACGCATGCGGCAGCGGCCGCCTTCAAAAGTGCCTTCATCTCGTCTCCTTCTTGTGGTTGATCGCTTGTGTCGACGCGGCGGGAACGAACGAACCTATCGGGACCATTCAGCCTGTCGAATAGCGCGCACGCTAACACGCGCGCAGCGCATCCGGCAATGATTCGTCCGACTTTTTGCAGGTTGCGCCGCAACATCCGCGGCGCGCGGCGACCGCATCAGGCGCGCGTCACGCGCCCGAAGTCGGCGAAGAAGTCCGGGTAGGTCTTGGCGACGCAGCCCGGGTCGTTGATGACCAGCGGCGCGTCGCCGGGCGCGAGGCCGAAGGCGGCGAGCGCAAAGCTCATCGCCATGCGGTGATCGTCATAGGTGTCGATCGCCGCCGGCACGAGGCGCGCGGGCGGGGTCACCCGGAGCCAGTCCGCGCCGGCCTCGACGGCCGCGCCGAGCTTTCCGAGTTCGGTCGCCATCGCGGCGATGCGGTCGGTCTCCTTCACCCGCCAGGAGCCGATGTTGCGCAGGGTGCACGGCCCGTCGGCGAACAGCGCGAGCACGGCCAGGGTCATCGCCGCGTCCGGAATGTGGTTGAAGTCGGCATCGAACGCCCGGAGCCGCGCCGGATGGTCCTCGTTCGTGAAGCCGCGCACCTCGATCCAGTTCGGCCCCGCCATCAGGTTCGCGCCCATCTGCGCCAGCGCGTCGGCGAAGCGGATGTCGCCCTGGATCGAATCGCGGCCGACACCCTCGACGCGCAGCGGTCCGCCGCCGAGCGCGCCCGCGGCGAGGAAATACGACGCCGACGACGCGTCGCCCTCGACGTGCACCGTGCCGGGACTCGCGTAGCGCGCGCCGGCCGGGATGCGGAATGCTTGCCAGCCGCTGCGCTCGACGTCCACGCCGAAACGGCGCATCAGGTTCAGCGTGATCTCGACATAGGGCTTGGAGATCAGTTCGCCGACGACCTCGATCGTCGCCGGCCGGTCCGCGGCGCGCGCGAGCAGCGGCAGCGCCATCAGGAGCGCGGTGAGGAACTGGCTCGACACGTTGCCGCGCACCGGCACGGGCCCCGCGAGCGCGACCGGCGCCGGGCGGATCTCCAGCGGCGGGTACCCCGGCGCGCCGGTGTAGCGGATGTCGGCACCGAGCGCGGCGAGTCCGTCGACGAGGTCGCCGATCGGCCGCTCGTGCATGCGCGGCACGCCGGACAGGCGGTAGCTGCCTCCGCTCAGCGCCAGTGCCGCGGTGAGCGGGCGGATCGCGGTGCCCGCGTTGCCCATGAACAGGTCGGCGTCGCGCACCGGGAAGCGCCCGCCGACGCCGTCGATCAGATGGTCGGCGCCGTCGCGCGCGACCGGCACGCCGAGCGCGGCGAGCGCGCCCAGCATCACCCGGGTGTCGTCGGAATCGAGCAGGTCCGCCACCCGGGTGCGGCCCTCGGCCAGCGCCGCCAGCAGCAGGGTGCGGTTGGAGATGCTCTTCGAGCCGGGCAGGCGGACGGTCCCGGCGGCGTGGCGCAGCGCGCCCAGGGCGAGCGCCTCCATCAGGCCTCGCGCGGCCCCGGCGGCGGCGTCTCGCCGGCCTCGATCGACTCGAGCCAGGCAGCGCGCGCGTTGCGGGCATTGGCGAACACGGTATCGAGCGCCGCGCCGTCGCGATCGCCGATCATCGCGCGCACCCCGGCGAGCCGCGCGATGTACTCGTCGATCTCGGTCAGCAGCGCGTCGCGGTTGGCCAGCGCGATGTCGCGCCACATCTCCGGCGAGCCGCCGGCGATGCGGGTGAAGTCGCGAAAGCCGCTGGCCGCGAACTGGAACAGGGTGTCGGCATGCGCCTTGCGCGCGATCTCGTCGACGAGGGTGAAGGCGAGCACGTGCGGCAGGTGGCTGACGGCGGCGAAGGTCCGGTCGTGCAGTTCCGGAGTCATCTCGAAGATGCGCGCGCCGCAGGCCTGCCAGGCGCGCCGCACCGCGGCCACGGCGTCGGCGTCGCTCGCGCCGTCCGCCGCGATCACGAGCTTCTTGCCGCGGTACAGGCCGGCGCGCGCGGCCGCCGCCCCGTTGAGCTCGGCGCCGGCGATCGGGTGCGCGGGCACGAAGCGCCCGAGGCGCGCGCCGAACAGGCCGCGCGCGAGCGCCACGACGTCGCACTTGGTGCTGCCGCCGTCGCTGACCACCGCGCCCGGCCGCATCGCCGCGGCGATCTCGGCGAACACCCGCGCCATCTGCCCGACCGGCGTGGCCACGAGGATGAAGTCGGCGCGCGCGTAGGCGTCCGCCGCGCGCTCGGCGATCTCGTCGATGACGCCCAGCGCCAGCGCCTCCTCGAGGTTGGCGCGGCCGCGCCCGACGCCGATCACCCGCCCGACCGCGCCGGCCTCCTTCAGGGCGAGCGCGAACGAGCCGCCGATCAGCCCGACGCCGGTGACGACCAGGGTGTCGATCCGCATGCGGCTCAGCCGCGGCCGACTTCGGCCAGCGCCTCGGCGAGGCTGGCGAGGAAGCGCGCGTTCTCGTGCGGCAGGCCGATGGTCACGCGCACGTGCCGCGGCAGTTCGTAGCCGGCGATCGGCCGCACGATCACGCCGCGCCGGAGCAGCGCGTTGAACACCTTCGCCCCGTCGCCCACGTCGACGGTGACGAAATTGCCGTACGACGGGATGTAGTCGAGGCCGAGCGCCTTCACGCCGTCGACCAGCTGCGCCATGCCGGCGCGGTTGTTCTCGTAGGTGCGGCGCACGAAGTCGTGGTCGTCGAGCGCCGCCACCGCGGCCGCCTGGGCGATCGCGTTGACGTTGAACGGCGCGCGCACGCGGTTGACCATGTCGCACACCTGCGGGTCGGCGAGCATGTAGCCGACGCGCAGGCCGGCCAGGCCGTAGATCTTGCAGAACGTGCGCGTCAGCACCAGGTTGGGAAAGTCCTTGAGCCACGCGACGGTGTCCTCGCGCAGCTCCGGCGGCAGGAAGTCGTTGTAGGCCTCGTCGAGGACGACGATGACCTCGGCCGGCACGCGCTCCATGAACGCGCGGATCTGCGCGTAGGGCGAGAACGTGCCGGTCGGGTTGTTGGGGTTGGCGATGAACACCATGCGGGTGTCCGGGCGGATCGCCGCGGCCATCGCGTCGAGGTCGTTGCCGTACGCCTTGGCCGGCACCTTGATGCCGGTCGCGCCGCGCGCCAGCACCGTGATCGGATAGACCGCGAAGCAGTGCTGCGCGTACACCGCCGAGACCCCCGGCGCCAGGTAGGCCATCGCGATGTAGTCGAGCAGGTCGTTCGAGCCGTTGCCGGCGACGATCGCCTCCATCGGCACGCCCCACTTGCGCGACAGCGCGGCGCGCAGTTCGAAGGCCGCGCCGTCCGGGTACAGGTGCGCCTCCTCGATCGCGCGGCGCATCGCCGCCTTCGCGGCCTCGCCGCAGCCGAGCGGATTCTCGTTGGAGGCGAGCTTGATGATGTCGCGCTCCGGAATGCCGAGTTCGCGCGCCACTTCGGAGATCGGCTTGCCCGGCTGATAGGGGGCGATGGCGCGCACGTAGGCGGGAGCAAGGTCGGCGTAGTTCATGGCGTGACGGGGAGGAGGGAAGGTTGGGGACGCCGCCGCGGCGGGCGGCGCCGGGCTCAGTAGTCGCCGACCGGGTAGGAGCCGAACACCTTGAGGTAGGGCGCGATCGACTTCAGCTCGCCCAGCGCCGCGGCGACGCCGGCGTCGTCGCGGTGGCCCTCGACGTCGACGTAGAACATGTACTCCCACGACCCGGGCATCGAGGCCAGCCGCGCCGGACGCGACTCGATCTTGGTCATCGACACCCCGTGCGCGGCGAACGGCGCGAGGAGCTTGATCAGGCCGCCGGCGACGTTCGGCGCCGACATCACCAGCCAGGTGCGGTCGCGGCCCGACGGCTGCGCGTCGCCGTGGCCGACCACCATGAACCGCGTGCGGTTGGTGGGATCGTCCTCGATGCTGGGCGCGATGATCTCGAGCCCGAAGTTCTCCGCCGCGTTGGCCCCGGCGATCGCGGCCACCGACGCGTCGAGGCTGGCCAGGCGGGCGGCCTCGGCGTTGGACTCGACCGGCACGCGCGTGACGCCGGGAAGATGGCGGTTGAGCCAGTTCTGCGTCTGCGCCAGCGACTGCGCATGCGAGACGATGCGCGCGATGCCGTCGGTGCCGGCGCGCTTGCGCATCAGGTTCTGCTGCACGCGCAGCACCACCTCGGCGCACACCTTGAGCGGCGAATTGAGCAGCAGGTCGAGCACGCGCGAGATCGTGCCTTCGGTGGAGTTCTCGACCGGCACGACGGAGAAATCGGTCTCCCCGGTCTCGGTGCGGCGGAACGCCTCGTCGAAGTTGGCGCACGGCACGGCGACGGCCGAGCGGCCGAACTGGCGCACCGCGGCGGCCTCGGAGAAGGTGCCGGCCGGGCCGAGGTAGGCGACCCGGATCGCGCGCTGCAGCGCCGAGCTCGCCGACATGATCTCGTGGAAGATGCGGCTCACCGCCTCGGGCGGCAGGGGGCCGGGGTTGGCCCCCTCGAGGCGCCGCAGCACGACCGCCTCGCGCTCGGCGCGATAGATCGCCGCGCCCGGGTCCTCGCGACGCTTGACCTCGCCGATGCGCCGCGATACCTGGGCGCGCGCGTTGAGCAGGCGCAGCAGCTCGTCGTCGAGGCCGTCGATCTGGGCCCGCAGGCCGGGCAGCTCGCTCATCCGTGCGCCTTCGCGAACTCGCGCATGTACGCGACCAGGGCCTCGACCCCGGCCAGCGGCATCGCGTTGTAGATCGAGGCGCGCATGCCGCCCACCGAGCGGTGGCCCTTGAGCTGCACCATGCCGCGCTCCTCCGCGCCCTTGAGGAAGGCGGCGTCGAGGCGCTTGTCGGGCAGGACGAACGGCACGTTCATGCGCGACCGGCAGGCGCGGTCCACGCGGTTGACGTAGAAGCCGCTGCCGTCGATCGCGTCGTAGAGCAGGTTCGCCTTGGCGACATTGGCGCGCTCGATGCCGGCGAGCCCGCCCTGCTCCTTGAGCCAGCGGAACACCAGCCCGGCGATGTAGATCGCATAGGTGGGCGGGGTGTTGTACATCGAGTCGTTGTCGGCGACGGTCTTGAAGTCGAATGCGGAGGGCGTCAGCGGGTGGGCGCGGCCGAGCAGGTCCTCGCGGATGATGACGATCGTGAGGCCGGCCGGGCCGATGTTCTTCTGCGCGCCGCCGTAGAGGACGCCGAAGCGCGTCACGTCGAGCGGCCGCGACAGGATGTGCGAGGAGACGTCGGCGACCAGGGGCACCGCGCCCGGCAGCAGCGGCGGCTCGGCGAACTCGACGCCGTCGATGGTCTCGTTGGTGCAGACGTGGACATAGGCGGCGCCGGGATCGAGGCGCCATTCCTGCACCGGCGGGATGTGCCGGAAGGCGCCGTCGCGCTCGGCGCTGGCCGCGAGCGCGGCGCTGCCGTACTTCTGCGCCTCCTTGTACGACTTCTGCGACCAGGATCCGGTGACCACGTAGTCGGCGCGGCCGGCGGGCCCCATCAGGTTGAGCGGAATGATCGCATTGGCGGCGATCGCCCCGCCCTGCATGAACAGGATGCGGTAGTGCGCCGGCACGTCGAGCAGCTCGCGCAGCAGCGCGACCGCCTCGGCATGGATGGCGATGAACTCGGGGCCGCGATGGCTCATTTCCATCACGCCCATGCCCGAGCCGTGCCAGTCGAGCATCTCGGCGGCGGCCTGCCGCAGCACCGGCTCGGGCAGCGCCGCCGGCCCGGCCGAGAAGTTGAACACGCGCATGCTTTCCTCCCGTGGCGGCCGGTCAGGCCGCGCCGTCGGCGGGCGCGCCGCCGTCGGGCGCCGCGCCGCCCTCGCTGCCGCCGTCGCCGTTGTCGGCGTCGCTCTCGACGACACGCTGCAGCCCGGACAGGCGGGTGCCGTCGTCGACGTTGATCAGGGTCACCCCCTGCGTGGCGCGGCCCATCTCGCGGATCTCGGCCACGCGCGTGCGGATCATCACCCCGCCGGTGGTGATCAGCATGATCTCGTCCTTTTCCTCGACCAGGGTCGCCGCGACCACGCGGCCGTTGCGCTCCGAGGTCGAGATCGCGATCATGCCCTTGCTGCCGCGCCCGTGGCGGGTGTACTCGGCCACCGGGGTGCGCTTGCCGTAGCCGTTCTCGGTGGCCGTGAGCACGCCCTGGGTCTCGGACTCGGCAACCAGCAGCGCGATCAGGCGCTGGCCGGGATCGAGCATCATGCCGCGCACGCCGCGCGCGAGCCGGCCCATCGCGCGCACGTCGTTCTCGTCGAAGCGCACCGCCTTGCCGGCGTCCGAGAACAGCATCACGTCGTGCTTGCCGTCGGTGAGCGCGGCGCCGATCAGGTAGTCGCCGTCATCGAGGTCGACGGCGATGATGCCGGCGGTGCGCCGGTTGGCGAAGTCGGTGAGCGAGCACTTCTTCACCACGCCCAGGCTGGTGGCCATGAAGACGTAGCGGTCCTCGACGAACGCCTTGACCGGCAGCACCACGTTGATCTTCTCGCCCTCGGCGAGCGGGAACAGGTTCACGACCGGCCGGCCGCGCGACCCGCGGTTGCCCTGCGGCACCTCGTAGACCTTGAGCCAGTACACGCGGCCGCGGTTGGAGAAGCACAGCAGCATGTCGTGCGTGTTGGCGATGAACAGCTGCTCGATGTAGTCGTCTTCCTTGGTGGCGGCGGCCTGCTTGCCGCGCCCGCCGCGCTTCTGCGCGCGGTACTCCGCCAGCGGCTGGCTCTTGATGTAGCCGCCGTGCGACATCGTCACCACCATGTCCTGCGGCGTGATCAGGTCCTCGGTGTCGAGATCGGTCGCGTTGATCTCGATGGTCGAGCGGCGCGCCGCGTCCTTGCCGGAGGCGAACTCGTCCTTCACGCGCTCGAGCTCGACGGCGATGATCTCGGTGATGCGCTCGGGCTTGGCGAGGATGTCGATCAGGTCGACGATCTGCGCCATCACCTCCTTGTACTCGCCGACGATCTTGTCCTGCTCCAGCCCGGTCAGGCGCTGCAGGCGCATCTGCAGGATCTCGGTCGCCTGCACCTCGGACAGGCGGTAGCCGCCGTCCTTCAGGCCGTAGGCCTCGGCCAGCCCCTCGGGGCGCGAGGCGTCGGCGGCGGCGCGCGCGAGCATCTCCTCGACCACGGCCGACTTCCAGGTGCGGCGCATCAGCTCGTCCCTGGCCACCGGCGGCGTCGGCGCCGCCTTGATCAGCGCGATCATCTCGTCGACGTTGGCCAGCGCCACCGCCAGGCCCTCGAGCACGTGGCCGCGCTCGCGCGCCTTGCGCAGCTCGAACACGGTGCGCCGGGTGACGACCTCGCGGCGGTGCTGCAGGAACAGGTCGAGCAGCTGCCACAGGTTGAGCAGCCGCGGCTGCCCGTCCACCAGGGCCACCATGTTCATGCCGAAGGTGTCCTGCAGCTGGGTCTGCTTGTAGAGGTTGTTGAGCACCACCTCCGGGACCTCGCCGCGCTTGAGCTCGATGACCACGCGCATGCCGGACTTGTCGGACTCGTCCTGGATGTGGCTGATGCCCTCGATCTTCTTGTCGTTGACGAGCTCGGCGATCTTCTCGAGCAGGGTCTTCTTGTTGACCTGGTAGGGCAGCTCGTCGACGATGATCGCCTGGCGCTCGCCGGACTTGCCGACGTCCTCGAAATGGGTCTTGGCGCGCATCACCACGCGGCCGCGGCCGGTGCGGTAGCCCTCGCGCACGCCGGAGACGCCGTAGATGATCGCGGCGGTCGGGAAGTCGGGCGCCTTGACGATCTCGATGAGCTCGTCGATGGTGGTCTCGGGGCGCTTGAGCAGCAGCAGGCAGGCGTCGACGACGTCGGCCAGGTTGTGCGGCGGGATGTTGGTGGCCATGCCCACCGCGATGCCCGAGCTGCCGTTGATCAGCAGGTTCGGGATGCGCGCGGGCAGGATCAGCGGCTCCTTCTCGCTGCCGTCGTAGTTGGGGCCGAAGTCGACGGTCTCCTTGTCGAGGTCGGCCAGGAGCTCATGGCCGATCTTGGCCATGCGGATCTCGGTGTAGCGCATCGCCGCGGCGTTGTCGCCGTCGACCGAGCCGAAATTGCCCTGGCCGTCGACCAGCATGTGGCGCATCGAAAAATCCTGCGCCATCCGCACGATCGTGTCGTAGACGGACTGGTCGCCGTGCGGGTGGTACTTGCCGATGACGTCGCCCACGATGCGGGCGGACTTCTTGTAGGGCCTGTTCCAGTCGTTGTTCAACTCGTGCATCGCGAACAACGCGCGCCGATGCACCGGCTTCAGACCATCCCGGGCGTCCGGCAAGGCGCGGCCGACGATCACGCTCATCGCGTAGTCGAGGTAGGACCGCCGCATCTCCTCTTCGAGGCTGATGGGCAGGGTTTCCTTGGCGAACTGTGTCATTCCGGTGCGGCCCGCCCGGCTGCACGGGCGGGGCTGTGAGAAGCCGAGCGCAGGATTCTAAGTGGGTCGCCTTGTGGCTACAGCGCAACATTGGCGGCGCTCGCGCCGCCTCCGACCGGTGAAAACGGGTTCGCCCGGAGCCCTATGGCACAATCTGGCGAGTGGTGGGCTCCTGCGAAAGCAAGGGTTTGCCAGTATTTTCCGGATCCTGTTCGGACGTTTTGCAGAACCTACTGCGCTTTCCCTCGAGAGGAGAACCATGAAGAAACTGAACAATGTGGCGTCGCTCTTCGCAACCGCTGCTCTCGCCGTTGCAAGCACGGGCGCATTTGCCCAGGCCAAGACCATCGACAACTGGGTCAACAGCAACGGCATCGTCTGGAAGAACGGCACCAACGAACTCTGCTGGCGCAATGCGTTCTGGACTCCGGCCACCGCTGCGGCGGAGTGCGATGGCGCGCTGAAGGCTGCGGCTGCCCCGGCCCCGGCTCCTGCTCCGGCCCCTGGCGCTCCTGCCCCGCGTCCGTCCGCTCCGGGTGCGGCCCCCGCCCCGGCTCCCGCCCCCGCCGCCCCGAGGCCGGCCCCGACCCCGGCCGCCCCGACGAGCGAGAAGGTCACCTTCGCCGCCGACGCGTTCTTCGACTTCGACAAGTCGGTCCTGAAGCCCGAGGGCAAGGCCAAGCTCGACGACCTGGTCAGCAAGATTGGCGGCATCAACCTGGAAGTCATCATCGCCGTGGGCCACACCGACTATGTCGGCAGCGATGCGTACAACCAGAAGCTGTCGGTGCGCCGCTCCGAAGCCGTCAAGGCCTACCTGGTGAGCAAGGGTGTCGAGAAGAACCGCGTCTACACCGAAGGCAAGGGCGAAAAGCAGCCGGTCGCCGACAACAAGACCGCCGAAGGCCGCGCGAAGAACCGCCGCGTGGAGATCGAGGTCGTCGGTACCCGCGCCCGCAAGTAAGTTCTCGTTCTCGACGGAACCCGGAACCCCGCTTCGGCGGGGTTTTTTCTTGCCCGGACCGGATCGATGAGGCGACGGACCGTTGTCGCTTGCGGGGCGGGGGGGTGATGCCTGGCGAGGCCGGTGGTCCGTTCCCGGGTCAAGTGGAGCGTGCGAGGACTGTCTGGGGTCGCGTGGAGCCATCTCGGCCGGTGAACCCGGCCAGCCGCCGGTGCATCCGGCGGTATCGAACCGATGCGCTCCCTGGCTGGCGGGCATGAAAAAACCCGCCGGGCGTTGGCCGGGCGGGTCGTCGAGGCAGCGCCGCGATGGGGTCAGCGCAGCTTCGTTTCCTTGTACATCACGTGTTTGCGTGCCTTCGGATCGAATTTCATGATCTCGATCTTCTCAGGCGTCGTCTTCTTGTTCTTGTCGGTCGTGTAGAAGTGACCGGTGCCGGCCGACGACTCCAGCTTGATCTTTTCGCGTCCACCCTTGGCCATGATCAGTTCCTCTCGGTGTGGGGGTTCAGATTTCGCCGCGGGCGCGCAGGTCGGCGACGACCTGCTCGATGCCCACCTTGTCGATCAGGCGCAGCGCCGCGTTCGTGATGCGCAGGCGCACCCAGCGGTTCTCGGTTTCGAGCCAGAACCGGCGGTATTGCAGGTTCGGCAGAAAACGACGCTTGGTCTTGTTGTTGGCGTGGGAAACATTGTTCCCCACCATCGGGCGCTTGCCCGTGACTTGACAGACGCGTGCCATCACGCTGCTCCCATCTACAGATGAATCGGAAATCGGTATTGCCGGACGGCTTCCGGCAAAGACTGTCGATTATAGCCTGAGACGCCCGGGCGCCTCAAGCCGCGATCTCACTGCTCCAGGAAACGTTGTGCGTCGAGCGCCGCCATGCAGCCCGTCCCGGCGCTGGTGATGGCCTGGCGGTACACGTGGTCCTGCACGTCGCCCGCGGCGAACACGCCCGGCACGCTGGTCTGGGTGGCCATGCCGTTGAGGCCGCTGCGGGTGACGATGTAGCCGTCCTTCATCTCGAGGTGGCCCTTGAAGATGTCGGTGTTCGGCTGGTGGCCGATCGCGATGAAGCAGCCGTGCACCGGCAACTCGCGGGTGCTGCCATCAACCGTGCTCTTCAGCAGCACGCCGGTCACCCCGCTCTGGTCGCCCAGCACTTCGTCCAGCGTGGACCACAGGTGAAGCTGCATCGTTCCGGCCGCCACCTTGTCCATCAGCTTGTCGACCAGGATGGCCTCGGCGCGGAACTTGTCGCGCCGGTGCACCAGGTGCACCTTGCTGGCGATGTTGGACAGGTACAGCGCCTCTTCGACCGCGGTATTCCCGCCGCCGACCACGCAGACTTCCTGGCCGCGGTAGAAGAAGCCGTCGCAGGTGGCGCAGCCGCTGACGCCGCGGCCCATGAAGGCATGTTCGGACGGCAGCCCCAGGTACTTGGCCGATGCCCCGGTGGCCACGATCAGCGCATCGCAGGTGTAGGTGCCGGCGTCTCCGGTCAGGGTGAAGGGCCGGTGGCTCAGGTCGACCGCGTTGATGTGGTCGTACACGATCTGCGTATTGAAACGCTCGGCATGCTGCTGGAAGCGCTGCATCAGATCCGGGCCCATCACGCCGGCCACGTCGGCGGGCCAGTTGTCGACCTCGGTCGTCGTCATCAGCTGTCCGCCCTGGGCCATGCCCGTGACGAGCACCGGATGGAGGTTGGCACGCGCCGCGTAGATGGCCGCGCTGTAGCCGGCGGGACCGGATCCGAGGATGAGGACCCGGGCATGTTGGGACGTCTGGCTCATGGTGTTCTAGGGATGTGGGGATGCGCCCGGAGGCGTCAAGTGCCAAGTTTCCCACGCGCGGACCCGACAGCGCATAGGCGCCGCCGATTTTGCCGATAGCCTGCGGCCGGCGCCCCGGTTATAAGACGAGATGTTGGCCGGGCACCCCTGCAGGGCTCCGCCCGCACGACGGCAACACCAGCAAACAGAAAGAAGAGGGAATCTGTCATGGCCATGCTCTCCAACCTCGACCTCATCCGGCGCGTGCCGCTGTTCTCGATGCTGACCAACGAGCAGGCGCAGGGCATCGCCGACAGCGTCGTCAAGCGCCGTTTCCGGCGCGGTGAACTGGTCATCGAGGCCGGTCGCAAGTCGAACGCGCTGTTCATCCTGCTGACCGGCCGCGCCCGGGTCATCGCCGCGGATGCGCGGGGCCGGGAGGTCATCCTCGCGGTGCTCCAGGCCGGTGACTACGTCGGCGAGATGAGCCTGATCGACAACGAGCCGCATTCCGCGACCGTGCGCACCGAGGTGCAGTCGGACATGCTGGTGCTCGGCCGGCCGGAGTTCGCCCGCTGCCTGCCGGAAAACTCCAGCCTCTCGTACGCGATCATGCGCGGCCTGGTGCAGCGGTTGCGCAATGCCGATCGCCAGATCGAGTCGCTGGCGCTGCTCGACGTGTATGGCCGGGTCGCCCGCAGCCTGCTCGACATGGCCGAGACGGTGGGCGAGGCCAAGGTGATCCGCAGCAAGGTGTCGCGCCAGGACCTGGCCAAGATCGTCGGCGCCTCGCGCGAGATGGTCAGCCGCGTGATGAAGGACCTGGAGGAGCGCGGCATGGTGCACACCCGCGAGGACGGGTCGGTGGTCATCACCGATCGCCTGCACTGAGTCACCGCGCCCCCCCGCGCATCGTGGCGGGCCGCCGCCGCTGGCGTTCACGTTTCGTCACCGGCTGAGCGGCGGCCGAGGTGGG
>JAEUOS010000076.1 GCA_016790695.1 Burkholderiales bacterium
CGCCGATAGGGGCTATCGGCCCGGCGCTATGGGCAGCCGCACGGGTTGCGGGCAACCTGACGCCCTTGTCGCACCGGCGCAGTGCGCGAACGGTCAATGATCGAACCGGCCCGATTCCCAGGAGACGACCCCGATGCCAGCGGCAGCGTCATTCGCCCGTGCGGCGCGCCGGCTGCGCGCGGCCCCCGCCTTGGCTGGCGCCGGTGCCGGCATTGACCGGCAACCAGCGCGGCGCGCTGTGGATGCTGCTGTTCGCGCTGATGATCGTGCTGGTCAGCGTCTGCGTGCGCGAGATCGGGGCGCGCATCGGCACCTGGCAGGTGACGCTGGCCCGCTTCGTGTTCGGCCTCGGCGCGATCGTGCCGATGCTGCTCGCCAACGGCGCGGCGAGCTGGCGCACGCGGCGCCTCGGCGGCCATGCGGGCCGCACCCTGCTGATGGTCCTGGGCATGTGGTGCGGGTTCCACGCGTTCAGCCACCTGCCGATGGCCGATGCCGGCGGCCTGTACTACGCGCGGCCGGTGTTCGTGCTGGTGGCGGCGGCGCTGTTCCTGGGCGAGCGCCTGACCGGCGCGCGCCTGGCGGCGGTCGCGGCCTCGTTCGCCGGCATGCTCCTGATCCTGAAGCCCGGGGGCCACGGCTTCGATCCGCTGCTGGTGGTGCCGCTCGCGGGCGCGATCCTGCTCGCGCTGGGCGTGGTCCACACCAAGTCGCTGCTGGCGACCGAGTCGCAGGCGGCGATCCTGTTCTATGCCAACGTCCTGGGCGCGCTCGCCTGCCTGCCCGGCACGGTCGTGCAATGGGTGACGCCGACGCCGTGGGAGTGGCTGGTGCTGGTCGGCGTCGGGCTGTTCGGCGTGTGCTCGCAGTGGGCGATGGTGCGGGCGTATGCGGCCGGCGCGCCGGGCGCGGTGGCACCGTTCGAATATGCGCAGTTCGTCTTCGCGCCGATTGCCGGCGTGCTGGTGTTCCGCGACGCCCTCGACGCGGCGACGCTGGCCGGGATGGCGGTGATCGTCATCGCCGGCGTGCGCCTCGCGCGGCATGAGCAAAGGAACGCACGATGACCACCCTGCACCCGCACCCCGCGATCGCCGCCTTCATCGCCGACGTGACGGCGATCGAGGCCGAAGGCATCGACCGGTCGACCCTGGCGCGCATCGGCGCGCGGCTGGCGCGCCTGGCGGGCGAGACCGCGCTGTTCAGTTTCGAGAATTTTCCTCTGGCGACCGACCCCGCTGTCGAGACCGCGGTGCACACGGTGCACGTGGGCGACGGCGGCCGGCTGCCGCTGCAGGTTCTCTCGGCGCGCCACGTGCCGGGAGCCCCGCGGCGCGCGGCGCACCTGCCGCACCAGCACCCGACCTGGGCGGCGGCCGCGTGCGTGCGCGGCGCGACCCACGACACGCTGTGGCTGCGCACCGGCGACGGCGACCGCCTGGCCGCGCAACCCGAGGTGCGCCTGACGCCGGGCACCGCGTTCACCATGATGATGCACGACATCCACAGCGTGCGCGGCGACGCCGGCGGGCCGGCGATGCACCTGCTGATGTACGGCCGGGTGTTCGAGCGCGCGATCGTCTTCGATCCCGACACCTGGCGCGCCTACGAGCACCGGGTGCCGGCGATCGCCGCGTAAGGGAGCCCCTGCGATGCTGTTCTGGATCGAAACCGACCTCGACTTCTCGCGCGTGCCCGATGCCGCGGCGAGCCTGGCCGACGAGCGGGCGGCGCTCGCCGCGCTGCACGCCCGGCGCGGGCTGCTGCGGGTCTGGCGCCGCATCAACGGGCGCGGCGTTCACGCGGTGGTCGACTTCGCTTCGCCCGAAGCGCTCGACGACTGGCTCGGCGCCTTCCCGACCTACAACGCGATGCAGTCGATCGCGGTGACGGCGCTGCGCGCGCACCGCATCTTCACCGCGTTCGCCGCCTGGCGCGAGGCGCCGGGCCGCGCCGCCGGCAACCTGCACCTGGTGCGGCTGGCGATCGATCGCGCGCGCCTGGAGGCGGCGCGCTCGCCGGCGCTGGTCGAGCGCGCCGAGGCCAACGCGCGGCGCCATGTCGACGACGGCCAGGTGCTGGGCATCTGGCGCGAACCGCACGGCAGCGGCGCCTTCATCGCCTGGCACAGCCGCGACCACGACGAGCTGTTCCACGAACTCGACACGCTGCCGCTCAAGGGATACTTCCGCGCCGTGACCGCCGAGCCGATGCTGCCGTTGCCGGGGCTCGAGCACCTGGCGGGCTGGCAGCGCGCCGCCTGATCGCACCACGCAAGAAAGGAGCCTAGCATGAAGCGTCGCGAATTCGTCGTCTCCGCCGCCGCGCTGGCCGCGGCACCCGCAGCGCTGCGCGCCCAGGCGGCGTGGCCCGGCCGCCCGGTCCGGTTCATCTGCCCGTACCCGGCGGGCGGACCCGCGGACGTCGTCACCCGCGTGGTCGCGAGCGAGCTGTCGAAGGTGCTCGGCGAGCAGGTGGTGGTCGACAACCGGCCCGGGGCGAACGCGAACGTCGGCGCCGAGATCGCCGCCAAGTCGCCGCCCGACGGCTACACCCTGTTCCTCGGCACCGGCTCGACCCACGGCAGCAACTCGTCGATCTATCCGCGGCTCAACTACGACCCGGTCAGGGACTTCGCGCCGGTGGCGACGCTGACCGAGAGCATGCTGATCCTGATCGTCAACAACGACTTTCCGGCGAAGTCGGTCAAGGAGCTGCTCGACTACGCGCGCGCCAACCCCGGCCGCATCTCCTATGCCTCGGTGGGCAACGGCTCGGCGCACCACCTGGCGATGGAGCTCCTGAAGCTGCGCACGAAGACCTTCATGGTGCACATTCCCTACCGCGGCAGTCCGGCGGCGCTGCAGGACCTGATGGCCGGGCGCATCCAGGTGATGTTCGACGCCAGCGCAGCGCCGCTGATCCGCGCCGGCAAGGTGCGCGCGCTGGCGGCGGCAAGCACCAGGCGCTGGCCGCTGCAGGCCGACATCCCGTCGATGGCCGAGGCCGGCGTGCCGGACTTCCATGTCGGCGGCTGGTTCGGCATGTTCGTGCCGACCGGCACGCCCAGGCCGATCATCGACCGGCTCGCCGCCGAGACCCAGAAGATCATGGCGCTGCCCGAGGTGCGCACGCGCATCGCCGCGCTGGGCCTGAACGTGTTCTACAACGGCCCGGACGAGACCGCGAAGTGGGTGGCCTCCGAGCTGGCCAAGTGGCCGCCGGTGGTCAAGGCCTCGGGCGCGCGCGCCGACGACTGACCGGCCGGGCCGATGCTGGAGGCGCTGCTCACGGACGACGATCGTCGGTTTCGCGACGAGGTGCGCGCGTTCATCGACGCGAGCGTGCCGCGCGACCTGCGCGAACGGGTCGCGGCCGGCGCGGACCTCGGCAAGGACGACTACGTCGCGTGGCAGCGCCTGCTTGCCGCGAAGGGCTGGCTCACCACCACCTGGCCGGCGGCCGAGGGCGGGTGCGACTGGTCGCCGGTGCGCCACTATCTGTTCGAGGAGGAGCTGGCGCTGGCCGACTGCCCGCCGGTCGGCCTGACCCTGGGCGTCGGCGCCAAGCTGCTCGGGCCGATCCTCTGCGAGTTCGGCAGCGCGGCCCAGCGCGCGCGCCTGCTGCCGCCGATCCGTGCCAGCGCGGTCTGGTGGTGCCAGGGCTATTCGGAGCCCGGCGCGGGTTCCGACCTGGCCGCGCTGGCGACGCGCGCCGAACTGCGCGGCGACGAGTACGTCGTCAGCGGCACCAAGATCTGGACCTCCTATGCGCACTGGGCCGACGGCATGTGCTGCCTGGTGCGCACCGACCCGGCGGCGCGGCCGCAGGCCGGCATCTCGTTCCTGCTGCTCGACATGCATGCCCCGGGCGTGACGGTGCGGCCGATCGCGGCGATCAACGGGCGGCACTTCTTCAACCAGGTGTTCCTGGACGAGGTGCGGGTGCCGGTCGCGCTGCGCGTGGGCGCGGAGAACGACGGCTGGCGCATCGCCAAGTCGCTGCTGCTGCACGAACGGCTGGCGGCGGCGCGCGTCGCGGAGACCAAGAAGCGGCTGCGGCTCGCGCGCAGCGTGGCCGAGCGGATCGACTTCGGCGGCCGCCGCCTCGCCGACTGCGACTGGTACCGCATGCGCCTGGGCGCGCTGGAGATCGAGGCGCGCGCGATCGAGCAGACCGCGCTGCGCTACCTGGGCCAGACCATGGCCGGCACGCCGCCGGGGCCGGAGATCGCGCTGCTCAAGGTGCGCGGCACCGAGCTCTACCAGCGCCTCTACGACCTCCTGTGCGACGCCTGCGGCGAGGCCGCGATCCCGCTCGCGCCGCCGGCGGCCGACGATCCGGCGGCGGCGCATGCGTTCAATGCCAACCGGATGTACGCGCGCGGCTTCACCAGCGCCGCCGGTTCGTCCGAGGTGCAGCGCGGCATCCTCGCCAAGTCGCTGCTGCCGGCCTGATCCGAGACGACGGGCCGCTCATGTACCTGCCGCAGACCGACGAACAGCGCATGCTCGCCGACGCCGCGCTGCGCTACCTGCACGGCACGCCGCAGCCCGCCCTCGGCGAGGCGGCGCGCCTGGGCTGGATCGGCGCCGCGTTCGCCGAAGCCGACGGCGGGCATGGCGGCAGCGCCGCCGACATCGCCGCGCTGTGCGAGGCGATCGGTCGCGCCGGCGCGACGCTGTCGTGGTTCGCGGCGGTGCTGCTGCCGGCGATGCTGCTGCGCCATGTCGCCGACGCCGCGCTGCGCGCGCGGCTGATCGGCGCCTGCGCGGACGGCAGCGCCTTCGCCGTCGCGCATCAGGAGGCCGGCACCGCGTTCGAGGCGTCGTCCGCCTGCGCCACCGTCATCGACGCACGCGGCGCCGTCACAGGCGTCAAGCAGCGGGTGTGGGGCGCGCACGCGGGCAGCGCGCTCCTGGTGAGCGCGGCCGGCGCCGGCGGCCTCGGCATCGCCCTGGTCGAGGCCGGCGCGCCGGGCCTGCGATTCGATGCCGTGCATGCCGATGCGTCGCTGCCGTGGGCGCGCGTCGCCTTCGACGGCACCCCGGCCCGGCCCCTGATCACCGGGGACGCGCCGGCGCGCGCCGCGCTCGCCGCGGCGGCCGATTTCGCGCTGGTCGGCGTGCTCGCCGAGTCCGTCGGGCGCATGCACGCCGCCTTCGAGGAGACGCGCGCGTGGCTGGCCACGCGGCGCCAGTTCGGCCGGCCGCTCGCCGCCAACCAGGTGCTGCAGCATCGCCTGGCCGACATGTTCATCGCCCTGGAGGAATCCCGATCCATGCTCAACCTTGCGATCCATGCCCACGACCACGCCGCGCCCGCCGATCGCGGCGCGGCGCTGCACGCGGGGCGGGTGCACATCGCGAACGCCGCCCGCATGGTCGGCCAGTCGGCGGTGCACCTGCATGGCGCGATGGGGATCACCGAGGAACTCGGCGCCGCGCGCGCCTACCGCCGCCTCGAGCAGCTCGGCGCGGTGTTCGGCGGCGCCGACCATCACCTCGCGCGCTACGTCGCGGCGACCGGCGGCCGGCCATGAGCGCGGAGCAGACGTTCGCGCTGCTCGCGCGGGTGCCGCTCGGCCCGGTCGGCGACGCGCTCGGCGGGCGCCTGCTCGAGTTCGACGGCGCCACCGGCACGGCGGTTCTCGAGTTCCGGCCCGGCCCGCTGCACACCAACCTGTGGGGCACGGTGCACGGCGGCATCGTCACCGCGATGCTCGACCTGTGCACCGCGGTGGCCGGCATCGGCGCCTCCGGCATGACGCAGAGCTGTCCGACCATCGAGATGGCGCAGCGCTTCCTGAAGCCGGTGCCGGTCGGGCGCGTGCTGGCGCGCGGCCGCGCGGTCCAGCTCGGGCGCACCATCGCCTATCTCGAAGGCGCGATCCTGTCTCCCGCGGGCGAGGTGCTGGCCACCGGCACGGTGACCTCGCGCGCCCTCGCGCGGGACTGGGCGACGGCGCTGGCCCTCCCGCCGGGAGGGCGCCACGAAGTGACGGGAGGGTAGTCCGATGGCCGGTCCGCTCGCGGGATTGCGCATCCTCGACCTGACGACGGTGATCATGGGGCCGTACGCGAGCATGCTGCTGGCGGACATGGGCGCCGAGGTGATCAAGGTCGAGTCGCCCGACGGCGACACCACGCGCCAGGCCGGCAGGGCGAAGCACCCGGGCATGGGCGCGGTGTTCCTCACCATCGGCCGCGGCAAGCGCTCGCTGGTGCTGGACCTGAAGCAGCCGGCGGCGCTCGACGCGCTGCTGCGCCTGGTCGACGGCGCCGACGCGGTGCTCGTCAACATGCGCGCCGACGCGGCCGAGCGCCTGGGCATCGCGTGGCCGGCGCTGGCCGCGCGCAACCCGCGCCTGGTGTACGTGAGCGCGCAGGGCTTTCTGTCGGGCGGCCCGTACTCGGGCGAGCCCGCCTATGACGACATGATCCAGGGCCTCTCCGGCGTGGCCGACATCCTCGGGCGCCTGTTCGGCGAGCCGGCCTACGTGCCGATGATCTACGCCGACAAGACCATGGGCCTGATGGTGGCGCTGGCGACGATGACGGCGCTGTACCGGCGCGAGCGGACCGGCTGCGGCGAGTTCGTCGAGGTGCCGATGTTCGAGGGCATGGCGGCGTTCACGCTGGTCGAGCATCTCTACGACGCCACGTTCGAGGCGCCCGGCGCCGTGCCCGGCTACCCGCGCGTGCTCACGCGCGAGCGGCGCCCGTACCGCACCAGCGACGGCTACGTGTGCGCGCTGCCGTACACCGACCGCCACTTCCGCCGCTTCTTCGAGGTGTGCGGGCGTGCCGAGTTCATCGGCGACGCGCGCTTCGCGAGCATCCCGGCGCGCCTGGCGAACATCGAGTTCGTCTACGCGACGATCGCCGCGATCATCCGCGAGCGCAGCACCGACGAGTGGATCGCGCTGATGCGCGAGGCCGACATCCCGTGCATGCGCATGAACTCGCTCGACGACCTGCTCGAGGACAGGCACCTGGCCGCGGTCGGCTTCTTCCGCAGGGAGGAGCATCCGACCGAGGGGCCGATCCGCCACTACGCGACGCCGCTGCGCTTCGCCGGCGCGCCGTTCGACGTGCCGCGCCCGGCGCCGCGCCTGGGCGAGCACAGCGCGCAGGTCCTGGCCGAGGCCGGGCTGTCGCGCGCCGAGATCGACGCGCTCTTCGCCAGCGGCGCGGCACGCGCGGCCGGATGAACCTCGACTTCTCGCCGCAGGAAGAGGCGTTCCGCCGCGAGGTGCGCGCGTTCATCGCGCGCGCGCTGCCGGCCGACATCCGCGCGCGCGTGCGCGCCGGCCGGCCGGTGGGCAAGGACGACACGGTGCGCTGGCAGAAGATCCTGTTCGCGCGCGGCTGGATCGCGCCCGGGTGGCCGCGCGCGCACGGCGGGGCGGCCTGGTCGCCGACCGAGCGCTACCTGTTCGACTGCGAGACCGTCGCCGGCGACGCGCCCTTCGTCAATCCGTTCGGGCTCGACCGCGTGGCGCCGGTGCTGATCCGCTACGGCACCCCGGAACAGCAGCGGCAGTTCCTGCCGCGCATCCTCGACTCCAGCGACTGGTGGTGCCAGGGCTATTCGGAGCCGGGGGCCGGCTCGGACCTCGCGGCGCTGGCCACGCGCGCGGTCGCCGACGGCGACGGTTACCGGGTCAGCGGTCAGAAGACCTGGACCTCGTTCGCGCACTGCGCCGACTGGATGTTCTGCCTGGCGCGCACCTCGGTCGAGGCGCGGCCGCAGGACGGGATCTCGTTCCTGCTGGTCGACATGCGCGCGCCCGGCGTGACCGTGCGGCCGATCGAGATCCTCGACGGCCTGCCGCACGTGAGCGAGGTGTACCTCGACGACGTGCGCGTGCCGGCGGCGCACCGGGTCGGCGCCGAAGGGCGCGGCTGGGAGTGCGCGAAGTACCTGCTGGGCTTCGAGCGCATCCAGATCGCGGAGGTGCCGCAGTCCAAGCGGCTGCTCGCGACGCTCAAGCGCATCGCCGCGCGCGAGCGGCCGGGCGCGGGTCCGCTCGCGCGCGACGCGCGCTTCGCCGACCGCGTCGCGCGGGTGGAGATCGACCTGCTGGCGCACGAGGTCACGGTGCTGCGCGCGCTCGCCGAGTTCGCGGCGGGCCGCGCGCCCGGGCCGCGCGCGTCGATGCTGAAGCTGGTCGGCGCCGAGATCCGCCAGCGCCTGACCGACCTGATCGTCGCCGCGCTGGGCAGCGCGTCCCTGCGCTACGAGCCGGCGCTGGTCGAGGCGCCCGGCGAGGCCGGCGAGGCGGCGGCGCAGGTGGCGCACTGGCTCTATTCGCGCGCCTCGTCGATCTACGGCGGATCCAACGAGATCCAGCGGAACATCCTGGCCAAGGCCGTGCTCGGCCTCTGAGGCAAGACAAGGAGCGGCACCATGATCATCGATGAACGGACCTATACCGTGCGTCCCGGCAAGCTCGCGGCCTACCTGCAGGCGCACCTCGAGGAGGCGCTGCCGATCATGCGCAGGTACCTCGGCGAGCCGTACGGCTACTTCACCACCGAGACCGGCGAGCTGAACCAGTTCGTGCACCTGTGGCGCTTCGACAGCATGGCCGACCGCGAGGCACGCCGCGCGGCCATGTACGCCGACCCGGCGTGGATCGCGTATCGCGAGCGCACCGGCGAGAAGGGCTGGGTACTGCACCAGCACAACCGGCTGTTGAAGGCGATGGACATCCCGCGATGATCGTCGTCACCGGCGCGGCGGGGTTCAGCGGCCAGGGCGTGATCCGCGCGCTGAAGCGCGCCGGGCAGCCGGTGCGCGCGCCGACCGGCAATGCGCAGTACCGCGACGGCCTGATGCGGCTGCCGGCCCCCGCGCGCCAGGCGGTGCTCTGAGAACCGATAGGCTTCCCGGCGCCGGTGCGCCGACCGGATAATCACGGCTCCCGCCGGCCCTCCCGCGTCCGCAAAGGAATTCGAACCCGATGCCGCCCTCCGCACACGCCTATGCCCGCCCCGACCTCCTGATCGACACCGCGACCCTGGCCGGCTGCCTCGACGCGCCCGACCTGCGCGTGTTCGACTGCACCACCATCCTCAAGCCCGACGCCGGCGGCGCGCTGCAGGCGATCTCGGGACGCGCCGATTACGAGCGCGGCCATATCCCGCGCGCGGGCTACATCGACCTGCAGCAGGACCTGTCCGACCCGGTCAGCCGCTGGCGCTTCACGCTGCCCGACGCGTCCCGGTTCGCTGCCGTGATGCAGCGCCTCGGCGTCTCAGACGATGCGCGCGTGGTGCTCTACAGCACCGGCAGCTATTGGTGGGCGACCCGGGTGTGGTGGATGCTGCGCGTGTTCGGCTTCACGCGTGCCGCGGTGCTCGACGGCGGATTCGCCAAATGGGTGGCCGAAGGCCGCCCCGTCGCGTCCGGCCCGGCTCCGGTGGCCGCGCCCGCGGCCAGGTTCAGCGCGCGGTTCCACCCCGAGATGGTGGTCGATGCCCGGGCCGTGCAGGCCGCGATCGATGACCCCGCGCAGGTGGTGGTCAACGCGCTCTCCGCGGAATCGTTCGCGGGCAGGGGCCCGAGCTACTACGGGCGCTGCGGGCGCATCCGCAACAGCGTGAGCGTGCCTGCCGCCTCGCTGGTTGCGCCCGGCAGCCAGACCATGCTGCCGCCCGACGCGCTGGCCGCAGCGCTCGGCCCGCGCCTGACCGCGGGCGCCACGCGCGTGATCACCTATTGCGGCGGCGGCATCGCCGCCACCGGGGACGCGTTCGCGCTCGCGCTGCTCGGGCGCGACAACGTGGCGGTGTACGACGCCTCGCTGCAGGAGTGGGGCAACGACCCGACGCTGCCGATGGAGGCCGGCGGCGCCGGCTAGCGCGGACCGTCGTCCGCAGCGCGCCTACGCGGCCGCGGCAGGCGCCTGCCCGAGCGCGACCAGGTGCCCGAGCATCCGGCGTGCGTTGCCGTGCAGGATCTTCGCGCGCGCGTCCGCGCCGATCTCGGCCTCCTCGACCGCCCGGGTCGACCACTGGCAGCCGAATGCGGTGCCGTCGGTGCCGAAGACGATGCGATCGGCGCCGTAGAGGCGCGTGGCGGCCTCGATCGCGCGCGGGCCGAACGAGTTGCAGTCGACGTACACCGGCGCGCGCGCGAAGCGCTTCGACGGCAGTTCCTCGGCCGGGCTGTCGAGCAGCGAGCGGTGGTCCATGCGCTCGATCTCGTAGGGAATGTTGCCGCCGAGGTTGTGGACGTGGACGCGCGCTTCCGGGAACGGGTCGAGCAGGTCGGTCAGGCACAGCGTCACCATCACCGATGACAGGGTGGCCTGCATGTCCAGGGTGCCGTTGCGCCGGCGCGCATTGTCGGTCTCCGGGCCGACGTGCGGCCAGGCTTCGCCGGGCAGCGGCCCCCAGTGGACGAACACGGCCGCGCGGCGGCGGTTCGCCGCTTCCAGCAGCGGCCGCAGGCGCAGCGCCGCCTGGCGGCTGGTGAAGCCGCTGGCCGGCAACTGCACGCCGATCATTCCCGGCAACGTCATCGCGCGCTCGAACTCGGCGACCGCCACGCCGAGGTCGGTCAGCGGCACGCACGCATAGGCGGCGAAGCGCCCCGGGTGGCGCCGACACAGCGCCGACAGGCTGTCGTTGGCGAGCCGGGCGAGCGGCAGGCCGTCGGCGGCAGGCAGGCGCTCGATCCAGGAGAACGAGCCGAGCAGCGACAGCACGCCGGTGGTGATGCCCTCGCGATCCATCTCCTCCAGGCGGGTGGCCGCGTCGTCGAAGGCCTGCGCCAGCGGCTCCTCGGCGTTGCCCATGCACAGCACTTCGGTGCCGGCGGCGTTCCTGCGGATGCACGGGGCGGCGCTGCGCGCGCGCAGGGCGTCGATCAGGGCCGCCGGGCGCCAGTGGGCATGCATGTCGATCTTCATGGGGTTCCTCGCTGTCCGCCGTGCCGTCGCGCGTGCCGCGTCAATCCACCGCCTGGAAACCGGTGGCCTTGATCACGCCCGCCCACAACGCGTGGTTTCTCTGCATGCGCAGCGCCAGCTCCGGCGTCGCCGCCGGCAGCGGTTCCTGGCCGAGCCTGGCCACCGCCGCGCGAAACGCCTCGCCGCGGGTCTGCGCGACGATCGCCGCGCCGATGCGCCGCACCAGATCGGCAGGGGCGCGCGCCTGCGCGGCAATGAGGAAATCGCCCTCGGCAACCACGCTCCTGTACCCGAGTTCGTGGAACGTCGGGATCTCCGGCGCGGCGCGCGTGCGCGCCTGTCCGGAATGCGCGAGGATGCGGATGCCGCCGGCGCGCACCTGCGCCGCTGCCGTCGCGTAGGCGGTGATCGCGCACGGAATCTGGTTGCCGAGCAGGTCCTGCATCGCCGGCGCGCCGCCCTTGTAGGGGACGTGGGTGAACTCGATGCCGGCGTCGCGCGCGAGCATCGCGCCGAGGAACTGCTGCGGGGTGCCCAGGCCCGGCGTCGCGTACGCGGCCTGGCGCGGGTTGGCCTTGCACCAGGCGATGAAGTCGGCCAGCGTCTCGTGGCCCGACCTGGCGTTGACCGCCAGCGCGTAGGGATTGCTCGACACGCCCGCGACCGGCACGAAGTCGCTGAACGCGTCGTAGGAGAGCTGGCGGAACACGTGCGGATAGAGCGTGAGCAGCTCGATCGACACCAGCATCATCGTCAGCCCGTCGGGTGTCGCGTTCTTCGTCGCCTCGATGGCGATGCGGCCGCCGGCGCCCAGCCGGTTCTCGACGAGCACGTTCCAGCCATGCGCGGCGCGCAACTGGTCGGCGACGACGCGCGCGAGCAGGTCCGGGCCGGCGCCCGCCGAGCCCACCAGGATGCGCAGCGTGCCGGGGAGCGCGCCGTCCTGCGCGTGCACCGGCCGCGCCGGTCCGGCGAGGGCGAGCGCGGCACCTGCGAAGCTGCCGACGATCCGGCGGCGGGAACGGGCGGGGCGGGTCAGGGACATCGGACGGCGCGGGCGGCAAGGCGGTCGGGGAAGCTTACCGCACGCGTCCGGTCAGCGCCACAGTTGCGCGGAGGCCAGGCGCGCGCCTTCGCCGAGCGCGCGCAGCTTGGCCCAGGCGACCGTGGCGGGAATCTCGCTGTTGCCGGCGTTGGACGCGAAGCCGCAGTCGTTGCCGACGACGATGTTCTCGCGCCCGGCCGACTGCGCCCAGCGCACGATGCGCTCGGCGACCGTCTCGGGATGTTCGACCATCGGGTTGGAGTGGGTGACCACGCCCGGGATGAGGGTCTTGCCCGCCGGCAGCCGGACCTTCTGCGGCACGCGCCACTCGTGCTCGTGGCGCGGATTGGCGGCTTCGAAGGAATAGGCGCCCGCATTGATGCGGAACAGCAGGTCGATCACCGTCTCGAGTTGCAGGTCGCTCACGCGCGGGCCGCAGTTCACCCCGTAGCAGGCGTGGAAGCGGATGCGGTCCTCCGGCAGCCCGCGCAGCGCATGATTGAGGAACTCGACGCGCTCCTCCGCCCACCGGCGGTAGGCCGCCATGTCCCAGTCGTGCTGCGCATCCCACTCGCTGAACAGCCGCGGGTCGTCGATCTGCAGCACCAGGCCCGCGTCGATGATCGCCCGGTACTCGACGCGCATGGCCTCGGCGAAGGCGAGCTGGAACGCCTCGGCGCTCGGGTAGTGCTCGTTGCGCGCGATCGACATCGGCGAGGCCGCCGACATGAAGCCCTCCGACGCGCCGCTCGCCGCCATCGCGGACTTGAGGCGCGCGATGTCGCGCGCGACGATCGCCTGGCCGACATAGCCGATCGGGCCCACGCACACGCGCGGCGCCATGCGGATGGCGTTGGCGAACGGGTTGTTGGCGAGCGCCGCCCGGTAGTAGTCCGGAAACATCGCGGCGTCGCGCCCGCCGATGCCGAGCGGACGCGTGAGCACCGGCACGCCGCCCGGCGGCACGCGCTTCTCGAAGCCGGAGAGGCGCTCGCCGACGTAGTGGTGGAAGTTCGGACGCCCGCACTCGCCGTCGTTGACGACGTCGATGCCGGCCGCGACCTGGCGCGCGACGATCGCGGCGACCTCGGCGTCGATGGCGGCCTCGAGCGCGGCCGGGTCGGCGAGGGTTTCCTCCTCGCGCGCGCGCATGCCCTCAAGCACGGCGTCCGCGCGCGGCAGGCTGCCCGTGTGCGTGGTCAGGATGTGATCGGTGCTGCGGCGCATGCGGCCTCCGTCGGGATGATGGCGAGGGGAACTCCCCAGTCTAGACGTTCCCCGCCGGCGGCGCGGTAAAGTGGCCGCTTCCGACACGGGGAGGCCGACGATGATTCCGCGCACCATCTTCCAGAGCGAGCACGACACCTTTCGCGACGCCGTGCGGCGCTTCGTAGAAACCGAGATCGCGCCCCACCACGCCGACTGGGAGGAGGCGGGCCAGGTGCCGCGCGAGATCTGGCGCAAGGCCGGCGCCGCCGGCCTCCTCTGCTGCGCGGTGCCCGAGGCATACGGCGGCCCCGGCGCGGATTTCCTCTACAACGTGGTGGTGATCGAGGAGCTGGCGCGCTGCGGCGCCTCCGGCCCCGGCTTCGCGATCCATTCCGACATGGTCGCGACCTACATCCAGAACTTCGGCAACGAGGAGCAGAAGCGGCGCTGGCTGCCCGGCATGGTCGCGGGCGAGATCATCGGCGCGCTCGGCATCACCGAGCCGGCGGCCGGCAGCGACGTGCGCGGCATCCGCACCACGGTGCGGCGCGACGGCGATGCGCTGGTCATCAACGGCCAGAAGACCTACATCTCCAACGGCCAGCTCGCCGACATCGTGGTGCTGGTGTGCAAGAGCGACCCGGCGCGGCCGCGCGACGCGATCAGCCTGGTGGTGGTCGAGACCGACCGCCCCGGCTTCGCGCGCGGGCGGCGCCTGAAGAAGCTCGGCATGAAGGCGCAGGACACCTCGGAGCTGTTCTTCGACGAGGTGCGCGTGCCGGCCGGCAACCTGCTCGGCGAGGAGCACCAGGGCTTCCGCTACCTGACCCGCAACCTCGCGCACGAGCGCCTGGTGCAGGCGGTGCGCAGCGCGGTCGTCGCCGAGGTGACGATCGCGCAGACCGTCGAGTACGTCGCGGGCCGCAAGGCGTTCGGGCACAGCCTCGCCGAGTTCCAGAACACCCAGTTCAAGCTCGCGGAACTGCAGGCCGCGGCGGTTGCCGCGCGCGTGTTCGTCGACCGCTGCATCGAGCTGCAGGTCGCGGGGCGCCTCGACGAGGTCGACGCCGCCGCCGCCAAGCTCATGCTCACCGAGCTGCACTGCCGCGTGGTCGACGAATGCCTGCAGCTGCACGGCGGCTGGGGCTACATGTGGGAATACCCGGTGTGCCGCGCCTACGCCGACGCGCGCATCGTCAAGATCGCCGGCGGCGCGGTGGAGGTGATGAAGCAGATCATCGCGCGCGACCTGTTCGGACGCTTCGGCGGCACGCGGCGCAAGGCGGCCTGACGCCGTGCCGGGCCGGCAGCAACGCCGGCCCGGCACGCGCGCACCGCCGGCTGCCGCCGGCGGCTACCTGCCGATCAGGCCGGCGAGCTCGGCCAGCACCTCGTCGGGACGCGGCAGCACGCCGGCCGGATAGAGGTGCCTGGCGCGCACCGTGCCCTGCGGATCGACGATGATGACCGCGCGCAGCGTGTAGCCGCCCTCGGCGTTGTAGATGCCGAGCGCCTGCGACGCGCCGCCGTGCGGGTGGAAGTCCGACAGCAGCGGATGGCCGACCCCGCCCAGGCTCTGCGACCACACCTTGAGCGAAGGCACCGTGTCGCACGACAGGCCCAGGAGCTGGGCGCCCTTCTCTTCATACTGCTTCAACGCACGGTTGAAGTTGGAGGTCTGGTTGCTTCACCCGCCGGTGAAGGCGAACGGATAGGCGGAGATCACCACCCATTTGCTGCCGCGGTACTGCGAGAGCGAGATCTCGCTGCCGTCGTGCGCCCGGAGCTTGAACTCCGGGGCGTTGCTGCCGACTTCTGCCATGAATGCTCCTGGTGGTTGCGAAGTTGCCACGCGTGGCCGTGCAACGATACCGGAGGCGGCGGCGCGCTGCACGCGCCGCCTAGCGGACGATGCCGGTGGCGAGCCAGGGGAAGGCGACGATCAGGCCGACCACCGCCATCGCGGCCACGGCGAACGGCAGCGCGCCGGCATAGATGTCGGACAGGCTGATGTCGTCGCGCTCCAGGGTCATCTTGATGACGAACGGCGCCATCCCCAGCGGCGGGGTGATGAGCCCGATCTCGACGGTGATCATGGTGATGATGCCGATCCACACCAGGTCCGCGCCCATGGCCTTGAAGATCACCGCGAAGATCGGCACCGCGATCAGCGTGGTGGAGGCCGAATCCATCGCGGTGCCGAGCACCAGCACCACGAGGATGTAGATCGCCAGCACCGTGTACAGGCTCGGCGCGAGGCTCATGATCCAGCCGTTGAGCGCGGACGGCAGGCCGCCGATGGCGAGGAAGCGCGAGAACATGTTGGCGGCCATGATGATCGCCACCAGCGAGGCGGTGACGTGGCCGGTCTCGATCAGGATCGAGACGAATCCCTTCCAGTCGAGCGCGCGGCGCGCGAGCGCGATCAGGAGCGCGGCGAGCGCGCCGACCGCGCCGGCCTCGGTCGCGGTGAACCAGCCGGCGTACATGCCCCCCAGCACCACCGCGATCAGCAGCACGATCGGCCCCGAGAGCCGGAGCATCTCGCGCATCGACAGGATGTCGGCCTCGGACAGCGGCCGGCCGCCGCCGAAGCGGCGCGGGTCGCGCCGCGCGAGCCAGAGGATCGCGCCGGAGAACGCCGCGGTGAGCAGGAGGCCGGGCACGATCCCGGCCAGGAACAGGTCGCCGATCGAGGTCTCGGTGAGGATGGCGTAGATGATCATCAGCACCGACGGCGGGATCAGCATCCCGAGCATCGCCGAGCCGGCGACCACGCCGACGGCGAAGCGCGGGTGGTAGCCGGCCTTGAGCATCTCCGGCACGGCCATGCGGGTGAACAGCACCACCGCCGCCACCGAGACGCCGGTGATGGCCGAGAAGATCGCGTTGCCGACCACGGTGGCGTGGCCGAGCGCGCCGGGCACGCCGCGCAGCGCGCTCTGCGCGACGCGGTAGCTGTCGGCGCCGACGCCGGCGCGCATGACGAGGAAGCCCATCAGCACGAACAGCGGAATCACGCCGTACTCGTAGTCGGCGACCGCGTCCGCGGCGGCGATGCCGACGAGGTTCAGGCCGGCGTCGATGTTGCCGCGGATCAGCCACGCGCCGCAGAATGCCGTCAGGAGCAGCGCGACGGCGATGTGCATGCCGCCGTAGATCAGGACCCCGAGGACGACGAAGCCCGCGACGGTGATCGCCAGGCCGCTCATCGGATCGCCGGTCGGCGCGTCATGACAGGATGCGGTCGCGCGGGTCGCCGCCGGCGAACAGGCGCTGGCCGCGCCCGGCGGCGCGCAGGTGCGCGAGCGCGCGCAGCAGGTATTCCAGCGTCACCAGCGCGCAGCCGGCGATGATGGCCACGCGCACCGGCCACTTGGGGAAGGTGAAGACGCCGACGTTGCCGTAGATGTCGCCGGAGGCGAGCACCCGCTGCAGCAGCGGCCAGGTGGCCCAGCCGGTCGCGGCGAAGGCGAGCGCGCCCGCGAGGTGGTAGACGGCCAGCAGGCCCTGCTCGGCGGCGACCGAGCGCGCGCCGAGCCAGTCGAGGAAGCCGTCGACCATGATCATGCGCCCGGCGCGCAGCGTGCTCGCGAACTGCAGGAACACGATCACCGTGATCGCGATGGTGACCATCTCCGGCACGCCGTTGAGCGGCCGGCCGAACAGCGCGCGGCCGCCGATGTCGATGGTCATCACCGCCATGATGAACAGGATCAGCACGCTGCCCAGCGCGTTCATCGCGGCCGAGACGGCCTTGAGCGTGCGATCCACCGCGCGCGTCCCCGCCGGGTCCTAGAACTGGTCCCAGGCGCGCGGCGGCTGCACGCCCATCCGGCGCAGGATGTCCATCTGCGCCTTGACCGTCTGCGTGCCGGGCAGGCCCCTGGCATCGAGTTCCTTCGCCCACTTCTCGGCGATGTTCGGCAGCGACGCGGCCCACTTCGCGCGCTCCTCGCGCGGGAAGGTCGAGACCTTGCCGCCGCCGGCGGCCACCGCCTTCTCGGCCTCGGCCACCGCGCGGTCGAGGGCGTCGAGATAGCGGGCCTGGAACGCGGCGGCCGACCGGCGCATCGCGTCCTGCACCTCGGCGGGCAGCTTGGCGAAGGCCGCCTTGTTGGCGACGATCTGGCCCGCGGTCATCGCGTTGAAGCTGACCTTGGTCATGAACGGCGCCACCTCGTGGTACTTGCCCGAAGGCACGAAGGTCATCGGCGCGAGCAGCGCGTCGAACACGCCGCTCTTCATGTCGTTGTACGCCGCCGCGCCGGTGGTGGCGACCCCCACCGCGCCGGAGCCGGCGAGCCAGTTGAGGTTGGCGCCCGCGCCGCCGACCTTGAGGCCCTTCAGGTCGGCGAGGGAGTTGATCGGCTTCTTCGACATGAGCACGTAGTCGTCGAGCGGGAAGTTCGCGAGCAGCACCAGGCCGAGCTTGTCGTACTGCGCGCCGATCGCGGGCACCGCCTTCATCAGCTCCTCGGTCAGCTTCGCCGAGGTGCGATGGTCGGGCACCGAGAACGGCGTGTAGCCGTCGACGTTCTGCAGGGGCAGCTTGCCGGGCGCGAACAGGTGCGAGACGTGGCCGACCTCGGCCTGCGCGGTCTCGATCGCCTCGAGCATCGCCGGGATCTTGGCGAGCGTGCCGGAGAACGCGAAGTTCCAGTTGATCCGGTGCCGGTTGCCCGACTTCGCCAGCTCGCGGTTGACCTCCTCGGCGAAGTTCGACTGGATCTCGCGCAGGAACAGGAACACCGGCGGATAGCCGGAGGCGAGGGTGAGGTTGATGGCCTGCTGCGCCGGGGCGGCCGGCGCGAAGGCCAGCGCGCCGGCGGCGGCGGCCGTTGCGAGGAAGCGCTTGAGCATGGTTGTCTCCTTGGGCAAGAAAGGGATGGTCAGCGTGCAGCTTCGAGGGCGCCGATCTTCTCGGCGATCATCAGCGTCGGGAAGTGGGTGTTGCCGCGCGGGATCGCCGGCATCACCGAGGCGTCGACCACCGACAGGCCGTCGATGCCGTGCACGCGGCAGGCGGGGCCGACCACGGCGAGGGCGTCGTCGGCCGCTCCCATGCGGCAGGTGCCGACCGGGTGGAACATGCCGACCGCGTTGGCGCGGATGTGCTCGGCGAGGCGGTCGTCGTCGCCGATCACGGCGCCGAGGTCGAAGCCCTGGGTGATGAAGCGATCGATCAGCGCGCGCCGCAGCGGCGCGGGGCCGTCGAACAGCAGCGTCGCCGCGACCGCCTTGATCCAGCTCTTCGCGGTCGGGCGCATCATCTCGCGCACCGCCTCGGAGAAGGTGGCGGCGAACACCTCGTTGCGCAGCGCCGCGACCCCGGGATCGGCGAGCAGCCGGTAGACCAGGCGAATGCCGTCGACCATGCGGCGGATGTCGCGCGCGTCCTCGAGCTGGTTGAAGTCGATCGCCGGCATCGCCAGCGGGTCGGGCGAGGCGATGCGCACGCGGCCGCGCGAGAACGACTTGTAGAGCGACACGCCGGAGGCGCCGATGCGCTGCCCGAGCGGGTGCCACATGGTCTTGTTGAGCATCGTGACCATCATGTCGGTCGGCGGGCAGCCGGGCAGCCCCGAGCTGTAGCGGAAGCAGCCCGAGACCCAGCTGCGCAGCGCGGGCGACTGCCTGGCCGCGCGCTTCAGGTGCATGCCGATGTAGATGTACGGATGGTCGTGCAGGTTGGCGCCGACGCCCGGCAGGTCGCGCGCGACCGCGATGCCGAGGGCCTTGAGGTCCGCCGCCGGGCCGATGCCCGAGCGCATCAGCAGGGCCGGCGACTGGAACGCGCCCGCGCACAGGAACACGCGCCGCGCGGCGATGGTCTCGCGGCGGCCGTCGGCCATGACCTCGACGCCGGCGGCGCGCTGCCCCTCGAGCAGCACGCGCGCGCCGCGCACGCCGCAGCGGATGGTCAGGTTCGGGCGCTGCCGCACCGCGGCCCCGAGGTAGGCCATCGGCGCGGAAACCCGCGACGCGGCCGTGGCGTTCAGCGGCACCGGCCCGAAGCCGTCGGCGAAATCGGTGTTGAGGTCGGGCACGTACGGATAGCCGGCACGCTCGATCGCCGCCGCATAGGCGCGCGCGAACGGCGGCCACGCGTCGCGCGGCAGGCGCTTCAGCGGAAACGGCCCGTCGCTGCCGTGGTCCGGGTGGACGATCTCGTCGCGCTCGAGCTTCATGAACCAGGGCTTCACCGCCGCCCAGTTCCAGCCCGCGGCGCCGGCCGCCTCCCAGCCGTCGTAGTCGCCCGGCATGCCGCGCAGCGCCCACATCGCATTGATCGACGAGCCGCCGCCCATGACGCGTCCCTGCTCATAGCGCTTCTCCGGCGCGCCCGGGCGCCAGCGCACCTTGAGTTCGTTCCAGAGGAAACGCGGGTCGCCGGAGGCGGAAGGACCGAACAGGTCGCGCACCTGGGCCGGCTCGGCGCCGGGCGGCGTGTCGCTGCCGGCCTCGACGAGCAGCACGCGCTCGCGCCCGGAGGCGGACAGGCGATTGGCCAGCACGCAGCCTGCGGGGCCGGCACCGATGATCACGACGTCGAAGGTCACGCGGAATGCGCAGGGCTGGCGGGGAATCGCAGGGGCACGATGAGCGGAGCGCGCCCCGGGGCGCTGACGGAAACCGGCGCAGTCTGCGTGCGCGTGCCGGGCGCGTCCATCGGGCGCAGCCGATGGCGCCTATCGCCAGGGGCGATTGTTGCGATGCCGCAGCGTCGATGCCGACCCGCCCCGGTAGAATCCGGCGACGTCGCCGTCGCCAGAGGTCGATCGCTGGCCCGGCCCCATCCTGCGGAAACCTGCCTCGTCATGTCGCGTCGTCTGGTGACCTCGAACGACGTTGCGCGACTGGCGGGCGTCTCGCAGTCGACCGTGAGTCGCGCGTTCCGGCCCGGCGCGCCGCTTTCTCCGACGCTGCGCGCCAAGGTCGAGCAGGCCGCCGCCGCGCTTGGCTACACGCCCAACGCGTTCGCCCGCGGCATGATCCGCGGGCACAGCGGACTGGTCGGGGTGGTGGTCGACGATCTGCAGCATCCTCTGCAGGCGGCCTTGTTCGATGCGCTTTCCCGGGCGATCGAGG
>JAEUOS010000205.1 GCA_016790695.1 Burkholderiales bacterium
ACAGCCTGCGCGCCGGCCGCGTCGCGGTCGGCGGCGCGGCCGCCGGCGCCGCGCCCAGCCGGCTGGCGGCCGCGATGGCATTGACCGCGCGCGTCGGGTCGGCGAAGACCGCGAAGCCCTCGGCCTCGAGTTCCCGGGTCAGGTCGGCATCGGCAAGGAGCACGGCGACGAACGGCACGCCCGCATGCTGCCGGCGCAGCGCGTAGAGCGACTCCCGCAGCTGCGCCCAGTGCGCGGGATTGCGCCCGATGTGCGCGAGGAAGCACAGCACCGCGTCGTACGGCCGGTCGGCGAGCATCGCGGACGCCGCCCGGCTGTAGAGCGAGAGGTCGCCGATGATGCCGGCGGAGGTGTCGACCGGATTGACGCCGCCGGCCAGGGGAATCAGCCCGGCGATCGCCGCCTGCGTCGCCGCGCCGACCGGCGGCAGCGCCAGGCCGCGCGCTTCGGCCGCGTCGGCGGCGAGCACGCCGATGCCGCCCGAGGTGGTGATCACCGCCAGGCGGTTGCCGCGCGGCAGCGGCGCCACGCTGGCGCAGTAGGCGACGTCGACGATCTCCTCGAGGCTGCCGGCGCGGTAGACGCCGAACTCGGCCAGGACCGCGTCGAACACCCGGTCCTCGCCGGCAAGGGATCCGGTGTGGGTGGCGGCAGCGCGGGCGCCGGCCTGCGACACGCCGACCTTCATCGCGATCACCGGCTTGGCGGCGGCGCGCGCGGCGCCGAGCGCGGCGACCAGGCGCGCCCCGTCCCTGCAGCCCTCGACGGCCATCACGATCACGCGCGTCGCCGCGTCGTGCGCGAGGAACCCGACGCACTCGGCGACGTCGACGTCGCATTCGTTGCCGGTGGCCACGAAGTGCGAGAAGCCCAGGCCGCGCGCCTGCGCCAGGCCGAAGAAGTAGGAGCCGAACGCGCCCGACTGCGTGGCCACGCCGACGCTGCCGGGCCGCGGCCAGGCGCCGTCGAGCGCGGTGGCGAAGGTGCCGAAGAAGCTGTCGGCGGTGTTGAACAGGCCGAGGCTGTTGGGCCCGAGCACGCGCATGCCGGCGGCCGCGGCGCGCGCGCGCAGTTCGGCCTGCTCGCGCCGGCCGCTCTCGCCGCCCTCGCCGAAGCCGGCCGAGAACACCTGCACCGCGCGCACGCCCTTGGCCGCGCACTCGTCGACGGCGCCGAGCACGGCCTTGCCGGGCAGCGCGATGATGGCGTGGTCGACCTCGGCAGGGATCGCCGCGAGCGACGGATAGGCGGCGAGCTCCTGCACGCGTTCCGCCGACGGATTGACCGGGAACAGCGCGCCGCGATAGCCGGCGCGCCTGAGGAAGGCGAGCGGCCGTCCGCCGATCTTGTTCGGGTCGGACGACGCGCCGATCACCGCGACCGAGCGCGGGCGGAACAGGGCGTCGAGGGCGTGGGCCACGGTCGCGGCGGGGCGCTCAGCGGCCGGTGAAGACCGGCTTGCGCTTCTCGATGAAGGCGTCGCAGGCCTCGGCATGGTCGCGCGAGAGGTGCGACTGGGTCTCGAGCGAGACGCCGTACTCGAAGGTCGACAGCGCGAGGTTCCGCAGGGTGTGGTTGATCGCCTTCTTGGTGCCGGACAGCGCGAGCGGCGCGCCCTTGAGCAGGCGCTCGGCCAGGCCGTAGACGCGCGCGTCGAGTTCCGCGTCGGGCACGCAGTAGGTGACGAGCCCGAGGCGCGCGGCCTCCTTCGCGTCGACGTTGTCGCCCAGGAGCAGCAGTTCCTTGGCCTTCTGGAAGCCGATCAGCATCGGCCACATCAGCGCGCCGCCGTCGCCGGCGACCAGGCCCACCTTGACGTGGGGGTCGCCGATCACCGCCGACTCGGCGGCGATCGCGATGTCCGCATACACGGCGAGGGTCGCGCCCAGCCCGGTGGCGGCGCCGTTGACGCGCGCGATCAGCGGCTTGTCGAGGTCGAGGATCGAGTAGAACAGGCTGCGCGCCTCGTCGACGGTGTCGTTCCACAGCGTGTGGTCGGCGATCTTCTCCTTCATCGCGCGGATGTCGCCGCCGGAGGAGAAGGCGTCGCCGGCGCCGGTGAGCACGATGACGCCGGCGTCGGGATCGGCGGCGACGTCGCGGAACACCCGCGAGAGTTCGTTGTGCATGCGCACGTTGGCGGCGTTCTTCACCTCGGGCCGGTTCATCACCACCGTGAGGATGCGGCCGCGGCGCTCGAACCTGATGTGCTGGTAGCTTTCGTACATGGCGTGTGCTTTCGTGTCGGGAGCGAATCCCGGAGCCGCCGCGCGCTGCGCGGCGGCTCCGGGATGACGAGGATGCGCGCCGCTAGCGCCCGCCCGCCACCGGCAGCGTGGCGCCGGTGACGTAGGACGCTTCCTCGGAGAGCAGCCAGAGGATCGCGTTGGCGACCTCCTCGGGCTTGCCGGCGCGCGCCATCGGCATGCGCGTCGCGTAGCGCGCCAGGCGCGAGGCGTCGCCGGCCTCGGCGTGGATGTCGGTCTCGATCAGGCCGCAGGACACCGCGTTGACGCGGATGCCCTCGGTGGCGACCTCGGCGGCGAAGCCGTAGTTGAAGGTCTCGAGCGCGGCCTTGGCGGCGGCGTAGTGCACCAGCTCGTTGGGCGAGCCGGTCTTCGATGCCATCGACGAGACGTTGACGATCGCCCCGCCGGCGCCGCCGCGCTTGACCGAGGCGCGCCGCGCGAACGCGCGCGCGCACAGGAAGGCGGCGTAGACGTTGACCTCGAAGGTGCGCTTGAGCACGCCGAGGTCGAGGTTCTCGACGCGGCCGATCTTCCCCGGCACGCCGGCGTTGTTGACCAGCGCGGACAGCGGCCCGAACGCGGCCTCGGCCTCGCCGAACACGCGCTCGACGTCGGCTTCGCTGCTCATGTCGCCGCGCACGGCGAGCGCGCGCGCGCCCTGCGCGGTGATCCAGTCGACCACGCCCTTGGCCGCGGCGTCGTTGGCGACGTAGTTGACGGCGACGGCGTAGCCGCGCAGCGCCGCCAGGCGCGCGGTCGCGGCGCCGATGCCGCGCGACGCGCCGGTGATGAGGACGTGCTTGCTCAAGGTGAATGCCCGATGGATGCGATGGAGGCGGTATGCTAGTGTTGCTGCCCGCGCCCAGACAGGGCGCGCGGCCGATAGCGCTTATCGGGAAGGACGATTGTGGCGACGCACAAGAATCTCGACCTGCAACTGCTCGAATGCTTCGAGGCGCTGATGCGCGAGAACAGCGTCTCGCGCGCGGCCGAGCGCATGGGCCTGTCGCAGCCGGCGATGAGCGAGGCGCTGGCGCGCCTGCGCGACCGCTTCGACGACCCGCTCCTGGTGCGCGGGCGCGAGGGCATGCAGCCGACGCCGCGCGCGCTGGAGCTGGCGCCGCGCATCCACGACATCGTCACCCGCCTGCGCGAGCTCTCCGCCGGCGCCGAGGCCTTCGACCCGCGCACCTGCGCGACGCGCTTCCGCCTGGCCACCTCCGACTATTCGCAGTTCCTGCTGATGCCGCGCCTGACCGAGGTGCTGGCCGAGAAGGCCGACGGCGTCGCGGTCGACGTGCTGCCGGTCAACATCCGCCGCGTCGAGGAGGCGCTCGACCTCGGCGAGATCGACCTCGCGCTCGCCTACTTCGTCGAGCCGCCGCGCACGCTCAAGCACCGGCCGCTCTACACCGAGCACTACGTGGGGGTGGCGCGCAAGGGCCACCCGGGGATCACGCCGGCGATGGACGCGCCGTGGTTCGCCGCGCTGCGCCACGTGTCGGTGGCGCCGTCGGGTCTCACCTACTTCAGCAGCGCGATCGATTCGCTGCTCGCCGCGCAGGGCCTGACGCGGCGCGTGGCCGTGACCAGCCCGCACTTCCTCCTGGCCGCGTATCTGGTGGCGAACTCGGACCTGGTGCTCGCGCTGCCGTCGCGCGCGGCGCGGCGCCTCTCGGCGCTCCTGCCGCTGATGCTGTTCGACATCCCGCTCGAGCTGCCGGAAATCCAGATCGCGATGTACTGGCACGAGCGCACCCACACCAGCGCCGCGCACCAGTGGTTCCGCGAGCAGGTGCGCGAGTCGCTGCCGCGCGGCGGCAGCCGCGCGGGCGCGCGGCTGTCGGTGGCGCGCTGAGCGCGCGGCGCGCGCGCCCGGTTACGCCTTCGCCGCGCCCGGCGCCGGCGGTTCCATGCCCGGCACCCAGCCCTGGTAGAACTTCTCGTAGTCGCGCGGGGTGATCAGCATGTCGGTGTGCGGGTCGCCCGGCGTGTCGAACAGCACCATCACGTGGGCCGGATGGTCGTCGAGGTTCTCGAACGTGCGCATCACCCCGGCCGGCACCGAGATCACGCCGTACCGGCCGACCTCCACGCTGTAGGCCTCGTCGTCGCCGTAATAGAAGCGAAAGCGCGCGTCGAGCGGCACGAACACCTCGTTGTACGGGTGCGCGTGGGTCGACGGCCGCACGCCCTTGGGCATGACCATGATCGCCATGTGGAAGTTGTGCTGCGCACGGATCGGGCTCGGCAGCCCGGCCGTGCCGCCGGGCGAGAGCATGTAGTACACCGCGCGCGCGTGGTCGGCGTCCTTGAGGTCCGGAAACGCGCCGGGGTCGGGCTTCAGGCCCTCGAACTGGGTGACGCGCCCCTCCATGTCCTTCGGGGTCACGGGGATCGAACGGCCGGGGCGGCGCAGGTACTTGGGGTCGAGCGGGGCGGACATCGGGACTCTCCTTCGGTGCTTGGGATCGCACCGATGGTGAGTGGAAAACCGCGACGACGGTAGGGGGAAGCGCCGATAACGCTTATCGGCGGCGCCAATCCCGGCGCACCCCTCCGCTCAGGGATCGAGCTTGATCCCCGCGCGCGTGATGATCTCGCGCCACTTCGCCGTCTCCGCGGCGATGAAGCGCGCGGTCTCCTCGGGCGTGGCGGCGAGCGGCTCGGCGCCGAGCTCGGCGAAGCGCGCGCGCAGCGCGGCATCGCCGAGCGCGGCGCCGATCTCGCGCTGCAGCCGGTCGATGATCGGCCGCGGCGTGCCGCGCGGCGCCAGGAAGGCGAACCACGCCGCCGACTCGTAGCCGCGCACCCCGACCTCGGACGCGGTCGGCACCTCCGGCAGCGCCGGGAGGCGCCTGGCCGCGGCCACCGCCAGCGGGCGCACCTGGCCGCCCTTGACCGGGCCGATGACGTTGGGCAGCAGCTGGAAGCTCACCGGCACCTCGCCGGAGACCAGGTCGCTCACCATCTGGGATGTGACCTTGTAGGGCACGTGCGTCATCTGCACCCCGGCGATCTGCTCGAAGTAGGCGCCGGCCAGGTGCTGCGAGCTGCCGTTGCCGACCGAGCCGTAGGGCACGTTGGCGCGGCCGCGCACGTGGGCGATGAGTTCGGCGACGGTGGTCACCGGCAGCTTGGCCGAGACCACGATGATGTTGGGCAGGCTCGCGAACAGCGCGATCGGCGCGAGGTCGCGCTCGGGGTCGTAGCCGAGGTTGGGGTAGAGCGTGCGGTTGGCCGCCAAGGGGCCCGAGGAGGAGAGCAGCAGCGTGTAGCCGTCGGGCGCCGCCTTGGTCACGGCGGCGGTGCCGACGTTGCCGCCGGCCGCGGGCCGGTTGTCGATGACGAAGCGCGCGCCCATCGCGGCCGCGACGCGGTCGAGCACGAGACGGCCCATCACGTCGCTGGCGCTGCCGGCCGAAAACGGGATCACCACCTGCACCTGGCGCGCCGGATACTCCTGCGCGAACGCGTTGGCGCACAAGGCGAGACAGGCGGCGGCGAGGCCGCGCGTGAGCATGGGTTTCATTCGATCCTCCCGGTGGTGCTGCCGAAGCGCGCGCGCATGACGGCGTCGAAATCCTGGGTCGACGGCGCGAGCGCGCCGCCGCCGCGCACGCGGAACGCGGCCGCCTGGTGCGCCGCGGCCGGGCCGGTGCCCGCGGCGAGCGCGCGCGCGCCGTCGAGCCGCGCGCGGCGGACGCGCACGATCGCGACGTCGGGCGGCGCGAGGTGC
>JAEUOS010000094.1 GCA_016790695.1 Burkholderiales bacterium
CTTGCCGTCCTCGACGGTGATCACGCCTTCCTTGCCGACCTTGTCCATCGCGTCGGCGATGATCTTGCCGACCGACTCGTCGGAGTTCGCCGAGATCGCGCCGACCTGGGCGATTTCCTTGCTGGTGGTGGTGGGCTTGGAGATCTTCTTGAGTTCCTCGGTGATCGCCTCGACGGCCTTGTCGATGCCGCGCTTGAGATCCATCGGGTTCATGCCCGCGGCGACCGACTTCATGCCTTCGCGGACGATCGCCTGCGCGAGCACGGTCGCGGTCGTGGTGCCGTCACCGGCGACGTCGGAGGTCTTGGAAGCGACTTCCTTGACCATCTGCGCGCCCATGTTCTCGAACTTGTCCTTCAACTCGACTTCCTTGGCCACCGACACGCCGTCCTTGGTGACGGTGGGGGCGCCGAAGGAGCGCTCGAGGACGACGTTGCGGCCTTTCGGGCCGAGGGTGACCTTGACCGCATCGGCCAGGATGTTCAGGCCGTTGAGCATCTTGTGCCGGGCGGCTTCGTGGAACAGAACTTGTTTGGCTGCCATGTTTTCGACTCCTAGTTGATCTGGATTGACGTCTTGTGGGGCTTAGGCGAGCACGCCGAGGATGTCTTCCTCGCGCAGGACCAGGATCTCTTCGCCGTCGATCTTGACGGTCGAGCCGGCGTACTTGCCGAACAGGATGCGGTCGCCAGCCTTGACGTCGGGCGCGATCAGCTTGCCGTCGTCGCCACGCTTGCCGGGGCCGACCGCAACGACTTCACCCTGATCAGGCTTCTCGGCCGCGTTGTCGGGGATGACGATGCCCGATGCGGTCTTGGTCTCGTTTTCCAGACGCTTCACGACCACGCGATCGTGGAGGGGGCGGATTTTCAAAGCCATAATCAAACTCCTTTAGAAACAATGATTTGCCGAACAGCCTCCGAACACAAGCCGGCCATCGGGCGCAAGGGTGGGCGCACTGCGACAGGTCGCTGCCGGCACTGCCTCGTGCCGTCCGGTCCTGACCGCGGAATGCGCGGATGTCGGTGATGCGGGGGCGACCCCGGCGATCAACGTGCCCAACAGCAGCAGGCGCCGATCGTAGTTGTTAGCACTCATCACAGACGAGTGCTAATTATAGGGGCGTCGTTCGAGAAATCAACAGGGATTCAAGAATTTCTGCCCGGGGCCGTTGAAGGAGGAGCGCAGGCTCGCGATGCGGTTACGTTAATTTATGAAAATCAACAGGTTACCCGGCGCGTTGCGCGTGCATACTGACACCGTCACGGAATCCGCAATCCATGCAGACTGAACCCATGGCGCAAACTGCCCGGCTCGGGCCCACGCTGGCAGCGCGTCTGCGCGCGGGGATGGATCTCAATGTCTTTCGAGACGCCTGGGAATACCGCATCACCGATCTCGGTCGCGAGCGTTTGACGACCGGCAAAGGCGCATCGCCGGCGTTCCTGAGCGTGCTCGAGTTCACCCGCGAGGGTCCGGCCACCTTCGGCCACATCGCCGCGCGCATGCCGCAGATCGCCGGCGACGATCTCGAGCTGTGGCTGTCCGCGATGTGTTCGATGGGCCTGCTCGCACCGGTCGAGGAGGTCGGCGTGGTGTCGTCCGTGTCGGCGCCAGCGTCCGTCGCCGACACTACCGACGTCGCCGGGCCGGTGATCGCGAAGGGCGAAGCGGTTGCGCCGACACCGACGGTGGCAACGCCGCTCGCGGCCCGGGTCCTGCTGGTCCATCCGGATGTGCGCGTGCGAGCCAACTGGCGCCGCGGCCTGCGCGGCCGCGGGCTCGAGCTTCTGGATGCCGGCGAGATGGAGGAAGTCGACGCGATGCTGCGCGACCGCAATCCGGCCTGGGTGGTCATCGGACTGGGCGGCACGGATTGCGAAGGACTGCATCTGCTGCGCGCGCTGAAGCGGCCGCGGGCCCGGCACGGCGCGCGCGTCTGCCTGGTCGTGCCGCGCGGCACGATGCTCTCGCCGGAAGACGCCGAAACCGCGGCGCGCGCCGACGCGAGCGCCGGTTCGCTGCCCGAGATCGTCCGCGCCCTGTGCGGCGAGGCGGCGGTCGACGAGATCGCGGAGGCGCAGCCGCCCGGCGAGCCCGTCAGCACGGCACCGGCTGCGCCGCCGCGCGATGTCGCGACGGGCGCGCCCCGCGCACCGGCCAACGCACCGGTCTGGATGAACCTCCTCTACGGCGACGCCTATCGCTACGGCACCTTCGACTCGGACGCGCCGTCCGACCTCGAGGCCCAGTACCCGCGCCTGCTGGTGCGCATGATCGCAGGCTGGACGCGCCCGGATTTCGGCACCGAGATCGCGCGCCTGGTCATCGACGACCGTGGCGACCGGCATGGCTTCCCGCCCGAGGTGATG
>JAEUOS010000207.1 GCA_016790695.1 Burkholderiales bacterium
GGCCGCGCCGGCGCGGCACTGCCTCGAGCTGGCCGCGCGCCTGGCGCCGACGGCCGCGCTGCCCGAGGAAATGCTCGGCTTCTGCGGCTACGTCTGCGGCGACATCGACCGCGCGCAGGCCGCATATGCGCGCGCGCTCGCCCTCGCCGATGCCGGGGAGCGCGGCGTCCTGGAGATCAACCGCCTGATCAACACGCTGCCGCAGATCGCGCCGTCCGCGGCCGCGCTCGCGACGGCGCGCGCCGCGTTCGCGGCCGGGCTCGCGCGGCTGGTCGCGGCGCCGCCGCCGATCGACGATCCGCTCGCGGCGATCAACCGCACGCCCTTCTTCCTCACCTACCAGGGGTTCTGCGACCGCGATCTC
Source organism: Burkholderiales bacterium (assembly GCA_016790695.1). Lineage (GTDB taxonomy): Bacteria > Pseudomonadota > Gammaproteobacteria > Burkholderiales > JAEUOS01 > JAEUOS01. The sequence continues at coordinate 365 of JAEUOS010000207.1, forward strand.
AGCGCTGCGCTGGCGCGCCTGTTCCTCGCGGCGTGCCCGGCGCTCGGCGAGGTCGCGCCGCAGGCGCGCCGCCCGCGCCCGCTCGCGGGACGCCGCCCGCGCGTGGGGTTCGTGTCGATGCACCTGGGACGCCATTCGGTCGGCGTCTGGTATCGCGCCTATGTGCGCGCCCTGATCGAGAGCGGCCGTCTCGAGGCCGTACTCTTCACCTACGGCGCGGACGTCGACCCCGCGCTCGCGGCCGCGGCCGAGCGCGCCGGCGGGCACGAGCACATCGGCCCGACGCTGGCGCAGGCCCGGCAATGCATCGCCGCGCGCGCGCTGGACATGCTGATCTACACCGACGTCGCGATGCATCCGTTCCCCTATTTCCTGTCGATGAGCCGCCTCGCCCCGGTGCAGGCGCTGCTGGTCGGCCATCCGGCGACCTCGGGCGTGCCGGCGATCGACTACTTCATCAGCAACGTCCACCAGGACGCCGCCGATGCCCAGGCGCATTACACCGAGCGCCTGGTGCGTCTGCCGCTGATCCCGGTCTGGGTCGAGCCCACGCCGCTGCCCGCGCGGCCGCCCGACCGCGCCGCCCTCGGTCTGGGCACGGAGGCGCGCATCTACCTGTGCCCGATGATGCTGCAGAAGCTGCACCCGGATTTCGACGCCGCGCTGCGCGACATCCTGGCCGGCGACGATGCCGGCGAGATCGTGCTGTTCGCGGATCCCGCGCGAGCGCTCTGGCAGGAACAGCTCGAGGCGCGGTTCGAGCGGTCGCTGGGCGCGCTGGCGGCGCGCGTGACCTTCCGGCCCTTCGCGGCACGCGAGGAGTTCGTCGACCTGCTGCGCGCGGCCGACTGCGTGCTCGACCCGTACCACTTCTCCGGCGGGGTCACGACCTACATCGTGCTGTCGCAGGGTTGCCCGCTGGTGACCCTGCCGGGCGCGCTGTTCCGCAGCCGGATGAGCGCGGGCATGCTCGAGCAGGCGGGGCTGGGCGACATGGTCGCCCGTTCGCATGCGCACTATGTGGAACTCGCGCACGCGCTCGCGCGCGACGCCGGGCTGCGCCGCGCCTGGAGCGCGCGCATCCTTGCCGCGCACCCGCGCCTGTTCGCGACCGCGGCAGCGGTGCCGCCGTTGCTCGACTGGATCGAGGCGACCGTGCGCGGTCAGGCCGTGGCATCATGACGCCGCCGTGCGCCAGGCGCGGCAGGGAGGATGCGCGCAGATGAGCAATTTCGCGGCGATCGCCGCCGGGCTGTCAGGCAAGACCGAGATCACCGTCGCCGACGAGCACACCGCGCCGCACGTCGGCAGCGGCCAGGTGCGGGTGCTGGCCACGCCGGTGCTGTCGAACCTGTGGGAGGCGGCCGCGCTGGCGGCGGCGGAGCATCATGTGCCGGCCGGGTACCAGACGGTGGGCACGCTGCTGTCGCTGCGCCATCTGGCGGCCACGCCGGTCGGGATGCGCGTCACCGCATGGGCGGAGGTGGTCGAGGTCGCCGGCCGCACCATCCGGTTCCGCCTCTGGGCGGAGGATGAGGTCGAGCCGATCGGCGAGGGCACGCATGAGCGGGTGATGATCAGCCTGGATCGCTTCGACGCGCGCATGGGGGCGAAGATCCTGCGCCGCGAGCCGAGCGTCCGGCGGACGCCGTGAACGGGCAGGCTGCGGGCACGGCATTTGCAGCGACAACGACTTTCGACAGGGGAGAGAAGCAATGAACAAGAGACGCAACTGGATCGCCGCGGGCGGCGTGCTCGCCATCGCGGCCGTGGCGGCAGCACCGAGCGCGCTGGCCCAGGGCTGGCCGCGCGCACCGATCAAGATGGTCGTGACGTTTCCGCCGGGCGGGTCGAGCGACATCGTCGCGCGCGTGCTGGGCCCGCTGCTTGCCGAGCGGCTAGGCCAGTCGGTGGTCATCGACAACCGTCCGGGCGCGGGGGCGACGATCGGCGCGAAGGCGGTCGCCGACGCCCCGGCCGACGGCTACACGCTGATGCTGTCGAACACCGCGCCGATCAGCATCTCGCCGTTCATGCTCGACAAGCCGCCCTACGACCCGGTGAAGGGCTTCACCCATGTCTTCTACATCGGCGCGGTACCGAACGTGTTCGCGGTGCATCCGTCGGTGCCGGTGCGGACGATGGCCGAGTTCACCGCCTGGCTCAAGGCGCAGAAGGACCCGGTGCCGTTCGGCAGCGGCGGCGTCGGGTCGATCGGCCACATCGTCGGCGAGATCTTCAAGAACAACACCGGCACCCAGCTCAACCACGTGCCATACAAGGGCTCCGGGCCGATGCACAACGACCTGCTCGGCGGCACCATCAAGGTGGCGGTCGACAGCCTGCCGCAGAATCTGCAGTACATGAAGGGCGGGCAGCTGCGCCTGCTGGCCGTGACCTCGCGCGAGCGCATGTCGATGGCGCCCGACCTGCCGACGGTGGCCGAGGCCGGGTATCCGAACCTGATCGCGGAGAACTTCCTCGGCATCTCGGGGCCGGCCGGGCTGCCGCGCGAGGTCGTCGATGCGATCCATCGCGCGATGGCCGAGGTGATCAGGCGCCCCGACGTGGTGCGCAAGCTCGATGACCTGGGCATCTCGCCGCGCGCGATGTCGCCGGCGGAGTTCACCCGGTTCGTCGCCGACCAGGTCAGTGCCTGGGCCCCGGCGGTGAAGTCGTCGGGCGCGCGGCTCAACTGAGGGCGCGACCGTGACCGCAGGCGAACGCATCGCCGTTGTCCTGTTCGGCCCGCGCGGCGAGGGCGGCTTCAATGCCGCGGGCCAGGCGGGCGCCGAGCGGGCGCGCCGCCTGGTGCCGGCGCTCGAGGTGCACTGGTGCGAGCCGCCGGCCGACCGGGCCGTCTGGCTCGCCGACCTGTGCGCGCGCGGCTACGACCTCGTCGTTGCCCATGGCGGCCAGGGGGATGCGCCGGTGGCCGCGGTCGCGCCCGCGTTTCCGGCGACCCGCTTCGTGGTCACGCAGGGCAGCCGGCCGGCCGCCAACGTCGCGACCTACGAGGCGCTGCAGGAACAGTCGGCCTATCTCGCCGGCGTGCTCGCCGCCAGTCTCACCCGCAGCGGCGTGGTGGCCCACATGTCGGGCGAGCGGGTCCGGCCCGGGCTCAAGGGGCGGGCCGCGTTCGCCGACGGCGTGCGGCGCACGCGGCCCGAGGTGCGGCTGCTCACCTGCTTCTGCGGCAACCAGCACGACGCCGACCTGGCCTACCGGGTGGTTGCCGCGCAGGCGGACGCCGGTGCCGACGTGCTGTTCGCGATGATCGACGGCGGCCGCGCGGGCGCGATCCGCGCCTGCCGCGAGCGCGGCGTGGCCCAGATCGGCAATGTGTTCGACTGGACTGCGCGCGAGCCCGACGTGTTCGTCGCCTCGGCGATCGCCGACTCGGGCGCCTGCATCGAGGCGGCGGTGCGCGACCACCTGGACGGCACGCTGGCGCCGGGGACGCAGCGCAGTTTCGGCCTCGCGGCGCCCGACATCGTGCGCCTGGCGCTGCGGCCGGGCGTTGCGGCAGCCGCGGCGGACGCGGTGGCGCGCGCGGAGGCCGCGCTGCGCAGCGGCGCGGTGGTGCCCGCGGACGAATACGACGGCGCGGAGATGGCGCCGCCCTGAGCCTGCGCCCGCGGACACCCCGCCGCGCGTGCGCATTTTGCGTCGACAGGCGCTAGAAGCGCTTGACCAGCACCATCGTGTCGCCCTCGCGCCGGATCTCGACGCGGCTCAGGAAGCTCATCCCGAGCAGGCCCACGCCCAGGCCGGGG
>JAEUOS010000158.1 GCA_016790695.1 Burkholderiales bacterium
GCCGAGGTGCCTTCGTAGATGGTCAGGATGCGGGCGTAGCGGTAGAACTGCGCGGCGCCGGTCTCCTCGATGAAGCCCATGCCTCCGTGCAACTGCACGCCGAGCGAGGTGACCTCCAGGCTCATCTCGGTGGAGAAGCGCTTGACGATCGGCACCCTGTACTCGTAGAAGGGCTGGTTGTCGGCGCGCACCGCGGGGTCGGGATGGTGGTGGTCCGCATCCGCGGCCGCGGCGGCGACTTAGGCGTATGCGCGCGCCGCCTCGTTGAGCGCGCTCATGGTCATGAGCATGCGCCGCACGTCGGGGTGCCGGATGATGGTCACGGCGGCCGCCGAGCCCTCGACCGCGCGGCTCTGGACCCGCTCCCTGGCGAACGCCACCGCCTTCTGGTAGGCGCGCTCGGCCACCGCCACGCCCTGCATGCCGACCGCGAAGCGCGCCGCGTTCATCATGATGAACATGTATTCCAGCCCGCGGTTCTCCTCGCCCACGAGGTAGCCGATGGCGCCCTCGCCGACCTCGCCCTTGTCGTCGCCGTACACCAGGACCGCGGTCGGGCTCGCCTTGATGCCGAGCTTGTGCTCGATCGACGCGCAGAACACGTCGTTGCGCCGGCCCAGGCTGCCGTCGGCGTTGACCAGGAACTTGGGCACGATGAACAGCGAGATGCCCTTGACCCCCTCGGGCGCGGTGGGCGTGCGCGCCAGCACCAGATGGACGATGTTCTCGGCCATGTCGTGCTCGCCATAGGTGATGAAGATCTTCTGGCCGAACACGCGGAAGCTGCCGTCGCCCTGCGGCACCGCGCGCGAGCGCACCAGCGACAGGTCGGAACCGGCCTGGGGCTCGGTCAGGTTCATGGTGCCGGTCCACCGGCCCGCCACCAGCTTGTGCAGGTAGGTCTCGCGCTGCGCCTCGGTGCCGGTCAGCAGCAGGGCCTCGATCGCGCCGTCGGAGAGCAGCGGGCACAGCGCGAACGACAGGTTCGCGCTGTTGATCATCTCGATGCCGGTGGTGGCGACCAGCTTGGGCAGCCCCTGGCCGCCGTAGTCGGCGGGGAAGTGCAGGCCCTGCCAGCCGCCCTCGGCGAACTGGCGGAACGCCTCCTTGAAGCCCTTGGGCGTGGTGACGCTGCCGTCGGCGTTGCGCACGCTGTGCTCGACGTCGCCGCTCCAGTTGAGCGGTGCGAGCACCTCGCCGCAGAAGCGCGCGTTCTCCTCGAGGATCGCGTCGACGGTCTCCTCGGTGGCGTCCTCGCAGCCCGGCAGCTTGTTGATGGCGTTCAAGCCGGCGAGTTCGGTGATGACGAACTTCATGTCCCTGACCGGCGCGCTGTAGCTCATGGCGATGCTCCTGGCGTTGCTCTAAAAAAAAGGGCGCAACGCGGCGCCCTCGGGGTGGGATGCTGCCGGGCCCGGTCAGCCCAGTTCCTTGACCAGCTCCGGCACGATGGTGAACAGGTCGCCGACGATGCCGTAGTCGGCCACCGAGAAGATCGGCGCCTCGGCGTCCTTGTTGATGGCGACGATGACCTTGGAGTCCTTCATGCCGGCCAGGTGCTGGATCGCGCCGGAGATGCCGACGGCGATGTAGAGCTGCGGCGCGACGATCTTGCCGGTCTGGCCGACCTGCCAGTCGTTCGGGACGAAGCCCGCGTCGACCGCCGCGCGCGAGGCGCCCATGGCGGCACCGAGCTTGTCGGCCAGGGGCTCGAGGATCTTGAAGTTCTCGCCCGAGCCCATGCCGCGGCCGCCGGAGACGATGACCTTGGCGGCGCCGAGTTCCGGGCGCTCGGACTTGGCGACCTCGCGCGAGACGAAGGCGGAGATGCCGGCATCGGCGACCGCGGCCACCGACTCGACCGCGGCCGCGCCGCCGCTGGCGGCGGCGCCGTCGAAGCCGGTGGTGCGCACGGTGATCACCTTCTTGGCGTCCGCCGACTGCACCGTGGCGAGCGCGTTGCCGGCGTAGATCGGGCGCACGAAGGTGTCGGGCGACTCGACCGCGACGATCTCGGAGATCTGCTGCGCGTCGAGCGCGGCCGCCACGCGCGGCAGGATGTTCTTGCCGTTCGGCGTGGCCGGCGCGAGGATGTGCGAATAGGCGCCGGCCAGGGCGACCACCTGGGCGGCGACGTTCTCGGCGAGCGCATCGGCCAGGTGCGGCGCGTCGGCGACGAGCACCTTGGCGACGCCGGCCACCTGCGCGGCGGCCTGGGCGGCGGCGCCGCAGTTGCTGCCGGCCACCAGCACGTGCACCTCGCCGCCGCACTGGGCGGCGGCGGTGACGGCGTTGAGGGTCGCCCCCTTCAGGGTGGCGTTGTCGTGTTCGGCGATAACCAGGGCTGTCATCAGATCACCTTCGCTTCGTTCTTGAGCTTGGCCACCAGCGTGGCCACGTCCGGCACCTTGATCCCGGCGCTGCGCTTGGGCGGCTCGGTGACCTTGAGCGTCTTCAGGCGCGGCGCCACGTCGACGCCCAGGTCCGCCGGCTTGACGTTCTCGAGCGGCTTCTTCTTCGCCTTCATGATGTTGGGCAGCGTGACGTAGCGCGGCTCGTTCAGGCGCAGGTCGGTGGTGACCACGGCCGGCAGGTTGATGCGCACCGTCTCGAGCCCGCCGTCGACCTCGCGCGTCACCGTCGCCTTGCCGTCGGCGATGACGACCTTGGAGGCGAAGGTGGCCTGCGGCCAGCCGAGCAGCGCGGCGACCATCTGGCCGGTCTGGTTGGAATCGTCGTCGATGGCCTGCTTGCCGAGGATCATCAGGCTCGGACCTTCCTTCCTGGCCACCGCGGCAAGGAGCTTGGCCACCGCGAGCGGCTGCAGGTCGACGTCGGTCTCGACCAGGATCGCGCGGTCGGCGCCGATCGCCAGGCCGGTGCGCAGCGTCTCCTGGCAGGCCGCGACGCCGCACGAGACCACCACCACCTCGGTGGCCACGCCGGCCTCCTTCAGGCGCATGGCCTCCTCGACGGCGATCTCGTCGAAGGGGTTCATGGACATCTTCACGTTGGCGGTCTCGACGCCGGTCTGATCGGCCTTGACGCGCACCTTGACGTTGTAATCGACAACGCGCTTGACGGGAACGAGGACTTTCATGGGCTCTCGCTAGGAGTGGATGGAAATGCTGCAATGCGAAACCCTCGGATTATAGAGGAAGCGCCGCAGGTGCAGACACGCCGGTGCCGACGCGACGGCGGAATCCGAGTGGAGTCGCGGGCCCGCACGCGCATTGCCGCGCCCCGCTGCGCCGGCGTCGAATCCGAGCCCGCGCCGGGCCGACGCAGACGGTCGCCGCGGCCAACGGGGTCGCCGGCGCCGGTCGCCGCGCCCCGTGGCGCGGTCGCATCGATTCCCGTCCGCCGCCGGCAGCGATCGATCCGCGGTCCGGGTTGCGTCACCTGTGTTGCACAAAGCGATAATTGTGCATAAAATGTAAATATGTGCATTTTCATGCCGGGCCATGCCTGACACCGTCCGCGCCGGATCGTCCGAACATCCGGTCGGGATGCCGCTGTCCGAGCTTGCCTACCGGACGCTGCGGGACCGCATCCTGCGCTGCGAGATCGAGCCCGGCGAAAAGCTCAAGATCGACATGCTGCAACGCGAGCATGGCTTCTCGAGCAGCCCGTTGCGCGAGGCACTCAACCGTCTCGTCACCGAGGGGCTCGTCCAGGCCGACGAGCGGCGCGGGTTTCGGGCCGCGACGGTCTCGGGCGACGACCTGATGGACGTGACCCGGCTGCGGCTGCTGCTCGATGTCGAGGCCCTGATGGAGTCGATGCGTGTCGGCGACGACGCCTGGGAGGCACGCATCGTGTCTGCGCAGCACTGGCTGGCGCGGATCGAGGAACGCGCGGCTGAAGCCGGTGCGAACACGCCGCTGACGCTCAACGCCGAATGGTCGGTGCGACACAAGGACTTCCACATGGCGCTCCTCTCGGCGTCGGCCTCCCCCAAGCTGCTCCTCATGTGCTCGAACCTGTTCGACCAGGCCGAACGCTACCGCCGGCTGTCGATGCGCCACCGGAAGGAACCGCGGCACAAGGCCGCCGAGCACCGGCGGATCATGGATGCCGTGCTCCGCCGCGACCACGCGGCCGCGCGATCCCTCCTGTGCGACCACATATCACGCACGGCCGACAACGTGCTCGCGGCGCTGGAGCGCCTGGCGCGCGAGGGCACGGCCCGTTCCATCGATTGCAGAATGCCCGCACGCCGCGCCGCGGCGGAACGGCTCTAACGGAGATTGCGCCACATGGTGGAACCCCTTCCCGCTTCCTACATCGTCGGTGGCGTGCGCCTGCCGCGGCCCTTCCGCATTCGCCGGCTCGGGCACTTCGGCATCAACGTCAATGATCCGGAGGTGTCGCGCCTGTTCTATGAACGCCTCCTTGGCCTGCGGGTCTCCGACCGCCTCGACCTGTCGCCGCGCTTCACGCCCGAGGAACGCGCCCAGGTCGGCCCGCTGATCGGCTACTTCACTCGCCACGGCACGGAGCACCACTCCTTCGTCTTCTTTCCGCGCCGCGCGCTTGCCGCCAACTACAAGTACCCGAACGAGTTTCCCGAGGTGACCGTCAACCAGATCACCTGGCAGGTCGGCAGCCTGCGCGAGGTGGTCGACGGATTCGACTACTTCAAGCGGCTTGGCCTGCGCATCCATCGTTCCGGGCGGGACCTGCCGGGCTCGAACTGGAACGTCTACCCTTTCGACCCGGACGGCCACGTCAACGAACTGTTCTACGGCATCGAGCAGATCGGCTGGCAAGGACTGTCCAAGCCGCTGGCGATGCACGACACGCGCCACACCCAGCCCCCGCCCCTGCCGTTCCGCTCCGAGTATTCGGAAGTCCAGGCGGGCGTGGCCAAGGGCGTCGATCCGGAGAGCGGCTGGCGCCAGAGCGAACCCCTGGAGGAGCGTCATGACGTTGGCGGGGTGCTGCTCGGGCGCCCCTTCAAGATCGTGCGCGTCGGACCGGTGCGGATCTTCGTCCGCGACGTCGAGGCCTGCCTGCCCTTCTACCGCGACACCCTCGGCCTGATGGTCACCGAGGAAGTGGTCTGGAAAGGGCATCGCTGCGTGTATCTGCGCGCGAACACCGAGCACCACTCGATCGCCCTTTATCCGGTCGGTCTGCGCGCCGAGCTCGGCCTGCACGCCGGCACCACCGTCTTCTCTCTCGGCATGCAGTTGGGCGACTACCAGCAACTACGCGATGCCATCGGCTTCCTGCGCGGCGAGGGCGTGACCGTGCGCTACCTGCCGCCCGAGCTCTTCCCCGGGATCGGCCATTGCGCCTTTGCGATCGACCCGGACGGCCACGCTGTCCAGCTCTACCACGCGATGGAGCAGGTCGGCTGGGACGGCCGCCCGCGTCCTGCCGCGTCGCGCCGTCCGATCGACAACGACCACTGGCCGGATGTCATCGACGCCGACACCGACACTTTTCTGGGAGAGGCCTACCTCGGCCCCTGGAACTGATCCCGCCTAACTTATCGCCAATTCAGCAAGGAGCCTTCGTGAAACTTCTTTCGTTCAAGCACAAGGGGCGTGAATCCTGGGGCGCCCAGGTCGGCGACGGCGCATCCGCCGCCATCATCGACCTCGGCAGGGAAACGTCCTACGCGACCCTGCAAGCCTTCATCGCCAGCCCGGACTTCGCCCGGCGCGACGACATCGTCAGGGGCAAGGCGGCCACGATCCCGGTCGCGGAGATCAGCTACCTGCCCGTGATCCCGAAGCCCGACAAGATCGTGCTGCTGGTGCGCAATTACCTCGACCATCACCAGGAAGTGGTGGCCGCC